>NZ_JBSFYW010000083.1:0-28976 GCF_053599975.1 Streptomyces sp. NPDC005141 | reverse complement strand
CGTGCCGGTACATCCCGGTCCGTCGCCGCTGGATCGGACGTGGGTCCGTGAGGGAGCCGCTGCTCGATCCGGACGTAAGCGACGGACATCAGGGATGTACCGGCACGGCCCCTCCCGTGGGCGGACGGCTGCGGGTGATTCGTGACTGGGCGCGGCCCCGGCACGTTGTTCTCTGCGGGTGCAGGATCCAGCCCCTCCGGCGTTTGAGGAGCGGGGTCTGGGGTGGAAGCCCCAGGGACGGGATGGGTAGGGGCGGAGGGGGCGAAAGACGGTTTTGGGCGGGCGCCCGTGCCGGGGAGGGGGAGGGGCAGCCCGGGGGGTGTTCGGGGAGGTGGGGCGAGGAAAAAGGTTCCGGCTATGAGCGGGGGGCCGGGTTCGTACGTATGGTCTGGTGAGGGGTCAACGGCACGCGGGCGAGAGGCGGCGGAGAGCGATGACTCACGGTATGCGGACGGATACTCACACCCCGTATCTCGAGGAGAGGCGGGACTGGCGGGAGACTGCGACCCGTTACGCCCTGCTGCCACTGCGAGTCTTCCTGGGTGTCACCTTCATCTACGCCGGCCTCGACAAACTCACCGACAGCGCCTTCATGAAGGCCTCCGGCTCCGGCTCGATCGGCGACATGATGCGCACGGTCCGTGACTCCTCCGCGATCCCGGCCCTGGTCGACCTGTCCTTGAAGAACCCCGTCGGCTTCGGCTACGCCATCGCCTTCGGCGAGCTGGCCGTCGGCATCGGCACCCTGATCGGCCTGCTGGCCCGCCTCGCCGCACTCGGCGGCGCGCTCATCTCGCTCAGCCTGTGGCTGACCGTGAGCTGGGCCTCCGACCCGTACTACTACGGCAACGACCTCGCCTATCTGATGGCCTGGCTCCCCCTCGTACTGGCGGGCGCCTCGGTCTTCTCGGTGGACGCGGCCCTACGGGCCCGGCGCAGGCAACGCGCCGGGGCCTACCGCTAGAAGAACAGCCCTAGGAGCTCACGCCGCGCGGACCCGGGTCCGCGCGGCGTCTGCGTACGGCGTGGGTCACGGTCGCCGCGGCGCCCGCCAGACAGAGACCGATGACGACGACGGGGATGATCGCGAACCACTCGGTCTCCCACCAGCCGGCCGCGTCCCCGGCGTAGGCGATGCCCCCGGCGGTGAGGAAGAGGCCCGCCACCAGCTTTCCGGGCTGGAACTCATGTCGTGGCACGGGCCACCTCCGCCTGGCCCACGCCGACCTGGAGATCGAGATCGAGGATGCCGCCGTTCTTGCCGCCCGTTGCCGGAGGCAGGGTGACCTGCTTGTGCTTGCCCGGTTCCACGTCCACGTCCTTCTCGTTGTCGCCCGGCAACTGGATGTCCCCGACGCCCACGTCGATGCTGAGCCGCACGGTCGCGTCCTTGGGGACGATCACCTTCAGCCGGCCCGCGCCCACCTCGGCGTCGGTCGTCACCGTCTGACCCTTGGCGAGGTCGAGGCGGCTGAGGTCGAGGGTGCCCACGCCCGTGCCGAGGTCGTAGCTCGGCCGTACGTCGGCCACGGTCGCCGGAGTCCAGTTCTTCCGCACCCAGTGCGTGCTGATGTCCTTCGGCAGGGCCGCGGACGCGGCGAGGAGGCCTGCCGTGATCACGGCCAGGAAGATGGTGCCCGCGCCCGTGCGCCCGAGGAAGGCGCTGAGGGTGATGCCCAGGCCGAACACGATGAGAGCGGCGGCCAGTCCCGCCTGAAGACTGGTGCCGAGCGTCTGGTCGTGCCAGGTCAGGCCCGTGCCGAGGCCACCCGCGAGGAGGGCGAGCAGGAAGAGCCGGCCGCCGATGCGACGGGGGCCGCGCTGCTTGGGCTCCCGCTCCGCGCCCAGGCCGGGGCGGGAGGTGCCGCGGGCGATGTTGAGCGCGGCCGCGACATCCCGGTCCCGGGCCTCCTGGGGGCCCCACAGATAGCCGGTGCCGCCGACGTGCGAACCGTCCTTGACGATCGGGTCGCGCCACCAGGAGGGGTAGGAGGCGGGGACGGGCGGGGCCTGCGCCTCCGGCGGGGCGTCGGCGACGGCCTGGGCGGCTATGGGGTTTCCCCGGCTCGAGCGCGGCCGAGAGCTCGGGGAAGGGTCCGGGTCGGTGGCGCCGCGATGCTGCGACCAGTAGCCCGCGCCGGCCAGCAGCAGGGAGAGGACGCCGGCGAACGTCAGCACGCCACCGTTGTTGAGCATGGACAGGAACACTCCGCAGCCGACCAGCGCGAAGAGCACGGCGGTCAGAGCCTGGCCGTCGACGCGGCCGGTGAGTAGCTTGCGGACCTCGTTCTCCTCGTCCTCGTCGTACGGGACGAAGAGCCAGGCGAAGCCGTAGAAGATGAGGCCGATGCCGCCGGTCGCGGCGAGCACCGCGAGCACGATCCGGAAGATCACCGGGTCCATGTCGCACTGCCGGCCGAGCCCGGCGCACACCCCGCCCAGCATCTTCTGCCGACGGTCGCGCCGGAACCTGCGCGGCACCTCGGGGGCGGCGCCCGTCTCCCCGGGCCGGGCGGTCGCCGGATCCCCGTGAGCGCGCGGCTCATCACCTGGAGCGGAGCCGGAGTCCGGCTCCGCCGCCGCGTGCTGCTGATCTGTCATGCGTCCATGGTGACGGGCGGGACGGCGCTGCGGGAGTCGGGATGACCCTGGCCGAACCCTGATATCCGCCCCGAGACGGAGGGCGGGGACCGTTCGAGCGCCGGTTTCCCGAAGATCAGGGGAGTCTCGGGGGCCGACCCTGATGCTCTGGTCCGCCGGGCGTGTGACCATCGATGCCATGCCGGAAGCCGCAGCCATGCCCGTCGACGACCCGCGGCCCCCGCGCAAGCTCTACCGCAGCAGCGACGG
Organism: Streptomyces sp. NPDC005141; assembly: GCF_053599975.1. Taxonomy (NCBI): domain Bacteria; kingdom Bacillati; phylum Actinomycetota; class Actinomycetes; order Kitasatosporales; family Streptomycetaceae; genus Streptomyces; species Streptomyces sp. NPDC005141. Next base: position 26,126 of record NZ_JBSFYW010000083.1, on the reverse strand, counting down.
ACGCTGGCTCGGTGGCGTGGCGCGAGGGCTCGCCGGGCATCTGGGGCTGCCCGTCGTCTGGGTGCGGCTGATGTTCGTCGGACTGTTCATGGCGGACGGGCTGGGCGCCCTGCTGTACGCCGCGTTCTGGTTCTTCGTGCCGCTCGGCGTCGGCGGCGTCGGCTCCGGCCGTACGCCGGCGTTCACCACCGAGACCTCGCCCGACGGCCGGCGCAGACTCGTGGCCCGCAAGCCGGACAAGGGCCAGATCGTCGCCCTGCTCCTCATGGTCGTCGTGGCCATGGTCTTCGTCGGCAATGTGAATCTCGGCGGCGGGACCAAGGCGTATCTGTGGCCGACCGTCCTGGTCGGCGCCGGTGTCGCCCTGGTCTGGCGCCAGGCGGACAACGCGCGGCGGGCCCGCTGGGTGGAGGTCGGCCGCCGTCGCCGTACGCTCACGCTGCTGCGGTCCGCGGCGGGCGTCCTGCTCGTCACCGCCGGCGTCTCCGGGATATTCGTCCTCCAGGGCTCCGCGGCCCACCTCGGCTCCGTGCTCCAGGCGGCGCTCGCGGTCCTCGTCGGCACAGCGCTCCTCGCGGGCCCCTATCTGGTCCGGATGACCCAGGACCTGTCCGAGGAACGCCTGATGCGCATCCGCGCGCAGGAGCGGGCCGAAGTCGCCGCCCACGTCCACGACTCGGTGCTGCACACCCTGACCCTGATCCAGCGCAACGCGGAGAACGCCAATGAGGTGCGGCGGCTGGCCCGCGCCCAGGAGCGCGATCTGCGGGCCTGGCTGTACAAGCCGGAGGGCAGCGGCAAGGACGAGGACGAGGAGCCCGACACCCTCGCGGAGGCGGTCCGCCGTCATGCCGCCGAGGTCGAGGACAAGCACGGCGTTCCCATCGAGGTCGTCGTCGTCGGCGACTGCCCGCTCGACGACCGGCTGACCGCGCAGATGCAGGCAGCGCGGGAAGCGATGGTGAACGCGGCCAAGTACGGTGGCGAGGGCGGCGCCGTACAGGTCTACGCCGAAGTCGAGGGCAGGACGGTCTTCGTGTCCGTCCGCGACCGCGGCCCCGGCTTCGACCTGGACGCGATACCCGCCGACCGCATGGGCGTCAGAGAATCGATCATCGGCCGCATGGAGCGCAACGGCGGCACGGCGCGACTGCGCGCGGTGCCGGACGGCGGCACGGAGGTCGAGCTGGAGATGGAGAGGGTGGAGAAGACGTCATGAGCAACGCGAACGAGCCTGTGGAGTCCGGCGGTTCGGCCGGGGAGACCGCCGGGGCCGCCGCATCCGGAGCCGCCGCCCCCGCGGCCGGACCGGCCGGCGCCGAGGGCGGGCGGCGGGTGCGCGTGGTGCTCGTCGACGACCACCGCATGTTCCGTACGGGGGTCCAGGCCGAGATCGGGCAGACCGAGCGGACCGGCGTCGAGGTGGTCGGCGAGGCCGCGGACGTCGACCAGGCGGTCACGGTCATCACGGCCACCCGCCCCGAGGTCGTCCTCCTCGACGTCCACCTTCCCGGCGGCGGCGGTGTCGAAGTGCTGCGCCGCTGCGCCCCGTTGATGGCCGACGCCGAGCGGCCGGTCCGTTTCCTCGCGCTGTCCGTGTCGGACGCCGCGGAGGACGTGATCGGCGTGATCCGCGGCGGCGCCCGCGGGTACGTCACCAAGACGATCACCGGCACGGATCTGGTGGACTCCGTCTTCCGCGTCCAGGACGGCGACGCGGTCTTCTCGCCGCGCCTCGCCGGATTCGTCCTCGACGCCTTCGCCTCCACCGACGCCCCGCCCGTCGACGAGGACATGGACCGTCTCACCCAGCGCGAGCGCGAGGTCCTGCGCCTCATCGCCCGGGGGTACGCGTACAAGGAGATCGCCAAGCAGCTGTTCATCTCCGTCAAGACGGTCGAGTCGCATGTCTCGGCGGTCCTGCGCAAACTCCAGCTCTCGAACCGCCACGAGCTGACCCGCTGGGCGACGGCGCGGCGGCTGGTCTGAGCGACGCGGGGGAGTCACACCACCCGGGCCGCCCCCGCGAAGGGCATCTCGTCGATCGGGGCCAACCGCACCGGTGCCGACGGGTTCGGCGCGTGGATCATCTGCCCGTTGCCGACGTAGATGCCCACGTGGGTGATCCCCGCGTAGAAGAACACCAGGTCGCCGGGGCGGAGTTCGGAGCGGGAGACCCGCTGGCCGGCGTTGATCTGGGCATAGGTCGTCCGGGGCAGCGAGAGGCCCGCGGAACGGTACGCGGCCTGGGCGAGCCCGGAGCAGTCGAAGGCGTCGGGCCCGGTGGCACCCCAGACGTAGGGGCTGCCGAGCTTGGCGTAGGCGTAGGAGACGGCCGCCGCGGCCCGGGAGCTGGGCGCCGCCGCGGTGGTGCCGGACGGCGCGGCCTGGACCGGTCCGCGGGCCGAGGAGCGCGAGACGTGTTGCTGCTCGCCCGCGGAACCCCGCTCCACGTACTGGGTGCGCTGCTCGGGGGTGAGCCGCGAGAGCAGCCGGCGTGCCGCGTCGAGCTTCCCGTTGATCGTCTTCTTCTGCTGCTTCAGCTCCGCCTGCCGTGACGTGAGCGAGGCCAGTTCGACGTGCGCGGCGCCGCGCAGCTGCTCGATCTCGCGCAGTTGCTTGCGTACCCCGGCGACGGCCGCCGACTGCCGGGTGCCGACCCGCTCGGCGAGCGCGGCCCCTTCCAGGTACTGGTCGGGGTCGTCGGAGAGCGCGAGTTGCACCGCCGGGTCGAGTCCGCCGCTGCGGTACTGCGCCGCCGCCATCGAACCCAGCGCGTCCCGAGCCGAGTTGAGCCGGTCCTGCCTGCGCGCCGCCTCGTCGCGGAGTGTGTCCAGGTGCGCCGCCGCCTTGTCGGCCTTCTCCTTGGCGCCGTTGTACTTCTCGGTGGCGGCCTCCGCCTCCTCGTACAACTTGTCGACCTTGGCCTTCACCTGCGTCGGGGACAGCTGGGGGTCGGCATGCCCGATCCCGTCGAAGCCGGTCGCCGTCGCCGCGCCCGCGAGGGCGATGGTGACTGCTGTGCGGGCCGTGTTTCCGCCGATCGAGCGCTGCTTGGTCTTGCGGTGCGCTGCCACGAGGGCCCACATCCTTCCGTACGACCGCTCTTGCGGATGCGGTCAAGCGGTGACACGTCCGGCGGCGGCTCACACAGGGGGAGCGGGCCGCCGCCGGACCTTCTCGGCGGTGGTGTCCGACTGCCGCCCCTGGCCCGGGCGGCGGTGGGGATCCGGTCACCTGGGGGAGGACGCTAAACCTGTGAGTGCGGCGTTGGTAACGCCATGTACGGAACTGTCCGCACTGGACCGCGTGATGGCCTTATGCGACCGATATCCCGGCCTGGCGTCACCGCCTTCACGCAGGGTGATGACCGATGCGGCAAATCCGGGACGACCGGAGTGGCCCCGGTGTTATGGATGACACGGGATGGCCCGGTGACAAGAGGGAGGGGAGCGAAGGGGCGGGGCGAAGGGGCAGCCCGGTGGGAAGAGGCGTCAGGGTGTGCGATTAGGCTCCGGCCCCATGGACGTACTCATCCATCTCTTCGTCGGCCTGCACATCATCGGCATCGCCGCGCTCCTCGGCGGCTTCCTCACGCAGATGAAGGCGATGGGCCGGGGCACCGCCCGCTTCGTGCCCGCGATGCTGCACGGCGCGCTGACCATGCTGGTCACCGGCGTCGCCCTGGTCGGGCTCAACCAGGCCGACGGCAACACCGTCAACAACATCAAGATCGGTGTGAAGCTGGCCCTGCTGATCGTGATCCTCGGGCTCGTCTACGTGAAGCGGGACGACGAGAAGGTGGACAAGGGTCTCTTCGGTCTCGTCGGACTGCTGACCGTCGCGAACATCTTCATCGCCGTCCTGTGGACCTGACCGGCGCCCTCACCTCCGAGTCGCGGACCTGACGGCGAGGGCGGCGCCCGCCGCGACCGCGAGCCACGCCGCCACCGCGATCCACAGCAGCACCTGCCCCGGCCCCTTGAGCCGGAAGACATCGAGGGCGGTCGCGACCGAGAGGGTCGCCACCGCCGACATCCCCATCGGGAAGACCGTCGCCCACCGCCGTACGTCGTACCGGAGGCGCGGCCACACCACCTCCGCGACGAGCAGCACGCAGTACCAGGCGAGGTCGAGCACGAGCAGCGCGACGGTCGTGGCGCGCAGGACGCCCTGGTCGTCGTCGTTCCACAGATACGGGCTCCCGTGGTGCGCGGCGACGAGTTTCGCCCCGGCCAGCGCCGAGATCGCGAGCGCGCCACCCGCCACCCAGTGGTCCCCGGCGCCCCGCTTCACCTCCCACAGGTCGAAGTGCGCGAACGTCACCCCGTAGAGCACGATCCCCAGCCAGAACAGCACCAGCGCGGCATGCGCGAGCCAGTCCGGGCCCACGGCCGTGGCGATGGTCGAGCCGAGGACCGAGAGCCCCTGTGTGGCCACACAGACGAGGAAGACGCCTCCTGTCATCCGGCGCCGCCAGTGCCGTACGACGGGCAGGAGCAGGACCGGCCAGAGCACGACGGCCAGCGCGAGCAGGGCCTCGGCGAGCCACTGCCACCCCAGTGCGGAGAACCGGGTGCCGAGGACGGTGGTCGCCGCGACGGCGGTGAGCCCGGCCGGGGTGCCGGCATGCCGCGTCCATTGCTCCCGGTCGCGCACCAGCCGGACGACGAAGTCCGCGGCGAGCGCGAGCCAGGCGAGAGACGCGAGGACCAGCGTGATCCGGGAGAGGGTCTCGTACCCGGTCAGCTGCAGCCCGACCGAGATGATGCCGGTGGCCATGACGGCGGCCCCGGCGGCGGGCGGCCGCCCCGCCCACCAGGCGCGGAACGAGGAAGTGTCCGGCTTGTCCGGTGTGTCTGGCATGCGCCCGATGCTAGGGATCTCCGGACCCGTTTTGCCGGTGGGGCACGCGCGCGTGGAGCACGAAAACGTGCCCCACGCGCGCAGGGGGCGCGCTTTCGTGCTCCACGCGCAGGGCGTACGAAAACGCGGGGCGCGCGCGTGGGGCCTTTCGGCTTCACGCGCGCGTGCCCCGCGCGAGGCATCGCTCGTGCTCCGGCCTATGCCGGGCGCACCACGCTGTGGATCGCCGAGGTGCCGTCGTAGTAGATCGACTCCTCGCGGACGTACGCCCCCGGCTTCGGCGCGTGGATCATCATGCCGTTGCCGATGTAGAGGCCGACGTGACTGATGTCGTCGTAGAAGAAGACCAGGTCACCGGGCTGGGCGTCGGCGAGGGAGACCGTCGTGCCGGCGTTCACCTGGTCGTAGGTGACGCGCGGCAGGCTCACGCCGGCGGCCTTCCAGGCGGCCTGGGTCAGGCCCGAGCAGTCGTAGGACTCCGGGCCGGTGGCACCCCAGACGTACGGCTTGCCGATCTGCGTGCGGGCGAAGGTGAGCGCCTTGGCCGCCTTCGTCGCGTACGAGGAGTCCGTGGCCGTCGAGCCGGACGCCGAGCCGGTCGTGGTGCCCGACGACTGCTGCTGGGCGGCCTTCTCGGCGGCGGCCTGCTGCCGTGCCAGCTCCGCCGCCTTGGCCGTGGCCCGCTCCTGCTTCTTCTTCTCGATCGCCGCCAACCGCGCCTTTTCCTCGGCGTTCAGCTTCGAGAGCAGGCCGCGGGCCTCGGTGAGCTTGCGCTGCACCGTGGCCTTGGACGTCTTGAGCGCTTTCTGCGAGGCCGTCAGCGACCGCAGGCTCTCGGTGGCCTCCGCGCGCTTCTTGGTGGTGGCGGCCTGCTCCGTGACGTAGTCGTCGACGGACGCCTTCTGGCGGGTCGTCAGACGGCTCATCAGCTGGGTCTGGTCGAAGTAGTCCTGCGGGTCGTCGGCCAGCAGCAGTGTCGCGGTGCCGGGCGTGGAGGCTCCGGTGCGGTACTGCGCGGCGGCGAACGATCCCAGCTCCTCGCGCGCGGTGTTGAGCTTCTCGGTGCGCTTGGCGACGTCGTCGAGCAGGGTGTCGACGCGCTCCTTCTGCTTGGCGGTCTTCTCCCGGGTCGCGTTGTACTTCTCGGTGGCCGTCTCGGCCTGGTGGTAGAGGTCGTTGACCTTCTTCTCGACTTCTTCGAGGCTCGGCCTGGGGTTGGCCGTGGGGGCGGCGTTCGCCGTCTGTGAGAGCAGGGCCACCGAGGTGAGGGCGGCCGTCGCGAGGGCCGGGGTCCGTATGCCTGCGACGCGCGTACCCGAAGGACGCCATTTGCGGTGCGACGCCAAGAGAGGCGACTCCTTCCGTCATCCGCCTACCGAGTTAGCTGTCGGGTTCGGGCGGGTGGTTCCGGAAGGTTGCCCTACGGTCCGTGCCCCACAAGGCGGTTGGACCGATTCACCCCAAGGTCGGTGGGTCCCCGGCTCCGGCCGCCTGGTGGGCGGGCCGAACTCGGCGGAGGCCGCTCGGCCCGGCGATGTTCGCCGGTTGCGGTCGAGTGGCCTTCTCGCACGCTAGCCAACGGGTGTGGCCCGTGTGAAGGTTGATGTGCGATATGCCCGATACATTTTCGTGACCTTCGCCATGTGTCACGCCGCCCGTGATCCATTCACGATGATCCGTCCGCATAAGGGCGTGTCGGCTGCTTACGCCCGCCATGGGGCGACCGTTCGCTCGGGAGCGCTCGCCCTCGCCGAGGCGTCGCTCCTTCGGGGGCCGGGCCGATGCCGACTCCGCCCCTCCGGCCCCTCACCTGGGGTGACCGGTCGATCATGCGCGGTCACGGGTTCCCGGGCGCCATGGCCGCACGCCCGTCCGCCCCGGAACCGCGTCACGACTTCCGCCCGAGTTCTCGGGGTGGCGGCGGGCTGTCAGTGGGGCGGCCTAGACTCGGAGAGCGATGAGCAGCCTCTTTGATGACAGCTTCCTGGCGGACCTCAAGCCCTCCGCGGCCCACGAGGACGAGCACCCGCCGCCGCCCGAGGACGATCACGTACCGGAGCCGGTTCCGGACGATCTGTTCGGCGGGAAGTTCGACGCGCCGCCGAGCCGGGACGCGTACTACCGCGACGGCGCGCCCCGGCCCGCCGTGGACCCGGCGGCCCTGCTGGACGGACTGAACGAGAACCAGCGCGCGGCCGTGGTGCACTCCGGCTCCCCGCTGCTCATCGTGGCCGGCGCCGGCTCCGGCAAGACCCGTGTGCTCACCCACCGGATCGCGCATCTGCTCGGCGAGCGCAATGTCCACCCCGGCCAGATCCTCGCGATCACCTTCACGAACAAGGCCGCGGGCGAGATGAAGGAGCGCGTCGAGGCGCTCGTGGGCCCGCGCGCCAACGCGATGTGGGTGATGACCTTCCACAGCGCCTGCGTCCGCATCCTGCGCCGCGAGAGCAAGAGGCTCGGTTTCACCTCTTCGTTCTCGATCTACGACGCCGCCGACTCCAAGCGTCTGATGGCACTCGTCTGCCGTGATCTCGACCTCGACCCCAAGCGTTTCCCGCCGAAGTCGTTCAGCGCCAAGATCTCGAACCTGAAGAACGAGCTGATCGACGAGGAGGACTTCGCGGCCCAGGCCGCCGACGGCTTCGAGAAGACCCTCGCCCAGGCGTACGCGATGTACCAGTCGCGGCTGCGCGAGGCCAACGCGCTCGACTTCGACGACCTGATCATGACCACGGTCAACCTGCTGCGCGCCTTCCCGGACGTCGCCGAGCACTACCGCCGCCGCTTCCGGCACGTCCTGGTCGACGAGTACCAGGACACGAACCACGCGCAGTACGCACTCGTGCGGGAACTCGTCGGCACCTCCGAGCACCCCGTGGACGTACCGCCCAGCGAGTTCGACCTGGCGCCCGCCGAGCTCTGCGTCGTCGGTGACGCCGACCAGTCGATCTACGCCTTCCGCGGCGCGACCATCCGCAACATCCTCCAGTTCGAGGAGGACTACCCGAGCGCGACGACGATCCTCCTCGAGCAGAACTACCGCTCCACCCAGACGATCCTGACCGCCGCCAACGCGGTCATCGAGCGCAATGAGTCCCGCCGCCCCAAGAATCTGTGGACCAACGCGGGCGCGGGCTCGAACATCACGGGTTACGTCGCGGACACCGAGCACGATGAGGCCCAGTTCGTCGCCGACGAGATAGACCGTCTCACCGACGCGGGCGAGGCCAAGGCCGGCGATGTCGCGGTCTTCTACCGTACGAACGCGCAGTCCCGTGTCTTCGAAGAGATCTTCATCCGTGTCGGCCTGCCCTACAAGGTCGTCGGCGGCGTCCGCTTCTACGAGCGCAAGGAGGTCCGGGACGTCCTGGCGTACCTCAGGGTGCTGTCCAACCCCGAGGACTCCGTCCCGATGCGCCGCATTCTGAACGTGCCCAAGCGCGGCATCGGCGACCGCGCCGAGGCGATGATCGACGCGCTGTCGCAGCGCGAGAAGATCAGCTTCCCGCAGGCACTGCGCCGCGTCGACGAGGCCTACGGCATGGCCGCGCGTTCCACCAACGCGGTCAAGCGGTTCAACACGCTCATGGAGGACCTCCGCACCATCGTCGAGTCCGGCGCGAGCCCGGCCACGATCCTGGAGGCCGTCCTCGAACGCACCGGCTACCTGGCCGAGTTGCAGGCCTCCACCGACCCGCAGGACGAGACCCGCATCGAGAACCTCCAGGAACTCGCCGCCGTGGCCCTGGAGTTCGAGCAGGAGACTGGTGAGGGCGAGACCTCGGGCGGGCTCTCCGCGTTCCTGGAGCGGGTCGCGCTCGTCGCCGACTCCGACCAGATCCCGGACGAGGAGGACGGCAACGGCGTCATCACCCTGATGACCCTGCACACCGCCAAGGGCCTCGAATTCCCCGTGGTCTTCCTGACCGGCATGGAGGACGGCGTCTTCCCGCACATGCGCGCGCTCGGGCAGGCCAAGGAACTGGAGGAGGAGCGGCGCCTGGCGTACGTCGGCATCACCCGCGCGCGGGAGCGGCTCTACCTCACCCGGTCGTCGATGCGCAGTGCCTGGGGGCAGCCCTCGTACAACCCGCCCTCCCGCTTCCTGGAGGAGATCCCGGCGACCCATCTGGACTGGAAGCGCACGGGGGCGACGGCGCCCGTGCCGGCCGGCCCGGTCTCCGGTGTCGCCGCATCCCTGTCCTCGTCGCGCTCACGGTCCGCGGCCTCGGGTGCCTCCGGGTTCGCCACGCGCCGCGGCGTCTCCGAGAAGCCGGTGGTCTCGCTGGCCGTCGGGGACCGGGTCACGCACGACCAGTTCGGCCTCGGCACGGTCGTCGGGGTGAAGGGGACGGGCGCGAACGCGGAGGCGACGGTCGACTTCGGAGAGCCCAAGCCGAAGCGGCTGCTCCTGCGGTACGCGCCGGTGGAGAAGCTGTAGGCCGGGAGACCGGTCGCAGGACCGGGTTCCCTCGCGGGACCGGATCGCGGGAACCCTCGGCCGCTTGAAGGCGGCCCGGGGGCCTGGCGGTCGGCCATCGCCCCTCTCGTCGAGCTGCCGCCCGGTACGAGGCAGGCGTCACGCCCTACGTGGGGTCCAGGCCGTGGCTGCGCAGCCACGGCAGCGGGTCGATCGCCGAACCGCCGGCCGGACGGACCTCGAAGTGCAGGTGCGGGCCGGTCGAGTTGCCGGAGTTCCCGGAGAACGCGATCTGGTCACCGGCCTTCACCGTGGTGCCGGAGGGGACTTTGTACGTGGAGAGGTGGCAGTACCACGTCTCGGTGCCGTCCATCGCGGTCACGATCATCATGTTGCCGTACGCGCTGTTCCACTGCGTACGGACGGTCCCGTCGGTCGCGGACAGTACCGGGGTCCCGTACGAGACCGGGAAGTCGATGCCCGTGTGGACGGACATCCAGTTGACGCCCGCCTGGCCGAAGTAGGCGCTGAGGCCCTGCCGCTCGACCGGAAGCGCGAACTTCGGACGCAGCCGCTCCTTGCGGGCCGCCGTCTCCGCCGCCTTCTTCTTCTCCGCAACCTGCTGGGCCTTGAGGTCGATTCGTTCCTGCGTACGGCTCGCCCGGTCGGCGAAGTCGTCCGCGCCCGCGGAGAGACTCTGGAGCTGGGTGTCCAGTTTGTTGTTGGCGGCCGACGGCTTCACCGAGGTCACGTCGGAGGCGCTGGCCGTCGTGTCCTTCGTGTCGTCCCCGCCCATCCCGCCGACGGAGGCGGCGGCGATCCCCGCGACCCCCATCACACAGGCCGAGGGCACCGCGACGGTCAGCAGAGCGGAACGTTTCGCGGGGCTGCGGCGCCGGGAACGGGAAGCGGTCCGCGACGCGGGGCGCGGGGTGATCTCTTCCATGTCGTCGAGCAGCGGCGTCTCGCGCCCCTCCTCGTACGGGTCATACGCCTCGTAGGAGTCGTCCGGGTCGGCGGAGTCCACGGAGTCGTCGAACTCGTCCTCATCGGAGGCGAGTTGATCGTGGGAGGCCTGATCGAAGGTGGTGGTCGCCTGCTGGTCGAAGGGGACCTGAGTTCCCGCGTCGGACTGCTGCTCGTACGTCATGTCGAGCTGCGTGAGGTCGTGGTTGTACGACTCGGGCTCTGCGTGCTGCTCGTACGACTCGGGCTGCGCGTGCTGCTGTTCGTACTCGTGCTGCGGGTGATGCTGTTCGTACGACTCGGGCTGCGGGTGCTCGTACGCCTGGTACGCGTCCTGGCCACCGGCGTTGTTCCACTGGGTGGCGTCGTACGCGCCCGTCTCCTGCGTCGGCGCGCTCCACTGCTGGGTCCCCTCGGGCGACTGCCCGGGCTGGAGCCAGGTGTTCGCGTCCCACTGGCCCGAGGCGTCGGGGCCCGGATGCTGCGCGGGAATGTGGGCGAGCTGCTGATAGCCGGCCGCCCAGGCCGTCGTCTCGTAGGCGCCGGTGTCGTAGGCGGCCTGGTGCTGTGCCGCGTACGGGTCGTGGTTCAGCGTCTGTTGGGCGCCGGAGTTCCACTGCGTGGCGTCGTACGAACCGGTGCCGCCGCCCCCGCCCGGCATGTTGCCGAAGAGCGGATCGGTGTCGAAGTTCGTGGTGGCGTAGGCGCCGGTGGCGGCAGCGTTCGCGCCCGAGTCGAAAGCCGTGGAGGGGTATTCGCCGTACGCGGTGAAGTCGCCGTACTGGGCTTCTTGCGCGCCATACGGCGCGTAGAGCGCCGAGGCGGCATCGGAAGCCGGGGCCGGGGGAGTCACGATCCCCGACGGGTGACGGTCGTTCACCAACTTCTCTTTCGCCTCGACAACAGGGGCTGGCAGAGCAGTGCGGCGACTGTACCCGGCGGTATGCGGGCGCGACAATCTTCGGCAGGTTTCCCCTTCGCAGGAAACGGGCATTCGGCCGTGTTTCGGGGGAGGGTGGGCAAGGCTTTGGCCTGGCGTTCGATAAACGTTCGAAGCGTGGGTGCCCCAGGAGGGCTGCCGGGCGGCCGTCAGGCCACCGTGAGGCCGCTGGTCCGGGCCGCGGTGCGGACTTCCGGCTCCTCGATGTCGAGCGCCTGCCGAATCCCTGTCGCGACCGCCGGATGCACGGGCAGCGCGAGATGGCCGACACCGCTGACACGGACATTGTGTGCGAGCAGGTCGGGATGCTCGACGCAGGCCGTCTCCAGCGGGTCCATCAGATGGTCGAGATCGCTCCAGAAGCTGACGAACTGCGTGCGGCAGCCCGGGGCCGGCCCGGTCAGTTCCTCGATCACCGCGGAACCGGGGCGCATCTGGCGGACGATCGGGTGCGCGTTCATCACCGGGGCGACGCGGGTGCCCGAGTGCGGGGTGCCGAGTGTGACGAGCGTGCGGACGTGGGTGTCGCCACCGAGGCACTGCACGTAGTAGCGCGCGATCAGTCCACCGAGGCTGTGCCCGACGATGTCCACCCGCTCATGGCCCGTGCGCTCGCAGATCTCCTCGATGTGCCGGCCCAGCAGCTCCGCCGCGGTACGGATGTCGCACGTCAGCGGCGAGTAGTTGAGGGACTCGATGTGCTGCCGGCCGTGCTGGGCGAGGTTGCGGCGCAGCAGGACGAAGACGGAGCGGTTGTCGATGAAGCCGTGCAGCAGGACGACCGGGGGCTTGTCCTCGGTGGGCAGCTTGGCGGCGGCGTCGGGTGAGGGGAGCGAGGGTGCGGTGCGGCGTTCCTGGGTGATGCCTGAGGGATAGAGGAGGAGGTGCCCGGCGAGAATCGCGATCTCCAGGGCTGTTGCCTTCAGGAGGGCCACCGAAAGCCCTGCGAGCTTCGTCGGAAACAGGCGCTGACAGAGGGGGAGAAAGGGCGACGTGGCCCCGGTGACCTTCATGGCCGACCTCCAGTCGGCACGCGGCAGGACCGCTCTGTCCCCCGTGTGCCCTAGTGGAAAGCCGTGAGGTCGGTGACGGCGGTGGCCGACGGCGCGTCCGGCGTGTGGGACGCCGGTGACGCTACGGAGTGCCCCGGCGAGGGTGTGGGACACGACGCCGGCTCCTGCTCTGCGACGGTCCGCCGGGCTGGGTGCACCGGCATCGTGTCGTGGCGTGGAGTCGCCCTCGTCGTCCCGCGGTCCTCTTGCCGGCGTTGCTCCCCGCTGTCGTGCCGTCGCCGATGTGCCCCATCACCACGCTGTCCCGCTGACGGCGCGGTGCTGCGGCCACCTGGTCGCGGCTCTTCTTACGCCGGCTCCGGTCTGGCCCGTACGCCGCACACTCCGTGCGGCGCCAGTGCCGCGATACGGAACCGTGCGCGGCGAACTTGTCCCAATGTGTGATTTCCCCCTCGGTCTCCACCGCGAAACTGCCGGTTACGGGATGCTGGCGATAACGTTCGTTCACTTACCCGGGTCGATACGGCTCGGGGCGCCTGCGCCGCTTGGCTCATCCGGTGATCCGGAGTCATCGGTGCGGCGAGCGGAAAAAATGTGCGATACGTGTCGATGGTCAGTAGTTGGCGGTCGACAGAAGCCCGCAGGTCACAGTGGGTAGTCGACATGTTTCGTTCGGTAGCCGCCGCCGGTCTTCGCCGGTCGGTGGTCGCCGACGGTGGGTAGTCGTCAGTCGGTAGTCGTAAACATGTGTCGACAGTCCTCGTCGGTACAGGTTGATGTAGTCGGTTCATGGAGGCAGTGATGGGTGTGGCAGCCGGTCCGATCCGCGTGGTGGTGGCCAAGCCGGGGCTCGACGGCCACGATCGCGGGGCCAAGGTGATCGCGCGGGCGCTGCGCGACGCCGGTATGGAGGTCATCTACACCGGGCTCCATCAGACTCCCGAGCAGATCGTCGACACCGCGATCCAGGAGGACGCCGACGCGATCGGCCTGTCCATCCTCTCCGGTGCCCACAACACGCTCTTCGCGGCCGTCATCGCCCTCCTCAAGGAGCGCGAGGCCGAGGACATCAAGGTCTTCGGCGGCGGCATCATCCCCGAGGCGGACATCGCTCCCCTCAAGGAGAAGGGTGTCGCGGAGATCTTCACCCCGGGCGCGACGACCACGTCGATCGTGGACTGGGTACGAGCGAACGTCCGGCAGCCGGCCGGGGCGTAACCGCCGAGTCGGCGTGACCGGTCCGCCGGCGTGATCGCCGGATATCCCCACCGCCGCCGACCCGGACGTCGACGGCGGCCCTGACCGATCTCCAGCGCCGGAGAGTTCCTGGACTCTCCGGGTCTCAGGTGCCCAAGGAGCGGGGTGGGCCAAGGCGCCGCGCGGGTCGCGGCGTCGGGCGAGCCGAGGCGTCGGGCGGGCCGGAAACCGATGGCGGGGCGCCGGGCTGCTTCGCAGTGCCGGGTCGTCCCGAGGCGCCCGGTGTGCTGAGGTGTCGGGTCGTTCCCGGGGCGGGTGAGCCGAGGCGCCGCGCGGGTCGCGGTGCCAGGCGGTCCCGAGCGCCCGGGTGAGCCGGGACGCCGGGCTGTCCCGAGGTGCCCGTGGGTTGACGTGTCGGGCGTACCGCAGTGCCGAGTTGTCCCGAGGTGCCGGGTGAGCAGGTGCCGGGGCTGTCCCGAGGTGCAGGGTGAGCCGCGGTGCCGGGGGTGGTCCCAGGGGGCGGGTGGGCCGTGGTGTCGTCCGGGGCGAGGTGCCGCATGGGAACCTCACGGCATCGACAGCTCGGCGGCCATCGCCGCCCTCAGGCGCAACGTCGTCACGAGTCGCTGGAACGCCTCGGCCCAGTAGCCGCCGGCTCCCGGTGCCGCGTGTTCCGACTCGTCGGGCACCGAGGTGAGAGCGTCGAGCCGCCCCGCCTCCAGGGGGTCGAGGCAGCGCTCGGCCAGCCCCATCACCCCGCTGAAGCTCCAGGGGTAGCTCCCCGCGTCCCGCGCGATGTCGAGCGCGTCGACGACCGCCCGCCCGAGGCTCCCCGCCCAGGGCACCGCACACACCCCGAGCAGCTGGAACGCCTCGGACAGTCCGTGCGTACCGATGAACCCCGCCACCCACTCGGCCCGCTCCTCGGCGCCCAGGGTGGCGAGCAGCTTGGACCGCTCGGCCAGTGACACCGCCCCCGGCCCCCCGGCCTCCGGTGCGGAGGGTGCCCCGAGGAGCGCCCTGGACCACCCGGGATCACGCTGCCGCACCGCCGCCCGGCACCACGCCGCATGCAGCTCCCCCTGCCAGTCGTCCGCCACGGGCAGGGCCACTGTCTCTTCCGGCGACCGCCCGCCGAACCGCTCCCGCCAGGTCCCGAGCGGCGCCGCTTCGACCAACTGGCCCAGCCACCAGGACCGTTCGCCCCGGCCGGCCGGGGGTTTCGGCACCACCCCGTCCCGCTCCATCCCCGCGTCGCATTCGTGGGGTGCCTCGACCACGATCACGGGCGTGTCCCGCGTACGGTCGACGGCCACGCACGAACCAGCCCTGTCCGCCATCCGCGCGGCGAGCGCCGAACCCGGCAGCGCGGACAGCAACTCGGCCGCCGTCGCCCGTACGTTGCGGCTCCGGTCGGCCAGGGCCCGCTCGAGGAACGGTTCGTCCTCGGCGCACAGCCCGGACCGCAGCGAGTCGAGGAACATCAACCGGTCCTCGGCCCGCTCCGTCGCCCAGGTCATGACGAGCAACTCGCGTGCGGCGGAAGGATCCTTGGCCCGAACCGACGCCAGCAGAGCGACCCGCTCGGCGAACAGTCCTTCCTGCCACAGCTGTTGTACGCGACCGGCGTCGTCCGGCTCCGGCAGCGCCGCGCCGCCGCCGGGCGAGGAACGCAGCGCGAACCGCCACTCCGGGTTCAGCCGGGCCAGCCACAGCGCCCGTGGCCCGGCGAAGGCCAGCGCCGCGGGACGCAGGTCCGTGCGCCCCCGGGCCGCGTCGAGGAGCGCCGGGAGGGTCCCGGGCGGCGCCGCGAATCCGCGCGCGTTCGCCAGGGCCAGCCACTGGGGCAGCAGCTCCATGAGGTCGGGCGCCGCCCCCCTGCGGCCGCCGCCGCCCGTGCCGGGGCGGTCCGCCAGCAGCGTCGCCAGTCTGCGGGCCGCGGCGGGCGGCAGCGCGGTCCGGAGGTCCGGCGCCGCCGGCTCCGGACGGGCCGCCGCCCGCGCCGGAAGCACTCCGGCCCGCCGCCGCACGGTCTCCACGGCGGCCGCGTCCAGCAACGCCGCCGGAGCCTGCTGCCCCGGATGCCGCCCTGGAGGCGTACGTCGCTCGGTCCCGAGCAGCGCCACGGTGACGAGCTCCTCCCAGGAGCCGCCGGCGGGCGCGCCCGCCGAAGCCGAGGTCGTGTTCATTCGCGTCCTTTCCGAACGGAGGGCATCAGTGGCGGCCGGCCGCCACCGAGGGGGCCGGGGCGCCGGGCGGGGTGACGGCGGTCAGCACAGCGGCACCGCCTCGCCCTCGCCCTGCGGCCATGCCGTCAGCGGAGTGAATCCACGGTGGCCGCACTCGCCGAACACCGTGACCGGGGCGCCGCCGGACAGGGCGACCAGACGCCACAGATCGGGGCGGGACCGCGAAGAAGGAGTGAGAGGGAGAGCCGACTCTCCGTCCGCGTCGGCAAGTTGCCATGAATCGCCGTCCGGGATCGGGACGACCCGGTCCAGGGTGACCGGGTAGGAGTCCAGCCAGGGGTCGGCACGCAGGGCCTCTCCGTAACGGGCGGCCGCCTCGGGAGTGGTCAGCCCGGTCGGCCGTATCGGCGCGGGCGCCGGAGGAGTGAACCGCTCGCCCAGCGCCGCCCGCAGCTGCCAGGCGCCCGGGTACGCGGACACCTCGGCCTCGAAGGCCAGTCCCACCGGAAGCGCCGGCTCGGGAGCCCGGCCGGCCGCGCCGTAGGAGAGGAGCAGCGCCGTACGGCCGGACTCCGCGCCGTACAGCCAGATCCTGCGCGTCGTGAGCCGTGCGTCCGCGGTGTCGTACTGCGCGAGGACCAGCCAGCGGTCGCGCACCAGCGGGCCGTCCGCCGAGCCGGACAGCCCGACGCGGGAACGGACGGTCGCGGCGAGGTCGTCCGGCAGCCGCTCGCGCCGCAGCCAGCCCTGATCGAGGAGGTGGAGCAGCGCGCACTCCTCCAGCAGACGCACCGGCCAGCCCGGTCCCGACGACGGGATCGCGCCCAACTCCCGCACGCGCGCCGCCAGACCGGGTGCCTGCGCGTCGACCATCCGGGCCGCCGTCTCCTCCCACAGCCCGTACCCCGCCCGCTCGGCGGAGGCCAGGCCGCCGCGCAGCAGGTCCGCCAGCCGCTGCTCCAACTCGGCCGCCCCCGCGGTGATCCGCTCGGCCCGGCGCTCCGCCCTGCGCCGCGCCGCCTCGGGATCAGCCGGCGAGGACGCTCCAGATCCCCCGCCCGCCGTCCTCCTGTCCTCCGCGCGCTTCCGTCTTTCCCCGATCCACTGTGCGGCCCAGTCCGGCTCCTGCCCGGACGGCACCGCGCCGTCCGCGCCCGCCCAGAGCAGCAGCAGCCCCAGCGCGTGCTTGCACGGGAACTTCCGGCTCGGACAACTGCACTTGTAGGCGGGACCCGTCGAGTCCGCGATGTCGATGACCGTCTGATACGGCTTGCTGCCGCTTCCCCTGCACAGTCCCCATACCGTCCCCTCCTCGGAATTGCCCGCCTCCGACCACGGACCGGCCGCGCCGAGCTTGCTCCCCGCCTTGCGTGACGCGGCGTCAGGCGCCAGTGCCAGCACCTGATCCGCCGTCCAGCGCACCGCCTGCTGTGTCATGCCATCGAAGGTAGGTCCCGCCACTGACAATCGATATTCGTGACCACATTTGCGCAGGTCAGAGCGCATTGTCAGTGGCGTGGTGCACGGTGGAACCAGATCCGAACCGGCCGAGCTGGAGGGGGACCGAGCCATGTCCGTGTCCGTTGAACCGACGTCCGTTCACACACCCGCGGGAGACAGGGGGGCGAGCCGGCAGAGCGAGGTGCTGCGGCCGCACGCCGAGCACACCTTCGCCGCCGAACTCGCGGCGCTCGCCGCGCAGGACGACCGGCCCCGCCCGGCACGCTGGCTCCTGTCGCCCTGGGCCGTGGCCACCTATCTGCAGGGCGGCACGCTGCCGGACGGCACCGTCATCACCCCCAAGTACGTGGGGCCGCGCCGCATCGTCGAGGTCGCCGTCACCACCCTCGCCACCGACCGGGCGCTGCTCCTGCTCGGTGTGCCCGGCACCGCGAAGACCTGGGTGTCCGAGCATCTGGCCGCCGCGGTCAGTGGCGACTCGACGCTGCTCGTGCAGGGCACGGCCGGTACGCCGGAGGAGGCCATCCGGTACGGCTGGAACTACGCGCAGTTGCTCGCGAACGGGCCCAGCCGGGACGCGCTCGTGCCGAGTCCCGTCATGCGGGCCATGGCCGAGGGCATGACGGCGCGTGTCGAGGAACTGACCCGCGTGCCCGCGGACGTACAGGACAGTCTGATCACGATCCTCTCCGAAAAGACCCTGCCGATCCCCGAGTTGGGTCAGGAGGTGCAGGCCGTCCGTGGTTTCAACCTGATCGCCACGGCCAACGACCGCGACCGCGGGGTCAATGAACTGTCGAGTGCGCTGCGCCGCCGCTTCAACACGGTCGTCCTGCCGCTGCCGGAGAGCGCGGACGCCGAGGTCGACATCGTCTCGCGCCGGGTCGACCAGATCGGCCGCTCCCTCGACCTGCCCGCCGTGCCCGAGGGCATCGAAGAGATCCGCCGCGTCGTCACCGTCTTCCGGGAGCTGCGCGACGGGATCACGGCCGACGGGCGGACGAAACTGAAGTCGCCCAGCGGCACGCTGTCCACGGCCGAGGCGATCTCCGTCGTCACCAACGGCCTCGCTCTGGCCGCCCACTTCGGCGACGGCGTCCTACGGGCCGGCGATGTCGCCGCGGGCATCCTCGGCGCCGTCGTCCGCGACCCGGCGGCCGACCGCGTCATCTGGCAGGAGTACCTGGAAGCGGTCGTCCGCGAGCGGGACGGCTGGAAGGACTTCTACCGGGCTTGCCGCGAGGTGAGCGCATGAGCGGAGTGCGGGGTGCCGAGCCGCCCGCGCCGGAGGGCGGAGTGACCGACCGAGGTGCCGGGCCGCTGCTCCTCGGTGTGCGGCATCACGGGCCGGGGTCGGCGCGGGCCGTGCGGGCCGCGCTGGAGGCGGCGGCTCCGCGCGTCGTACTGATCGAGGGACCGCCCGAGGCGGACGCACTCGTCCCGCTGGCCGCCGAGAAGGACATGCGGCCCCCTGTGGCGCTCCTCGCCCATGTCGTGGACGAGCCCGGCAACTCGGCCTTCTGGCCGCTCGCCGAGTTCTCGCCGGAGTGGGTGGCGATCAGGTGGGCTCTGGAACACGGAGCGCCGGCCCGTTTCATCGACCTTCCGGCGGCCCACACCCTGGCCTGGGGAAGGGACGGGGCGGACCAGGACCGGGGCGAGCCGGGGAGCACACCTCCCACCCGTCCCGCCGACCCCGGAGCGGCCGGGAACCCCGACGCGCTCGGCCCGCCGGCGGATCCCGGCCGACCGGACGAGGGCGGCGCCCCGGACCGTCCCCTCGACGCGTCCGTGCGGATCGACCCCCTCGCGGTGCTCGCCGAGACAGCCGGCTACGACGACCCGGAGCGCTGGTGGGAGGACGTCGTCGAGCACCGGGCCGGGACGGCGGGCGATCCGTTCGCACCGTTCACCGTCCTGGAGGAGGCCATGGAGGCGCTGCGGGAGGCGTACGGGGTCGGGGGCCACGACCGGGACCTGGTGCGGGAGGCGTACATGCGGCTCCAGATCCGGGCGGCACAACGGGAGTTCGGGGCCGACGTGGCCGTGGTGTGCGGCGCCTGGCACGTGCCCGCGCTGCGGCAGAAAACCACGGTCGGCGCCGACCGGGCGCTGCTCAAGGGCCTGCCCAAAGCCAAGGTCGACCTGACGTGGGTGCCCTGGACCCACCGTCGGCTCTCCCGGGACAGCGGGTACGGAGCGGGCATCGACTCGCCGGGCTGGTACGGACATCTGTTCAGCGCCCCCGACCGCCCGGTCGCGCGGTGGATGACCAAGGTGGCCCGGCTGCTGCGTGACGAGGACCGGGGCGTGTCGTCCGCCCATGTCATCGAGGCCGTGCGGTTGGCCGACACACTCGCCGCGATGCGAGGCCGCCCGCTGCCCGGGCTGACCGAGACCACCGACGCCGTCCGCGCCGTGATGTGCGAGGGCTCGGACGTTCCCCTGGCGCTGGTGCGCGACCGGCTGGTGGTCGGGGATGTGCTGGGCGAGGTGCCGGAGTCCGCCCCGGCGGTGCCGTTGCAGCGGGATCTCGCGCGGTCGCAGCGGCGACTGCGGCTCAGACCCGAGGCGCTGGAGCGGGAGGTGGAGTTCGACCTGCGCAAGGAGACCGACGCGGGGCGCAGCAGACTGCTGTACCGGCTGCGGCTGCTGGGCGTCGCGTGGGGCGAGCCCACCACGTCCCGCGGCAGCACGGGCACCTTCAGGGAGACCTGGCGGCTGCGCTGGGAGCCGGAGTTGTCGGTGCGGGTCGCCGAGGCAGGCGTGTGGGGCACGACGGTTCCGGCCGCCGCGACGGCCAAGGCCGAGGCGGACGCCGTGAGCGCGCCTTCGCTGGCCGATGTCACGGCGCTCGCCGAGCGCTGCCTCCTCGCCGAACTACCGGACGCGCTCCCCGTGGTGATGCGGGTGCTCGCCGACCGAGCCGCCCTCGACACGGACGTGGGCCACCTCGCGCAGGCCCTGCCCGCGCTCGTCCGCTCCCTGCGCTACGGCGACGTGCGCGGCACCGACACCCACGCCCTCGCGGATGTGGCGGCCGGGCTGGCCGAGCGCATCTTCGTCGGCCTCCCCCCGGCCTGCTCCGCCCTGGACAGCGACGCCGCCGAGGAGATGCGCCGCCACATCGACGCCGTGCACGGAGCGGTGGGGCTGCTGGCCGAGCCCGCTCCGTCCGGCGACACCGTTCCGTCCGGTGACACTGCTTCGGCCAGCGACACCGTTCCGGCCGGCGGCATCCGTGGACGCTGGCACTCCGTGCTGCGGGTGCTCGCCGCGCGGGACACCGTCCCGGGGGTGGTCAGGGGACGGGCGGTTCGACTGCTCCTCGACGAGGGGGAGTTGGCGCAGGAGGAGGCGGCGCGGCTCATGGGCCTCGTGCTGTCGCCGGGGACGGAGCCCGCGGACGCGGCCGCGTGGATCGAGGGATTCGTCGGGGGCGGCTCCGGGGGCGGCATGCTGCTCGTGCACGACGAGCGGCTGCTCGGACTGGTGGACGCGTGGCTGACCGGGGTGCCGACGGACGCGTTCACCGATGTGCTGCCGCTGCTGCGCCGGACTTTCTCGGCGTACGAGACGGGGGTGCGCAGGACGCTGGGCGAGCTCGTCCGGCGCGGCCCGGGAGTACGGACGAGTGCCGAGGTCACCGGCTCCGGAATACCCGGGTTCGGCGCCGGCCTCGACACCGAGCGCGCGGACGCCGTGCTGCCGGTGCTGAGCCTGCTGCTGGGGCTGGGCGAGTCAGGCGGTGCCGTCGACGAGGCGGACGGCCGGGCCGACGGCGGCGACGGTGCCGGCCCGACCCATCACGACAACGACGGTGCCGGCCGGGCGCATCACGACAACGACCTTGTGAGGGTGGCTCCATGAGCGAGGCAGTGGTGGGCGCAGGCGACGAGCGGCTGCGGCGATGGCGGCTGGTGCTCGGCGGTGACGAGGCGGACGGCACCGGGTGCGTGCTCTCCGGGCAGGACACCGCCATGGACGGGGCGCTGGGCGCGCTGTACGGGAAGGGGAGCAAGGGGCAGTCGGGGCGGGACCGTTCGGCAGGGCTCGGCGCGTCGGCACCGTCGGTCGCGCGCTGGCTCGGCGACATCCGGACCTACTTCCCCTCGTCCGTGGTCCAGGTGATGCAGCGCGACGCCATCGACCGGCTGGGGCTCTCCACCCTGCTCCTGGAACCCGAGATGCTGGAGGCGGTGGAGGCGGACGTGCACCTGGTGGGCACCCTTCTCTCCCTCAACAAGGCCATGCCGGAGACGACGAAGGAGACCGCGCGGGCCGTCGTGCGCAAGGTCGTCGAGGACCTGGAGAAGCGGCTCGCCACCCGCACCCGGGCCACGCTCACCGGCGCCCTGGACCGCAGCGCCCGGATCAGCCGACCCCGCCATCACGACATCGACTGGAACCGCACGATCGCGGCCAACCTGAAGCACTACCTGCCCGAGTACCGCACGATCGTGCCCGAGCGGCTGATCGGATACGGGCGTGCCTCGCAGTCCGTGAAGAAGGAGGTCATCCTCTGCATCGACCAGTCGGGGTCGATGGCCGCGTCGGTCGTCTACGCCTCCGTGTTCGGTGCCGTGCTCGCGTCGATGCGGTCCATCGCCACCCGGCTCGTGGTCTTCGACACGGCCGTCGTCGACCTCACCGACCAGCTCGACGACCCGGTCGACGTCCTCTTCGGCACCCAGCTCGGCGGCGGCACGGACATCAACAGGGCACTCGCGTACTGCCAGTCGCAGATCACCAAGCCTGCCGACACGGTCGTCGTCCTCATCAGCGACCTCTACGAAGGCGGGATCCGCAACGAGATGCTGAAGCGGGTCGCTGCGATGAAGGCGTCGGGGGTGCAGTTCGTGACGCTGCTCGCGCTGTCCGACGAGGGGGCGCCCGCGTACGACCGTGAGCACGCGGCGGCGCTCGCGGCGCTCGACGCACCGGCGTTCGCCTGTACGCCCGATCTGTTTCCCGAGGTCATGGCGGCGGCGATCGAGAAGCGGCCTCTTCCGATTCCGGACACCAGGTGAGAAGAGGCGGGAATCGGGACATGGGTATCCATCGGTAACAGGGGACTTGCGCAACCTCGTCGGTCCCATGCGAGGATCGACGCGGCCAACGGGCCCTGCCTCGCGATTCCTTGGCGGCCCGTGCCGGTCCGGGTACTCCGAGGCGTTCGCGTTCGTTCCGTTCCCTCGGGTGCTTTCGCGTCCCTTCGTACGGGAGGAACCTCCCCGTCTTGACCCAGCCAGCCGTGTCGTCGGGTGCTGTTCCGCGCTTGGTACGCGGCACGGCCGGGCGGCGTGCGCTGCGGGTGGTCCTGCTGGCGGGTGGGTTCTGCGCCCTCGGGTTCCTTTTCGGAGGGACTGCGCAGGCGGCCGACCGGGCGACGCACCCGTCTCCGGTCCGGGGCGTCGAAGCGGCCCGGACTTCGGTGGACCGGCTGCTGAAGCCGGCCTCGCACGCCGTGCCCGCCGCTCAGGGTGTGCCGGTCAGACACGTCGTGCCCCTCGCTCCCGTCGCCCCGGCCACGCAAGCCGTGCAGGGCACGCCGGTCCCGCACCACGTTCCCCTCGCTCACGTCGTGCCGGTCCCGCACCGCATCCCTCTCGCTCACGTCGTGCCCGGCACTCGCGGCGCGCTGTCCGCCCGGGTCCCTCGCGTCACCGTCGGTGTCACCGATGGCGTTGGCCGCGTCCTGGGGGACGTCGTGCGGCCGGTTGCCGGTGCTGTCGTACGGCCGGTCGGGGATCTGGTCGAGTCGGTGAGCAGCGGGTTGCCGATGTCGCCGGGCGCGCTGCCGTCCGTCTCCGCACTCCCCGTTCCGCCGGGTCGGCCCGACCCGGCGGGTCAGTCCGCGTTTCCCGGCGCGGGTGCGCGGCCTCCGTTCGTCACGGGGGCGCGGCAGCCGGTGAGGGGTGTTGCGGAGCAGCCGAGCGCGACGGAGGGCGGGGGCGGCACGGGGCGGCGGTCCGGGGCTACCGCTTCCACCGCTCCCGCGTACGGTCCGGGCGGGTTCGGGGCGGGTGGCGCGGTTGTCGTGGAGCGCGGTGTCCAGGACGTCGTGCAGGTGGGGCAGGCCCACGCCCGGCGGTCGCCGCCCGGCGACCCGAGCGGCGCGCTGGGCAGGCGGTCAGCCGTGGACAGCGCCGCGCCGCGGCACGGCGACGCGCCGGCCGTCGCTCCGAACCACCGGGCACCGCTGTGGCTCGCGCCCGGCGCTTCGGCGGTGGTGACCCCGGCCGGGACCCGGGACCGGCACCGGGCCGTTCCCGTTCTTCCTGGCTAGGGAGGGTTCCCCACTGCCCGGCGCGACGAGGTCTTCCCGCTTCCGGCCCCGGCCCGGCGTGCTGCCGGGTCACCGCTCCGCTGGAGAACGCCTGGCCCACCCCGGGCGCCACGTACACGGAGCACGCCCCCGCTCCGCTCATGCAAGTACACCGCCCAGCCCGTTCGGCAGGTACGGCCCGTACACCTCGTACCGCATGCACCGCATGCACCGCATGCACCGCGTGCACTCGACGCGACACGCCCGGTGGTGGAACCGGCGGGCGGCAGATGATCGACTTCCGCAGGGTCATGGCCCGGACGGCCGAAAGCCGTCGGATCCGTCCGGCCGCACCCCTGTGGGAGGGCGGGTGGTCCCCATTGGGGTGGGGACCACCCGCCCTGGGCCCTCCGGGGCCCGTTCGAGGGGCCTCACCAGGCAAACCCCAGCCTGGTGAGGCCCCGTCCGGGCACGATCTGTGACAGGTATCACCGCTGAGGTGTGACCTGCGATTTAGGGACCCGCGTCCAGCGGCGATAACCTGCGAGACGGACATGCCGCGCGCTCGGACACCGTGTGCGCCACCCTTGTGACAAGCGGACGTCACGTTGCCCTTCGCGGCACGCCCACGCAGACAACGAACCGCGAGATCACTGATAGGGACGGACGCGCGTGGACCTGTTCGAGTACCAGGCGAGGGACCTCTTCGCCAAGCACGGTGTACCGGTGCTGGCCGGTGAAGTCATCGACACGCCTGAGGCAGCCCGCGAGGCGACCGAGCGTCTTGGCGGCAAGTCCGTCATCAAGGCGCAGGTGAAGGTCGGTGGCCGTGGAAAGGCCGGTGGCGTGAAGCTCGCCGCCACCCCGGACGAGGCCGTCGCCCGCGCGACGGACATCCTCGGCATGGACATCAAGGGCCACACGGTCCACAAGGTGATGATCGCCGAGACCGCGCCCGAGATCGTCGAGGAGTACTACGTCTCGTACCTCCTCGACCGCACCAACCGCACCTTCCTCGCCATGGCGTCCGTTCAGGGCGGCGTGGAGATCGAGGTCGTCGCGGAGGAGAACCCCGAAGCCCTCGCGAAGGTGCCGGTCGACGCCAACGAAGGCGTGTCGATCGAGAAGGCCCGCGAGATCGTCGCCCAGGCGAAGTTCCCGGCCGAGGTCGCCGAGCAGGTCGCCGAGATCCTGGTGACGCTGTGGGACACCTTCATCAAGGAGGACGCCCTCCTCGTCGAGGTGAACCCGCTCGCCAAGGTTGCCTCCGGCAAGGTCATCGCCCTCGACGGCAAGGTCTCCCTGGACGAGAACGCGGAGTTCCGCCAGCCGGACCACGCCGCGCTCGAGGACAAGGAGTCGGCCAACCCGCTCGAGGCCGCCGCCAAGGCCAAGAACCTCAACTACGTCAAGCTCGACGGTGAGGTCGGCATCATCGGCAACGGCGCGGGTCTCGTCATGAGCACCCTCGACGTCGTCGCGTACGCCGGTGAGAACCACGGTGGCGTCAAGCCCGCCAACTTCCTCGACATCGGCGGCGGCGCCTCCGCCGCGGTCATGGCGAACGGCCTGGAGATCATCCTCGGCGACCCGGACGTCAAGTCCGTCTTCGTCAACGTCTTCGGTGGCATCACCGCCTGTGACGAGGTCGCCAACGGCATCGTCCAGGCGCTTCAGCTGCTCGCCGACAAGGGCGAGGCAGTCACCAAGCCGCTGGTCGTGCGTCTCGACGGCAACAACGCCGAGCTGGGTCGCAAGATCCTGTCGGACGCCAACCACCCGCTGGTCCAGCGCGTGGACACCATGGACGGCGCGGCCGACAAGGCCGCCGAGCTCGCGGCTGCGAAGTAAGGGACGAGGGACTAAACAGCCATGGCTATTTTCCTCAACAAAGACTCCAAGGTCATCGTCCAGGGCATGACCGGTGCCACGGGTATGAAGCACACCAAGCTCATGCTCGCGGACGGGACGAACATCGTCGGTGGCGTGAACCCGCGCAAGGCGGGCACGTCCGTCGACATCGACGGCAACGAGATCCCCGTCTTCGGCACGGTCGCCGAGGCGATCGAGAAGACGGGCGCCAACGTGTCCGTCCTCTTCGTGCCGCCGGCGTTCGCCAAGGCCGCCGTCGTCGAGGCGATCGACGCGGAGATCCCCCTCGCGGTCGTCATCACCGAGGGCATCGCCGTCCACGACTCCGCCGCCTTCTGGGCGTACGCGAAGTCGAAGGGCAACAAGACCCGCATCATCGGCCCGAACTGCCCCGGTCTCATCACCCCGGGCCAGTCCAACGCCGGCATCATCCCGGGCGACATCACGAAGCCGGGCCGCATCGGCCTGGTCTCGAAGTCCGGCACGCTGACGTACCAGATGATGTACGAGCTCCGTGACATCGGCTTCTCGTCCGCCGTCGGCATTGGTGGCGACCCGGTCATCGGTACGACGCACATCGACGCGCTCGCCGCGTTCGAGGCCGACCCCGACACCGACCTGATCGTCATGATCGGCGAGATCGGCGGCGACGCCGAGGAGCGTGCGGCGGACTTCATCGCGAAGAACGTGACGAAGCCGGTCGTCGGCTACGTCGCCGGCTTCACCGCGCCCGAGGGCAAGACCATGGGCCACGCCGGCGCCATCGTCTCCGGGTCCTCCGGCACGGCCGCCGCGAAGAAGGAGGCCCTCGAGGCCGCGGGCGTCAAGGTGGGCAAGACGCCGACCGAGACGGCGAAGCTCGCGCGCGAGATCCTCGCGGGCTGAGCCACCGCTCGAACGAACGCCGGTGGGCCCGCACCCTCGAGGGTGC
>NZ_JBSFYW010000082.1:0-29002 GCF_053599975.1 Streptomyces sp. NPDC005141 | reverse complement strand
TGCGAAACACCCAGTGACTCCCGCGTTTTGACGAGCTGCGCGTCCACCTGGTCGAGCAGATAGTGCCGCAT
Organism: Streptomyces sp. NPDC005141; assembly: GCF_053599975.1. Classification (NCBI taxonomy): domain Bacteria; kingdom Bacillati; phylum Actinomycetota; class Actinomycetes; order Kitasatosporales; family Streptomycetaceae; genus Streptomyces; species Streptomyces sp. NPDC005141. The sequence goes on along the minus strand of NZ_JBSFYW010000082.1, from coordinate 28,931 downwards.
GACGCCGGGTGCCCGTCAGCCATGGGCCCGCGCACCCTCGGTCCGGCCGGTCCGCAGGATGTGGCAGAATGGCTAGCTGTACTCGACAGCCGCATAGGACCCCTCTCTCCTCCGGCTGACGCGTCCATCGGACACTCGGGTACCGCAACCCCACGCGGCCATCTCGTCGTGTCCAACCCCGTCAAGACCAGGAGACACCACTTCCGTGGCAGTCAAGATCAAGCTGAAGCGTCTGGGCAAGATCCGTTCGCCTCACTACCGCATCGTCGTCGCCGACTCCCGTACCCGCCGTGACGGCAGGGCCATCGAGGAGATCGGTCTGTACCACCCGGTACAGAACCCTTCGCGCATCGAGGTCGACACGGACCGTGCGCAGTACTGGCTGGGTGTCGGCGCGCAGCCGACCGAGCCCGTGCTCGCCATCCTGAAGCTGACCGGCGACTGGCAGAAGTTCAAGGGCCTGCCGGCCCCGGCTCCGCTGCTCGTTGCCGAGCCGAAGGCCGCGCGCCCGCTGTTCGACGCCCTCGGTGGCGACGACGCGAGCAAGGGTGAGGCCATCACCCAGAAGAAGAAGGCTGAGAAGAAGGACGAGGCTCCGGCCGAGTCCGAGTCGACCGAGGCCTGAGCATGCTCGAGGAGGCTCTCGAGCACCTCGTGAAGGGCATCGTCGACAACCCCGACGATGTGCAGGTCGCCTCGCGCGACCTGCGCCGCGGGCGCGTTCTCGAGGTCCGGGTGCACCCCGACGATCTCGGTAAGGTGATCGGCCGCAACGGCCGCACCGCACGCGCTCTGCGCACCGTCGTGGGCGCCATCGGCGGCCGCGGTGTCCGCGTCGACCTCGTCGACGTGGATCACGTCCGCTGACGTAACAGGCAGCACCGGCTCGGGCCGGGGAGGGCTTACGAGCCGTCCCCGGCCCGTAGTCGTCTGCGAACCCCCGCAGGCGGCCACGGACCGCGTGGATCCCTGCGCACCCGTGGGCGTCCGCGCACCCGCAGTCGTCCATGAAGCATGGCCGTCGGCACACGACAGGAGATCAAGCACAGTGCAGCTGGTAGTCGCTCGCGTCGGCCGCGCCCACGGCATCAAGGGCGAGGTCACCGTCGAGGTCCGCACCGACGAGCCGGAGCTCAGGCTCGGGCCCGGTGCCGTCCTGCTCACCGATCCGGCCTCCACCGGACCGCTGACCATCGAGACGGGCCGCGTCCACAGCGGCCGTCTTCTGCTGCGCTTCGCAGGCGTACGGGACCGCAACGCCGCCGAGGCGCTGCGCAACACCCTGCTGATCGCCGAGGTCGACCCGGAGCAGACGCCGGAGGACCCGGACGAGTACTACGACCACCAGCTGATCGACCTGGACGTGGTCACCAAGGACGGCGCCGAGGTCGGACGCATCACCGAGATCTCGCACCTGCCTTCCCAGGACCTGTTCGTCGTGGAGCGCGCGGACGGGACCGAGGTGCTGATCCCGTTCGTGGAGGAGATCGTCGTCGAGATCGACCTCGAGGAGCAGCGGGCCGTCATCGACCCGCCGCCCGGGCTGATCGACGACCAGGCGGAGGTCGTCTCCTCCAGGGACGCGGAGAACGGCTCCGCCGGGAGCGACCAGGACGCCGCGGGGGCCGACGCCTGATGCGGCTCGACGTGGTCACGATCTTCCCCGAGTACCTGGACCCCCTCAACGTCTCGCTCGTCGGCAAGGCACGCGCGCGTGGACAGCTGAACGTGCATGTGCACGATCTCCGGGAGTGGACGTACGACCGTCACAACACGGTCGACGACACCCCCTACGGCGGCGGCCCCGGCATGGTCATGAAGACCGATCCCTGGGGCGACGCCCTGGACTCCGCCCTGGCGGACGGCTACGAGACGGGCTCCCACGGGCCCGTCCTGGTGGTCCCCACCCCCAGCGGACGCCCGTTCACCCAGGAACTCGCCGTCGAGCTCTCCGAGCGCCCCTGGCTGGTGTTCACGCCCGCGCGCTACGAGGGCATCGACCGCCGCGTCATCGACGAGTACGCGACGAGGATGCCCGTCTACGAGGTGTCCATCGGCGACTACGTCCTCGCCGGCGGCGAAGCGGCCGTCCTCGTCGTCACCGAGGCCGTGGCCCGGCTGCTGCCGGGTGTCCTCGGCAACGCCGAGTCGCACCGGGACGACTCCTTCGCCCCCGGGGCCATGGCCAACCTCCTGGAGGGCCCGGTCTACACCAAGCCCCCGCAGTGGCGCGGCCGCGAGATTCCCGAGGTGCTGGTCAGCGGCCACCATGGGAAGATCGCCCGCTGGCGCCGCGACGAGGCCCTGCGCCGCACAGTGGCGAACCGGCCCGACCTCATCGAGCGCTGCGACCCCTCCGCCTTCGACAAGAAGGACCGCGAGATGCTCTCGATCCTGGGCTGGCAGCCGGGCCCCGACGGCCGATTTGGGCGCAGGCCCGAGGCCGTGGAAGAATAGGCCGCTGCTCTACGTCGTCCGGCGTGCGCCCCTGCCACAGGGGGACACGACGCCCGTCCCGACGAGGCAGCATCATCTTCGAACCCCCTCTCCCGTTGATGACCTGTGGCATCAGCGAAGGAAGCAGACAAAATGTCTCACCTGCTCGACACTGTCGACAGCGCGTCGCTGCGCACCGACGTCCCGGCCTTCCGCCCGGGTGACACCGTCAACGTCCACGTCCGCGTCATCGAGGGCAACCGCTCCCGTGTGCAGCAGTTCAAGGGCGTAGTCATCCGCCGCCAGGGTGCCGGTGTCCGCGAGACCTTCACGGTCCGCAAGGTCTCGTTCTCCGTCGGCGTCGAGCGCACTTTCCCGGTGCACACCCCGATCGTCGAGAAGATCGAGCTCGTCACCCGCGGTGACGTGCGTCGCGCCAAGCTGTACTACCTCCGTGAGCTGCGCGGCAAGGCCGCGAAGATCAAGGAGAAGCGCGACAACTGATCTCGCGCCGCCGCGGCGATCCGCCGGCGACCGAGCCAGTAAGAAGGCGTCACATGGAGGCCGGATAGCATCTGGCCCCGATGGACACCGAAGCACAGCATGTGGAGCGCGACCGCTCCTCCCGCCCTTCCGCTTCCGAGGAGATCTCGGACACAGCGGGGCCGGAGGGGCGGTCGCGTTCTGCGTTCGCCGACCGCGTCGCCGACTGGCTCCCCGGGGGCCGGATCACCCTGACCGTGCTGGTCTGTCTGATATTTCTGCTGCTGGTCAGCCGCTTCGTGATGCAGCCGTTCGAAATTCCCAGCGGCTCCATGGAGTCCGGATTGAGGATCGGCGACCGCGTTCTCGTAAATAAGTTGGCGTACCGTTTCGGTTCCGAGCCGCAGCGGGGCGATGTCGTCGTGTTCGACGGCACTGGTTATTTCGGGAACGCGGACTACGTCAAACGCGTCGTCGGGGTAGGGGGAGACCACGTGGTCTGCTGCGACAAGGAGGGGAGACTCGAAGTGAACGGCCGATCGGTCGACGAGTCGACATTTCTCCATCGGGGTGACAGCCCGTCCGACGCGCCCTTCGACATCGTCGTGTCCGAGGGGTCCCTCTTCCTGCTGGGTGATCACCGCAGCCGTTCCCGTGACTCCCGTGACCATCTGGGCTCGCCCGGCGGTGGCATGGTCCCCGTCGGTGACGTCATCGGCAGGGCCGACTGGATCGCCTGGCCCGCGGGCCACTGGACCCGGCTGACGCGTCCCGACGCCTATGCGCGGGTGCCCGCGGCCGGAGGTGCCCATGGGTAACCGCGGACGGGCGCGCGGGGTCTCCGCCAGCGCCGCCGACAACCTGCTGCCCACCGGCTCCCGGCGCGCCTCCGGGGGCGCCGCCCGGCCCAGCCGGGTCGAACGGCGCAAGCTCGCCCGCAAGATCAAGCGGCGCAGGCGGCGCTCGACCGTCAAGGAGATACCCCTCCTCGTCGGCGTCGCCGTGCTGATAGCCCTGGTCCTCAAGACCTTCCTGGTGCAGGCCTTCGTGATCCCGTCGGGTTCCATGGAGAACACGATCCAGATCGGCGACCGCGTCCTGGTGGACAAGTTCACCCCCTGGTTCGGCTCCGAGCCCAAGCGCGGTGACGTCGTCGTCTTCAAGGACCCCGGAGGCTGGCTCACCGCCGAGGAGACCAAGAAGAAGGACGACCCCGTGGTCGTCAAGCAGTTCAAGCAGGGGCTGACCTTCATCGGCCTGCTGCCGTCCGACAACGAGAAGGACCTGATCAAGCGGGTCGTCGGGGTCGGCGGCGACACGGTCAAGTGCTGTGACGCGCAGGGCCGGGTGACCGTGAACGGCACACCCCTGACCGAGCCGTACATCTACGCCGGCGACAAACCGTCGGACTTCGCCTTCGAGGTGAAGGTGCCCGAAGGCCGTCTGTTCGTGCTGGGCGACCACCGGGGCAACTCCGCCGACTCCCGCTACCACAGGACCGACAAGTTCAGCGGTACCGTCTCCCAGAAGTCGATCGTGGGCCGGGCGATGATCATCGGTTGGCCCATCGGTCACTGGACCCGTCTGCAGGAGCCGAGCACTTTCTCGACGGTCGCCGACGCGCCTGGAGGGTCGACCTCCGCTCTCCCTCTGTCGCATAGGGTGGCCCCTGCGGATCCAGACGGATTGATCCCGCTCCCGAGCCCTGCGGAACTCCCGCTCGTTATGGGAGTGGTGGGCCTGCGCCGAATACGGCGCGGGCGGCGGCACGGAGTGAGGAGTGGATGTGGGGGATGTGGCGGTCGGCGCACGGTCCGGACACGAAGGTCCGGAAGGTCAGCCGGAGCGACCCGACGATGCGGCTGCCCCTGCCGTAGAGGACGGTTCGGGTTCCGGGAGTGGCTCCGAGGACGGGGACGCCTCGACCGGGCGCGCCGAGCGGAACCCGAAGTCCACGAAGCAGCGTTCGTTCTGGAAGGAACTGCCGATCCTGATCGGCATCGCCCTGGTGCTCGCGCTGATCATCAAGACGTTCCTGGTGCAGGCGTTCTCGATCCCCTCGGACTCGATGCAGAACACCCTCCAGCAGGGTGACCGCGTCCTGGTCGACAAGCTGACCCCGTGGTTCGGCTCGGAGCCGGAGCGCGGTGAGGTCGTCGTCTTCCACGACCCGGACAACTGGCTGGCGGGCGAGCCCACGGCCAACCCGAACGCTCTGCAGACGTTCCTCAGCTGGATCGGCCTGATGCCGTCCGCCGAGGAGAAGGACCTCATCAAGCGGGTCATCGGCGTCGGCGGCGACACGGTCCAGTGCAACGGCACCGGCCCGCTGACCGTCAACGGCAAGGCCCTGAGCGAGGACGCGTACGTGTACGCCGGCAACACCCCGTGCAGCCAGGACGAGGACGGCGGCCAGTTCAAGGTCAAGGTTCCCGAGGGCATGATCTGGGTGATGGGCGACCACCGCCAGAACTCGCGGGACTCGCGCTACAACCAGGCGGACAAGCACCACGGCATGGTGCCGGTGAACGAGGTCGTCGGCCGTGCCATCGTCAAGGCCTGGCCCATCAACCGCTGGGGCACCCTGCCGGTCCCGGACACCTTCGACCAGTCCGGCCTGAACGACAAGGCGGCCGCGGCGGTCGGCTCGCCGGGTGCCGTGGCCCTCGTGGGCGCGGTGCCGCTCGTGCTGGTGCGACGCAGGCGCAAGGCGTCCAAGGACGACTGAGACGCGTCTCGGCCTTCGGGGCCGGCCGGTCCGGATTCCTCCGGACCGGCCGGCCCCGCTCGTTTCCGCGGAGCGCGGGTGTTCGGGTGTTCGAATGGGCAGGCGGACGGGCGGACGGGCGGACGGGTGGACGACACGAGTCCCTCACATTCCGTTCCCGGGCGGTGATCGTGATCCTGGCCATGGGCTGACCCCGGACCGTACCCCCGGGTAAGGTGCGGACCCATGGGTGGCGAGAGCGCAATACGTACGGCCCCGCGCAGCGGCGGCGCAGGCAAGGGCCCGGTGGGCAGCAAGGCTGGACAGCGGTTGTCCGGACTGGCGGTCGCGCTGGGCCTGGTGCTGTTCCTCGGCGGATTCGCCTGGGGAGCGGTGGTCTATCTGCCTTACACCGTCCCCACGAGTTCGATGTCGCCGACGATCAACGTGGGCGATCGCGTGCTGGCCCAGCGCATGGACGGGAGCGACATCCGCCGGGGTGACGTCGTCGTCTTCAAGGACAAGACCTGGGTCACCGACGCGTCGGTGGTCAAGCGTGTGGTCGCCGTGGGCGGAGACACGGTCTCCTGCTGCACCAAGGGCAAGCTGACCGTCAACGGCAAGCAGATCGACGAACCGTATCTGTCCGAGGGAAGCCTCGCCGAGATCACGGATTTCCCGGCCGTGAAGGTCCCGAAGGGGCGGCTGTTCCTGCTCGGTGACGAGCGGCAGGGCTCCCTGGACTCCACCGCTCACCTGACGGACGCGGCAGGCGGCACCGTCGCGGTCGGCGCCGTGACGGCCCGGGTCGACGCCGTCGCCTGGCCGATGAACGGCATGCTCGAGCGCCCCACCGGCTTCGAGACGCTGGGTGCCCTGTCCCAGCCGGGACCGCTCCGTACGATCGTCGCCCTGGTGATCGCCGGAACCGTGCTCGTGCTGGGCGGCGCTGCCTACGGGCCCGTCGCCAAGAGGGTGGGCCGTTCCCGTACGCGCACGGAGCCCGCCGGTGCCCGCTGAGGCGACGGACCGGGGCGAGGACGCGTATCGGGGCGGGCTGCGCAAGGTCGCCCGGGTCGTACTGCTCGACCCGCGGGACCGCGTCCTGCTGCTGCACGGCCATGAGCCGGACGATCCCTCGGACGACTGGTGGTTCACGCCGGGCGGCGGTCTGGAGGGCGACGAGACCCGGGAGCAGGCGGCTCTGCGGGAACTCGTGGAGGAGACCGGTATCACAGAGGTCGAACTGGGCCCGGTGCTGTGGCGGCGGATCTGCTCGTTCCCGTTCGCGGGACGGCGCTGGGACCAGGACGAGTGGTACTTCCTTGCCCGTACGACCCAGACGGCCACGGCCGCCACGGGGCTCACGGACCTGGAGCGGCGCAGCGTCGCCGGAGCGCGCTGGTGGACGTGCCGGGAACTGACCGAGGCACATGAGACGGTGTATCCGACCAAGCTCGCCGAGCTGCTGCGCAGGGTGCTCGACGAGGGCCCCCCGGCCACGCCCGAGGTCCTCGACACGGAAATCGTCTAGGGGCTCTCGGGGCTGGCGCACAATAGGGGGACGCACGGCTGAAGGGGAACATGCCATGAGCGCCGAGGACCTCGAGAAGTACGAGACCGAGATGGAGCTGAAGCTCTATCGGGAGTACCGCGATGTCGTCGGTCTGTTCAAATATGTGATCGAGACCGAACGGCGCTTCTACCTCACAAACGACTACGAGATGCAGGTGCACTCGGTCCAGGGTGAGGTGTTTTTCGAGGTGTCCATGGCGGACGCCTGGGTGTGGGACATGTACCGGCCCGCCCGCTTCGTGAAACAGGTACGCGTCCTGACATTCAAGGACGTGAACATCGAAGAGCTGAACAAGAGCGATCTGGAACTGCCGGGCGGCTGAAGTCCGGACGGCCGGACCGCGGGCTGAGGGGCTCAGGGAGGGGCAGGGCCCCCGGCCGGTGGCTTCCCCGGGCGGCCGATGACGAGCGGTGATCGCGTGAATGGCTCGGGCGGGTGACGGAGATTTCCACAATCACCCGCTCGTCCACCAAGATCCAATAGCTGGGTGACGTGGCCTCAGTGTCGGTGCCGGAGGTGGTGCCGACATGAAGACATCCGAGGCACGCAAAGCACTGGGCGCGTACGGCGAGGAGCTGGCCGCACGACGCCTGACCGAGACCGGCATGACGGTCCTGGCACGCAACTGGCGCTGCGGCAGGACCGGCGAGATCGACATCGTGGCCCGGGACGGCGACGCGCTGGTCGTCTGTGAGGTCAAGACCCGCAGGGCCGGCGCGTTCCAGCATCCGATGGAGGCCGTCACACCGGCCAAGGCCCGGCGACTGCGCGGTCTGGCCGAACGCTGGCTCCAGGAACACGGCGGAGCCCCACCGGGCGGTGTCCGCATCGACCTGATCGGCGTCGTCCTCCCCGAGCGCGGCGCTCCCCTGGTCGAGCACGCGCGGGGGGTGGCCTGATGGGGTTCGCGCGTACGTGTTCGGTCGCCCTGGTGGGCGTGGAGGGCGTCGTCGTCGAGGTCCAGGCGGACCTGGAGCCGGGCATCGCGGCCTTCACGCTGGTGGGGCTCCCCGACAAGAGCCTGACGGAGAGCCGCGACCGGGTCCGGGCCGCGGTGGTCAACTCCGGCGCGTCCTGGCCGCAGAAGAAGCTGACGGTGGGGCTGAGCCCGGCCTCCGTGCCCAAGGGCGGTTCGGGCTTCGACCTCGCCGTGGCCTGCGCGGTGCTGGGCGCCTCCGAGCGGATCGACCCCCGTGTGCTCGCCGACATCGTGATGATCGGGGAGCTCGGGCTCGACGGCAGGGTGCGGCCGGTCCGGGGCATCCTGCCGGCCGTGCTCGCGGCGGCGGACGCCGGATACGAGCAGGTCGTGGTGCCGGAGTGCGCGGCGGCCGAGGCCTCACTCGTGCCGGGCGTCTCGGTGCTCGGGGTCCGCAGCCTGCGCCAGCTGATCGCGGTGCTCGCCGACGAACCGGTGCCCGAGGAGGAACCGGACGAGCAGGGCCGCCCGGACCCCCTGCTGGCCGGCCTGCGTGTGCCCGGTACGGGCGAGGCCACCGGCCTGTGCGGCATCGCCGTGCCGGAGCACGACCGGGACCACGACCTCGGTGACGTCGTCGGCCAGCTGTCGGCACGCGCCGCGATGGAGGTCGCGGCGGCGGGAGGCCACCACGTCTTCCTCCAAGGACCGCCCGGCGCGGGCAAGACGATGCTGGCCGAGCGGATGCCGTCGCTCATGCCACGGCTGTCCCGGCAGGAATCCCTGGAGGTGACGGCGATCCACTCCGTCGCCGGCCTGCTGCCGCCGGGCAAACCGATGGTGGACGTCGCGCCCTACTGCGCACCCCACCATTCCGCGACCATGCAGTCGCTCGTCGGCGGCGGCAAGGGGCTCGCACGGCCCGGCGCGGTGTCCCTGTCCCATCGCGGAGTGCTCTTCCTCGACGAGGCACCGGAATTCAGCGGATTCGCGCTGGATGCCCTGCGGCAACCGCTGGAAGCCGGGCACGTGGTGATCGCGCGCAGCGCCGGTGTCGTACGGTTCCCCGCGAAGTTCCTGATGGTGCTGGCCGCCAACCCCTGCCCCTGCGGACGCTTCAGCACGACGAACGACTACTGCGAGTGCCCGCCCTCCGCCATCCGCCGCTACCAGGCGAGGCTCTCCGGACCGCTGCTCGACCGGGTCGATCTGCGTGTCGAGGTCGAGCCCGTCACCCGAGCCGAACTCACCGCACGCGGCGCGCGGGGCGAGTCGACGAAGACGGTCGCGGACCGGGTGCGGTCCGCCCGCGAGCGGGCCGCCGCGCGCCTGACGGGAACCCCCTGGCTCACCAACAGCGAGGTGCCGGGACGTGAGCTGCGCGGCCGCTGGCAGGCACAGTCGGGAGCGATGGACGAGGCCGAGCGGGGCCTGGAGCGCGGACTGCTGACGGCCCGTGGGCTGGACCGGGTGCTCCGCGTCGCGTGGACGGTCGCCGACCTGTCGGGACACGACAGGCCCGACGCCGGGGATGTCGCCCTGGCCCTCCAGCTGCGCACCGGAATCCCGCGCGGGGTACCGATGGCGATCGGCTCGCCGGCATGACGGACGACGAGCGCGGGGCCCGCGTCACGCTCTCCCGGGTCCTCGAACCGGGCGACGAGGTCTGCGGGCGCTGGATTCGGGAGGTCGGGGCCCGGGAGGCGGTCCGGTGGCTGTACAGGGGCGAGGGGCAGCCGAGGGGAATGACCGACAAGCGGTGGGCGGGGCTGAGGGCCCGGGCCGGGCGGGCCGACCCGGAGCGGGACCTCGCCCTCGCCCGGGACGCCGGGGTGCGGTTCATCTGTCCCGGTGAATCCGAATGGCCCGCGCAGCTCGACGACCTGGGGGACGCCCGGCCCGTCGGACTGTGGGTGCGGGGGCGGGCGGCCCTGCGGATATGGGCGCTGCGGTCCGTCGCCGTCGTCGGCGCCCGGGCCTGCACCGAGTACGGCGCGCACATGGCGGCCACCCTCGGCGCCGGGCTCGCGGAGCGGGGCTGGGTGGTGGTGTCCGGCGGCGCCTACGGCATCGACGGGGCCGCGCACCGGGGCGCCCTCGGGGCGGGCGGCGCCACCGTCGCCGTGCTCGCCTGCGGTGTCGACCGGCCCTACCCGCGCGGACACACTCAGTTGATCACCAGGATCGCGGAACAGGGACTCGTGGTGGGGGAGTTGCCGCCCGGCGAGCATCCGACGCCGAGCAGATTCATCCTCAGGAACCGGGTCATCGCGGCGCTCACCCGGGGCACCGTGGTCGTCGAGGCGGCGTACCGCAGCGGAGCGCTCGTCACGGCCCGCTCCGCACAGCGCTTGGGGCGGTTCACGATGGGTGTGCCGGGACCCGCCACCAGCGGACTGTCGGCCGGGGTGCACGAACTGCTGCGCGGGGAAGCAGTCCTGGTCTCCGACGCCGCGGAAGTCGCCGAACTGGTCGGTGACATGGGTGAGCTGGCGCCGGACCGGCGCGGACCCGTGCTGCCGCGCGACCTGCTGCACCCGGGTGCGGGACGCGTCCTGGCCGCCCTGCCGGCGCGGGGCTCCGCGGAGACCCCGGAGATCGCCCGGAGAGCGGCGACCACCACGGACGACGCGGTCGGGAGACTGTACGAACTCCGAGCACTTGGCTTCGTCGAACGACACGGCGACGGCTGGAAGTTGACACGCCAGGCGATCACCTCCGTCCGCGGTGACCCGGAGCGATGCTGACCGAGCGTGTTCGGCCGTCCGGGGGAACGCCGACACCCTTGGGAATACGTGCAGTTGGCGGCCCCCGGCGGTCACACAGGGCAACCGTCATGACTCCGGGGGACGCGCCGGGGAAAGTCTTCGCGTGCGGGTGACAGCCCGCTCTTCGCGCACTGCGACAGTCCAGTCACGCTACGCTCACAAGGATCCGAAGCAGGCACGCGATCTCGGCATGACGCCGACAGGACACCCAGTCACTCCACAGTTCACGGCAGAACGGCACAAGGCGACGCATGCCCCAGCACACCTCCGGGTCCGACCGGACGGCGATCCCGCCAGCCGCCCGCGACGGCGGCAGCGTGCGCCCGCCCGCGCCCTCGACGCTCGACGAGCTGTGGCGGTCGTACAAGTCGACCGGTGACGAGCGGCTGCGGGAACAGCTGATCCTGCACTACTCCCCGCTGGTGAAGTATGTCGCGGGCCGGGTCAGTGTGGGCCTGCCGGCCAACGTCGAGCAGGCGGACTTCGTCTCGTCGGGGGTTTTCGGGCTGATCGACGCGATCGAGAAGTTCGACATCGAGCGGGAGATCAAGTTCGAGACGTACGCGATCACCCGCATCCGCGGCGCGATGATCGACGAACTGCGGGCGCTGGACTGGATCCCCCGGTCGGTGCGGCAGAAGGCGCGCAATGTGGAGCGCGCCTACGCGACGCTGGAAGCCCGGCTGCGGCGCACCCCCTCGGAGGGCGAGGTGGCTGCGGAGATGGGCATCGGCGTGGAGGAACTCCACTCGGTGTTCAGTCAGTTGTCGCTGGCCAACGTGGTCGCGCTGGAGGAGCTGCTGCACGTCGGCGGCGAGGGCGGCGACCGGCTGAGTCTGATGGACACGCTGGAGGACACCGCCGCCGACAATCCGGTCGAGGTGGCGGAGGACCGGGAGCTGCGGAGGCTTCTGGCACGGGCGATCAACACGCTGCCCGACCGGGAGAAGACCGTGGTCACCCTCTATTACTACGAAGGGCTCACACTCGCGGAGATCGGCAATGTGCTCGGGGTGACCGAGAGCCGGGTGAGTCAGATCCACACCAAGTCGGTGCTTCAGCTGCGCGCCAAGCTGGCCAGTTTCGGGCGCTGAGGGGGCGATGCCGTGGTGCCGGGCCGCCCCGCTGTCACGGCCGCGGAGACCGGCGTCACCGTGGTCGGCTGGGTCGAGTGACTCCCGTCCGCGGCGGCGCGTCCGTACAGTGGTTGACGTGCCAAGGATTCGAGCGGCCTCCGTGGCCGAGCACCGATCGATGCAGCGAGCCGCCCTGCTGGACGCGGCGCGGTCCCTGTTGTCCGAGGGCGGGACGGAAGCGCTGACCTTCCCGGCGCTCGCGGAGCACACGGGGCTCGCGCGTTCCTCCGTGTACGAGTACTTCCGGTCCAGGGCGGCCGTCGTCGAGGAGCTGTGCGAGGTCGACTTTCCCGTCTGGGCGGCCGAGGTGTCGGCTGCGATGGCGGCGGCGGACGGCCCCGAGGGGAAGGTCGAGGCGTACGTACGCCGCCAGCTGGCCCTGGTCGGCGACCGGCGGCACCGGGCCGTGGTCGCCATCTCCGCGAGCGAACTCGACGCGGGTGCCCGGGAGAAGATCCGGGCCGCGCACGGCGGGCTGGTCACGATGATCGGCGAGGCGCTCGGCGCGATGGGGCACGCCGAACCGCGGCTGGCCGCGATGCTCCTGCAGGGCGTGGTGGACGCCGCGGTGCGGCGCATCGAACTCGGGGCCGCCGAGGACCCCTCGGCGATCACGGAGGCGGCCGTCGCGATGGCCCTGCGGGGCGTCCGGGGCTGAGCTCCGATGGCGGAGTGCGGGCTGAGCGCTGCCGGTGGCGTGCGGACTGAGCCCCGCCGGTCCGGCGGGGCGGCCTCCCGGCTTCCGGGCCGGTGGAGAGGCTGTCCCGGCTCCCGGGCCGGTGCAGTGGCTGTCCGGGCTCCCGGGCCCGTGGAGAGGCTGTCCCAACGGTGCGGCCTCCGACTGTCGGGCCGGTGGCGCGGCCGTCTTGACTCTCTGGTCTCGTGTCCGTCGCTTTCGGGTTTCGGGCCGCGGGTCAGGGCCGTGTGTCGCTCTCGCCGATCGGTAGCAGGCGGGACGGGCCCGTGTGCAGGAGCCACGGTGGGAGCAGGGACAGCGGGTTCAGGTAGGTCCTGCCTCTGAGCAGCCCCCAGTGCAGACAAGCAGTCGCGCCGCAGTGGGCATCCGGCGCCTCCGATGTGCCCAGCACCTCGCCCGCGAGGACCTCGTCGCCCTTGCGCACCGAGGCCCGCACCGGACCGTACGTCGTCCGCAGTGGGGGCGCTCCGGTGTCCGACAGCTCCACCGAGACCACCCCGCGGCCCGCGACCCGGCCGGCGAAGGAGACCCGGCCGGGTGCGACGGCACGCACCGGGGTGCCGGGGGCGGCCACGAGGTCGACACCGCGATGACCCCGGGAGTAGGCCGTCGCCGGGGGTTCCCAGCCCCGCACGACGGACGGGCGGACACCCACGGGCCAGGCGCGGGCGACCGCCGGGACGGAGGGGTCGGCTGCCGGCGGAACGGCTGGATCGGCCGGCGCCGGAACCGCCGAGCCAGCTCCCGCCGGGAACGCCGAGCCGGTTCCCGGCGGGAGGGCGGTACCTGCTCGGGACAGGAGGGCGGTACCTGCTCGGAACGGGACGGTCGAGCCGGCTCCTGGCGCAGAGGCCGGGGGCGGGTGCGGGGGCGCGGGGCCGCTCCCCCGAGCCGGGGCCGAGTGGGCCGGGGCCAGGACCGAGTGGGCCAGGGCCGAGGGAGGCAGGGCGCACAGGACGGTCAGGGTCAGGCCCAGGAGCAGGCCCGGCCAGGTACGGGCACATCGGTTCACTCGCATGCGAGAACCGTTCCGCATCGAGCGGATCATGGCCGGGATCTGTGGAGTACCGGCCGGTTGTGGACAGCGGCGTCACCCGGCCCCTCTCGGGTCCCGTACACTTCTGATGGCGATCCGGGTCACCGGGTCGACTTCGCACGCCCCGGCATCTGGTCCTCATCGACCGGTGTCAGCGCCTCTCGGTCCTTTGTGGCAAGGCGCATCGCGGGCGTCAGGCGCGAGTGCCGTCCGGCACACGCGGTACAACCGAGAACACCGAGGAGAACGGCCATGGCCGTCGTCACGATGCGGGAGCTGCTGGAAAGCGGCGTCCACTTCGGTCACCAGACCCGTCGTTGGAACCCGAAGATGAAGCGCTTCATCTTCACGGAGCGCAACGGCATCTACATCATCGACCTGCTCCAGTCGCTGTCGTACATCGACCGCGCCTACGAGTTCGTCAAGGAGACCGTCGCCCACGGCGGCACGGTCATGTTCGTCGGCACGAAGAAGCAGGCGCAGGAGGCCATCGCGGAGCAGGCCACCCGCGTCGGCATGCCCTACGTCAACCAGCGCTGGCTGGGCGGCATGCTCACCAACTTCTCGACCGTCTACAAGCGTCTGCAGCGCCTCAAGGAGCTCGAGCAGATCGACTTCGAGGACGTCGCCGCTTCCGGTCTCACCAAGAAGGAACTTCTCGTGCTCTCGCGCGAGAAGGCCAAGCTGGAGAAGACCCTCGGTGGTATCCGCGAGATGCAGAAGGTGCCCAGCGCCGTCTGGATCGTGGACACCAAGAAGGAGCACATCGCGGTCGGCGAGGCCCGGAAGCTCAACATCCCGGTCGTCGCCATCCTCGACACCAACTGTGACCCCGACGAGGTCGACTACAAGATCCCGGGCAACGACGACGCGATCCGCTCCGTCACCCTGCTCACCCGTGTGATCGCCGACGCCGTCGCCGAGGGACTCATCTCCCGCTCCGGCGCCGGTAAGGCCGCGGGTGACAAGGCCGCGGGCGAGCCGCTCGCCGCGTGGGAGCGCGACCTGCTCGAGGGCGAGAAGAAGGCCGACGACGCCGAGGTCCAGACCTCCGCCGAGACGGAGAAGGTCGCCGACGCCGAGCAGGCCGAGGTTCCCGCCGCTGAGGCCGAGGCCACCGAGGCCCCCGCCGCCGAGGCCGAGGCCGCTGAGGCCCCCGCCGCCGAGGCGCCGGCCACGGACGCCGAGCAGGCCTGACCCCTCACCCCTTCGGGTTTGTGAACGGCGGGGGCCCACAAAGCCCCCGCCGTTCGTCCCGTAGATCTTCAGACTTCGAGAGAGATTCCAGGAATCATGGCGAACTACACCGCCGCGGACGTCAAGAAGCTCCGTGAGCTCACCGGCGCCGGCATGATGGACTGCAAGAAGGCGCTGGACGAGGCCGACGGCAACGTCGACAAGGCCGTCGAGGCCCTGCGCATCAAGGGCCAGAAGGGCGTCGCCAAGCGCGAAGGCCGCTCCGCCGAGAACGGCGCCGTGGTCTCCATCATCGCTGACGACAACACCTCCGGTGTCCTGGTCGAGCTGAAGTGCGAGACGGACTTCGTCGCCAAGGGCGAGAAGTTCCAGGCCGTCGCCAACCAGATCGCCCAGCACGCCGCCGCCACCTCCCCGGCCGACATCACGGCGCTCCTCGCGTCCGAGATCGAGTCCGGCAAGACGGTTCAGGCGTTCGTCGACGAGGCCAACGCGAACCTGGGCGAGAAGATCGTCCTGGACCGCTTCGCCCAGTTCTCCGGTGCCTTCGTGGCCGCGTACATGCACCGCACCATGCCCGACCTGCCCCCGCAGATCGGTGTTCTGGTCGAGCTGGACAAGGCCGACGCCGACCTCGCCAAGGGCATCGCGCAGCACATCGCCGCCTTCGCGCCGAAGTACCTCTCCCGTGAGGACGTCCCGGCCGAGGTCGTCGAGACCGAGCGTCGCGTCGCCGAGGAGACCACCCGCGCCGAGGGCAAGCCCGAGGCCGCCCTCCCCAAGATCGTCGAGGGTCGCGTCAACGGCTTCTTCAAGGAGGCCACCCTCCTCGGTCAGCCGTACGCGCTCGACAACAAGAAGTCCGTCCAGAAGGTTCTGGACGAGGCCGGTGTCACCCTGAAGCGCTTCTCGCGCATCAAGGTCGGCATCTGAGTCCGTACGGCGATCGACGCGCGACCCCTATAGGGTCGACAGCAGTCGTCCGCGTACGCCGGCACCCACGCGCGGGTGCCGGACGACAGCAGATCTGACGAGGAGGCCATTGCCGAGCATGGGATGCGAACAACACCCCACCGGCAATGGCCTTCTTCGTATGTGCACCATGAGGAGATCTCCATGACCACCACCCAGGCCGACAAGGGCGAGAAGACCGACGACGGCAAAGGCGCGGGACGTTTTCTGCTGAAGCTTTCCGGCGAGGCGTTCGCCGGCGGCGGCGGACTGGGCGTCGATCCCGACGTGGTGCACAAGATCGCCCGCGAGATCGCGGCCGTCGTGCGCGGCGGTGCCCAGATCGCCGTCGTCATCGGCGGCGGCAACTTCTTCCGCGGGGCCGAACTGCAGCAGCGCGGCATGGACCGGGCGCGCTCCGACTACATGGGCATGCTCGGCACGGTCATGAACTGCCTCGCTCTCCAGGACTTCCTGGAGAAGGAGGGCATCGACAGCCGCGTCCAGACCGCCATCACCATGGGCCAGGTCGCGGAGCCGTACATCCCGCTGCGCGGCGTGCGGCATCTGGAGAAGGGCCGTGTGGTCATCTTCGGCGCCGGTATGGGCATGCCGTACTTCTCCACCGACACCACGGCCGCTCAGCGTGCCCTGGAGATCGACGCCGAGGCGCTCCTCATGGGCAAGAACGGCGTGGACGGTGTCTACGACTCCGACCCGAAGACCAACCCCGAGGCCGTCAAGTTCGACGCGCTCAGCTACGGCGAGGTCATCACCCGGGACCTCAAGGTCGCCGACATGACCGCCATCACGCTGTGCCGGGACAACAAGCTGCCGATCCTGGTCTTCGAGCTCCTGGCGGAGGGCAATATCGCGCGGGCGGTCAAGGGTGAGAAGATCGGCACACTCGTGGGGGACCAGAGCGGCCGCGCCTGACGGGGAACGCTCCGGACCGGGCACGAGTCCCGGTCCAGGACGGACCCTGACCGGGGGATGGACAATGTCCTGCCGGTCCGGAACCGTGCAGTAATAAGACGCGACGCAGCCGGCCGCCGACCCCGTCGAGGAATCAGCTGCCGGGCCTACTCAAGACACGCAGGAGCAAGTGGTGATCGAAGAGACCCTCCTCGAGGCCGAGGAGAAGATGGAGAAGGCCGTCGTGGTCGCCAAGGAGGACTTCGCCGCGATCCGCACCGGCCGTGCGCACCCGGCGATGTTCAACAAGATCGTGGCCGACTACTACGGCGCGCTGACGCCGATCAACCAGCTGGCCTCGTTCTCCGTGCCGGAGCCGCGGATGGCCGTGGTGACCCCGTTCGACAAGAGCGCGCTGCGCAACATCGAGCAGGCGATCCGCGACTCCGACCTGGGCGTCAACCCCAGCAACGACGGCAACATCATCCGGGTGACCTTCCCCGAGCTGACGGAAGAGCGCCGCAAGGAGTACATCAAGGTCGCGCGGACCAAGGGCGAGGACGCCAAGGTCTCGATCCGCGCCGTGCGCCGCAAGGCCAAGGACGCGCTCGACAAGCTCGTCAAGGACAAGGAGTCCGGCGAGGACGAGGTCCGCCGCGCGGAGAAGGAGCTCGACGACACCACGGCGAAGTACGTCGCCCAGGTGGACGAGCTCCTGAAGCACAAGGAAGCGGAGCTGCTCGAGGTCTGATGAACGACTCTTCCTGGGGGGCGCCGCCACAAGCCGGGTACTGGGGGCCGTCCGAGCAGGGACCTGTCCAGGGGGCAACCCCGGCGGGTCCCACGTACGATGCGCATGACGCGCAGCACACTCGGCCCATGCCCACCGTGCCCGACGTACCCGCACATGGCGGAGACCAGGATGACGACAGGGGGGCCGCTCGGCCGAGCGGCCCTTCGGTCCGCGACGAGACACCCACGACGGCGCCCTACGGGCATCCGTCACACAACCCGCAGATCCCGCAGGAGCCCATGCCCAGCGCCGCCCCCCAGCCCGCCCCCGCACCTCAGAAGAAGAGTGCGGGACGCGACCTGGGCGCGGCCATAGGAGTGGGCGTCGGGCTCGGCGCGGTGATCGTCGCGTCGTTGTTCATCGTCAAGGCCGTCTTCGTCGGCGTGATAGCGGTCGCCGTGGTGGTGGGCCTCTGGGAGCTCACCTCACGGCTGGAGGAGCGCAAGGGCATCAAGGCGCCCCTCGTGCCGCTTGCGCTCGGCGGGGCCGCCATGGTCGTCTCCGGATACGTGCGCGGCGCCGAGGGCGCGTGGGTCGCCATGGCGCTCACCGCGCTGGCCGTCCTGGTCTGGCGGATGACGGAACCGCCCGAGGGCTACCTCAAGGACGTCACGGCGGGGGTCTTCGCGGCCTTCTACGTGCCGTTCCTGGCGACCTTCGTGGCCATGATGCTCACGGCCGACGACGGCCCGCGCCGCGTGCTGACCTTCCTGCTTCTGACGGTGGTCAGCGACACGGGTGCGTACGCCATCGGCTGGCGCTTCGGCAAGCACAAGCTGGCGCCGCGGATCAGCCCCGGAAAGACCCGTGAGGGTCTGTTCGGAGCGGTCAGCTTCGCGATGGCGGCGGGTGCGCTGTGCATGCAGTACCTAATCGACGACGGCACCTGGTGGCAGGGCCTGATCCTCGGCCTCGCGGTCGCGGCCAGCGCCACGCTGGGTGACCTCGGCGAGTCCATGATCAAGCGGGACCTCGGCATCAAGGACATGGGCACCCTGCTGCCGGGCCACGGCGGCATCATGGACCGTCTGGACTCCTTGCTCCCGACGGCTCCGGTGGTCTGGCTGCTGCTCGTGCTCTTCGTCGGATCCGGCTGACCGGCGCCTTCCCGCACACAGCCACTTCGCACGCGGCTACTCCGCACGCACCCACTCCGCACGCGGCTACTCCGTGCACATCTACGACACCACCCCTTCGGGTCATCCGATCACCGCACCGTGATCCATGTGACCGGGAGGGGTGGTGTCGTATTCGTGCGGCCGGCCGTCCTGCCATTCCACCCAGCGCTGATCGTCCAGGAGGTCCCACGCGTCCGGGAGGCCCGCTCGACGCAGGAACTCGACCAGATCGGCGTCGCTGTGGGCGATGCCGGCGTTCCGGGCGCGGATCGTCACCCGGCGGCCGCCGGTTCCCGTCGCGCGCTGGACGAGGATGGGTGCGTCGCACCCGTCCTCGGGCTGTGTGTGTTCGTGGTTCACAGGACACCCAGATCCGTGTCGGGGCGGCAGTACGGGCATGCCGTGACGCCGTCTTCGGTGAGCGCCCTGAGGGCCTGCTCGCGTGCCAGTGGTTTCGTGTTCTTTCCCGCCATGCCGCAGTCGCCCGTGTGGACGGCGTCGGGGGTGGCCTTGCCGCCGCCCGCACGCCGCAATGCGAGTTTCCACCCGCGGGGCGGTGGGGGCGAGGTGCGGGCGGCGCGGGTGGCGATGACTTCTTGCCGCTCCAGTTCGGTGATGGTGTCGTCGGTGCGGCGCAGTTGCCAGAGCAGCCATGCGCGGACGCTGCGCAGGTGCTCCAGGCGGGACACTGATTCGTACACGTATTCGATTCTAGGGCTTGGCGTGACTTCGTGGCAGCATCCCGCCCGTGTCGCTGTCGCTCTCGGGGTCGCTGGTGGGGTCCCTGCCGGGCCGGAGTCGGGGTCGCGGCCGGAGCGCGAGCTGGAACTGGGGCCGAGGCCGGAGTGCGAGCGGGAGCCGTAGCCCGAGCCCGGCGTCGTCGGCGGCGGACCTGAGACTCGTGGAGCGGAGATCCCGGTGCGAAGAGCGGGGGGAGACGCAGGTCACATTCCTTCGTGTCACATCGCGGGGAGTCGTTCCGTCGAAGAGGTGTAACCACGAACGACGACACAGGAGCGCATCATGGAAGCTCGGTTGAACCTCTTCGCCAGCCCGGTCGCGGCCAAGTTCACCAGGCACATCGTCGCCGCGGGCAGGGCGCTCGAGGACTCGGGTCTGCCGGCCGCGACGCAGGAGCTGGTGAAGCTGCGCGCCAGCCAGATCAACGGCTGCGGGTTCTGCACCGACATGCACACCAAGGACGCCACCGCCGCGGGTGAGACCTCGGTGCGTCTCAACCTGGTCGCGGCCTGGCGGGAGGCCACGGTGTTCACCGACGCCGAGCGCGCCGCCCTGGAGCTGACGGAGCAGGGCACCCGCATCGCCGACGCGGCCGGCGGGGTCACGGACGAGTGCTGGGCGAATGCCGCGAAGTACTACGACGAGGAGCAGCTCGCCGCCCTGGTCTGCTGCATCGCCATCATCAACGCGTTCAACCGCGGGAACGTCATCGTCCAGCAGCCCGCCGGCGACTACAAGCCCGGCCAGTTCGCATAACTCGGGACGGCTCGGCCCGGGATTGCTCGGGACCTGCCCGGGACCGCCCGGACCGTCGGCGGGGCCGCGGCCGCACGCGCTCCGGGCGCTCTCCTCGCGGGGGCCCGGGGCGGCGGTCGGCGCTACCCTGGCCGGTCAGTTCGGCCCGCCGGCCATCATCGATGCGGAGCCCGACTCTGCTTCCGGGGGTCGTTCGCGAAGGTGAGAGTGACGGCTGAGCGTCCTGGTTCGCCCCCGTGGCCGTCCGAGGCCGACCCCCCGATGACAGACGGCACCCGCGGGTGACCGTGCGTATCGTGCTCCGGCCTGGGCCACCCGAGTCGATCTGCGACACTGGAAGAGATATGCCTAAGCCCGGAGAACTGATGTGCTCCGAGCGCGAAGAAGCCCCCTACCAGCGATGTTGTCGCCAGTAGGGGGCGCTTTATGCCCGCTGGGCCGTCTCTGGGCCGTCAGGGCTCCTGGGCCGTGCCGAGGACATCATCCAGGGCCCGGCGCGCTCGCTCGCTGCTGCTCGGCATCAGGTGGGCGTACACCCGCAGCGTCATCGCCGGATCTGAATGGCCGAGGTATTCACTCACGGCCTTGATGCTCTCGCCCGCGTCCAGGAGAACCGACGCGTAGAAGTGCCGAAGGGCGTGCATCCCGTGTTGCCGGGCGGAGGCGTACCGCTTCCCGGATTCGGGGGCCGGGATAAGGCCGGCGGACGCGAGGGCGGGCTTCCATTCCTGGATGTTGAAGTTGCTCCGCCAGACGATTCCGTCGGCCGTGTTGGTGAAGATCAGGCGCCGCTCGGTGAGCGGGCCGTCCGGCCTGATCCACGGCCGCTTGATTGCCACGGGCGGGTGACTTTCCACGTGCCGCCGTAAGACTGAGGCCACCGAGGACGGCAGTGGTACGTCCCGCTCCTTGTTGCCCTTGGGCGGAGCGAAAACGGCGACACCCCTGATCAACTTGACCTGAGTTGTGACCCGAAGAGTGTCACCACCGAGCTGCGCGGTGTCCTCGGCCAGGCCGATGATCTCGCCCTGTCGAAGACCGCAGCCGCTGCCTACGTCGACCATGGCTTGGTAGCCGACGGCAGACGGGATGGGAGCTTGAGGTGAGTGGTGGATTGCTGTCGAGTGCTTGCCGTGTTGACCAAGTTGGCTGGTCAGGGGACGATTCAGCCCTACCGCAGGGTCAGGATGCAGAGCGAGTGGCCCTCGTCGGGGTCCCCGACATATGTCCAGAGTTTCAATGTCTTGCCGTCCCGCAGGGCCTCGTAGGTGGAGGTCACGCGATCGGCTTCGAACGACACCGTGACGCTGCTCTGTCCCTCCCACTCATCGGCGTCCCAGGTGCCCGATCCCGACCGGGGCTCGTTCTCCGGCCCGTAGGCAGAGATGTCGTAGTCACCGCAGACATCATCGGCAGTAAACGTTCCATCCGGCTTCAGCTCTAGTCTGCCGCCCGCGCCGTCGCCCCACATGGTCGCTGTCTGCGATCGGGGTACCTCGGCCGCCTTCCCGTCAGGGACTGGCGGGAAGGCGAACCTGCCACATGCGACGAGGGCGAACGCGACGGGAACGAGGACAAGGACTGCCCGATAGGAACGCAACTCACGCCACCCCAACACCTGCGACAGGACACACATATGACCCGGGTTCGACGCGTCGTCGAGCACGTGCTCGTCATCCTGGCAGCATTATTGAACATGTTCAACTTCTCTGTGCGGCTGTGCACGTGAACGTGTGGCGCTCGGACCGGACTGGAGAAAGTCGCGGGTCTTCTCTGCGGTAGCGGCCGGGCTGCTCGCCATCTAGAGATCGCCAGTCGACGTGCCCCTCCCGTGCCCGTTCGGTCGGGAAGCAGCGGGGAGCCACGGTCTCTGGCGGACAGTGCTCACGAGAACGGTCCCTGACCGAGATACCTGGTCAGGGGCCGTTCACCTGCGGTGGGTGGGGATTTGAACCCACGGTGACTCGCGCCACGACGGTTTTCAAGACCCTGTGCGGCTTGACTCACCCATTGAGACTCCACCGACCTGGGCCTCACACTGCACCCCGCCGCACCGAGGGGAGTTGACTCTCATGGCCGGTCCCGCTCTACTGCACCTCATGCCGGGGATGGACAAAGCGCGCGCACTCGAAATGCACCCAGGAAGCACTGATCCAGTGGCAACAGCGCAGGATTACGTCGAAGTCAGGTTGTCTCAGTACCAGCAGTGGTACAACCGGAAGGCCGTCAAGACGAAGGCCATGCACCTGAGGATGAGAACGCTATCCGTAGTAGGAGGCGCATTGGTACCCGTCTTAGTCAACCTTGACGTGTCGTTCGCCAAGCTCATCGCGACGGTATTGAGCTTGATCGTGGTGGGCTCAGTCTCATTGGAAAGCGTGTACCGCTACCGCGAGCAGTGGAAGAACTACCGTTCGACAGAGCAGCTGCTAGGCCACGAACGAATCTATTTCCAAACCAAGGTAGGCCCCTACGCTGACTTGCCAGACGGTGAGGCGTACAAAACCCTGGTGGCCCGAGTTGAGACTGCCATCGCTAGTGAGAACTCCGCAACACTCAACGTGATGACCCTGGGTAGTCAGGTACATGCCGATTTGCACGGCGCGAGCGAACTGCCGGGGGCGCGGCGCGAGGCCTAGTCAGGCATGGCGGGTCCTTCTCCTGAGCACGTCGACAGCAGAGAAGACCTGGCAGCCTTCGTACGTTCCCTACAGCGCAGCCACGTCGACGTTGGCAGCTCATGGCAGAACCCGGACCTCCCGAGCTTCCTGGAGGCCTTGGCGGCATGGATCGACGACGCAGACGGCTGGTACAGCAACACTGGCCGCGAGCTGCCCGATAGCGGTGACTGAAGGTTCTTCGCACGAGCTCTGCGTGCGGCGACCGTCTACGAGTAATCCGGGCCGTGTCGAATGCCTGTCGAAGCTGAGTGGCAAGCGGTCGTCGGCGCGGGTGATTAGCCAGGCCAGGGCCCGATTGCGGGCGTACGGGCAAAGCGCCTTCTAAGCTCCTAGTCGCTCACTGCATCATGATCTTGTCCATGGATGAGTGCACGTGGCCCCCGTGCCCGTAAGGCGCCGGCGGAGGGGGCTCAGGAAGTCTGGACGGCGACCCTTGCAGCCCTCCCTCTCTGGGGGCAACCGCCACCGGAGACGTGATCGGACGCCAGCCGTTCGGGGTCTCCATGCGGGTCGGCGGAGTTCCGGGCGCCATGGCGCTGGCGCAATCACCAGGTGAGAGTCCGGCTGCACAAGTCGGGGACGTTGTCCGAGTGATCACCGCTGGGCCGTCCCTGGGCCGTGCGAAGCCGACCAACGCTGACAGTCGGCACCCACGGGTGACCACCCCCACCCCGCTCTGGCCTGGGTCGGTGGAGTTGATCTGCGACACTGGAAGCGTTATGCCTGCACCCGGAGAACTCACCTTTGTCGCGCCGCGCGGAGCCAAGAAGCCGCCGCGGCACCTTGCCGATCTCACGCCTGCCGAGCGCAAAGAGGCAGTTGCCGCGATCGGTGAGAAGCCGTTTCGCGCCAAGCAGCTCTCGCAGCACTACTTCGCCCGGTACGCGCACGACCCCGCCGAGTGGACGGACATCCCGGCCGCCTCGCGCGGCAAGCTCCAGGAGGCGCTGCTTCCCGAGCTGATGACGGTCGTACGGCATCTGTCGACCGACCAGGACACCACCCGCAAGACCCTGTGGCGGCTCTTCGACGGCACGCTCGTCGAGTCCGTGCTGATGCGCTACCCGGACCGCGTGACCATGTGCATCAGCTCGCAGGCGGGCTGCGGAATGAACTGCCCGTTCTGCGCCACCGGACAGGCCGGCCTCGACCGGAACCTCTCGACCGGCGAGATCGTGCACCAGATCGTCGACGGCATGCGGGCGCTCCGCGACGGCGAGATCCCCGGGGGTCCCGCGCGGCTGAGCAACATCGTCTTCATGGGTATGGGTGAGCCGCTCGCCAACTACAAGCGGGTGGTCGGGGCGATCCGGGCCCTCACCGACCCCGAGCCGGACGGGCTCGGGCTCTCGCAGCGCGGTATCACCGTGTCGACGGTCGGGCTGGTCCCCGCCATCAACCGGTTCTCCGACGAGGGCTTCAAGTGCCGGCTCGCGATCTCCCTGCACGCCCCGGACGACGAGCTGCGCGACACCCTCGTCCCCGTGAACACGCGGTGGAAGGTGCGCGAGGTGATGGACGCCGGATGGGAGTACGCGGACAGGTCCGGGCGGCGCCTGTCCATCGAGTACGCGATGATCCGGGACATCAACGACCAGGCGTGGCGTGGTGACCGGCTCGGGCGGATGCTCAAGGGCAAGCCTGTGCATGTCAACCTCATCCCGCTGAACCCGACCCCGGGTTCGAAGTGGACCGCCTCGCGGCCCGAGGACGAGAAGGCGTTCGTCGAGGCGATCGCCGCCCACGGCGTGACGGTGACCGTCCGGGACACCCGTGGCCAGGAGATCGACGGAGCGTGTGGTCAGCTCGCCGCGACCGAGCGGTAGTCTGAGCGGGTCAGTACTTCGTATTCCGACATCTTCATATTCCGACAGGGGAGCGCCACAGCGCTGAGAGTGCGGGACAGCCCGCAGACCCTCTGAACCTTGCCCAGGTCATTCTGGGTAGGAAGTTCGGTCGTTACTCAAGCTGTTGCGCCCTGCCCGGGAACCGTCAGAGGTCCCGGGCAGGGCCGCGTCTCTTCCTGGTCACCCAGGAGGAATCAGTGAGCACCACCAACAGGCGGTTCGCGGCCCTGGCCGTCGGGCTCGGCCTTGTCACGCTGCCGGCACTGTCCGCGTGCGGCTCGTCCGACGCCGCCGGCTCGGGCGATCCGAAGACGATCACGCTCGTCAGCCACGACTCGTTCGTCGCGTCGAAGAGCGTGCTCAAGGACTTCGAGAAGCAGTCCGGCTACAAGGTCCGGGTCCTCAAGGACGGCGACGCAGGGCAGGCCGTCAACAAGGCCATCCTGACCAAGGACCACCCGCAGGGCGACGTCTTCTTCGGCGTCGACAACACCCTGCTCTCCCGCGCGCTCGACAACGGGCTGTTCCAGCCGTACGTGGCCAAGGACGCGGATCTGGTCCTGCCCGAGTACCGGACCGACCAGGACAAGCACCGGGTCACGCCCATCGACTCGGGCGACATCTGCGTCAACTACGACAAGGCCTACTTCAGCGAGCACAAGCTGAAGCCGCCGCAGTCCTTCGACGACCTGGTCAAGCCTGCGTACAAGGACCTCCTCGTCACCGAGAACGCCTCCACGTCCTCGCCCGGCCTCGGCTTCCTGCTCGGCTCCGCCGCGCACTACGGCGACAAGGGCTGGGAGGGCTACTGGAAGAAGCTCAAGGCCAACGGCGTGAAGGTCGTGGACGGCTGGGAGCAGGCCTACAACGAGGAGTTCTCGGGGTCCGCCGGCGGCAAGAAGGCCAAGGCCGACCGGCCGCTCGTCGTCTCGTACGCCTCCTCGCCGCCCGCCGAGGTCATCTACGCCGACCCGAAGCCCACCACCGCTCCGACCGGTGTCGCGACCGGCACCTGCTTCCGGCAGGTCGAGTACGCGGGTCTGCTCAGCAACGCCGCGAACGCCAAGGGCGGCAAGGCGCTCCTCGACTTCATGCTCACCAAGGAGTTCCAGGACGACATGCCGCTCAACATGTTCGTCTACCCGGTGCGCGAGGCCGCGCAGGTGCCGCCGGAGTTCACGCAGTACGGTCCGCAGGCCAAGGACCCCGAGACCCTGGCCCCCGCGAAGATCGCCGCCGAACGCGACCAGTGGGTCAAGTCGTGGACCTCGCTCGTACTGAAGTAGCCGAGGGAGCGGGCCGAGCCGACGGGACCGACGGAGCTCCGCGCAAGGCCCGTGGGCGGAACGCGACGCGGCTCGGTCTGATGGCCCTGCCCGTCGCGTTCTTCGCCGTCTTCTTCGCCTACCCTGTCGTCGCGATCGTCTCGCGCGGGCTCCACGGGGACGGCGGCTGGCAGCTGGGCCGGATCTGGGAGGTGCCGGCCCAGTCCGACATCCGGCACGTGCTGTGGTTCACCACCTGGCAGGCGCTCGCCTCGACGGTGCTCACGCTGCTGGTCGCGCTCCCCGGCGCGTATGTCTTCGCGCGCTTCGATTTCAGGGGCAAGCAGATCCTCAGGGCCGTGGTGACCGTGCCCTTCGTGCTGCCGACCGTGGTCGTCGGCACGGCGTTCCTCGCGCTGGTCGGCCGCGGCGGGCTGCTCGACGAGCTGTGGGGTGTGCGCCTCGACACCACGGTGTGGGCGATCCTGCTCGCGCACGTGTTCTTCAACTACGCGGTCGTCGTACGGACCGTCGGTGGGCTCTGGTCGCAGCTCGACCCGCGTCAGGAGGAGGCCGCGCGCATGCTCGGCGCCTCGCGCTTCGCGGCGTGGCGCAGGGTGACGCTGCCGGCGCTCGGGCCGGCCGTGGCCGCCGCGGCGCTCATGGTCTTCCTCTTCACCTTCACCTCGTTCGGCGTGGTGCAGATCCTCGGCGGCCCCACCTTCTCGACCCTCGAGGTCGAGATCTACCGGCAGACCTCCGAGATCTTCGACCTCGCGACGGCGGCGGTCCTGACGATCGTCCAGTTCGTGGCGGTGGGCGCGATCCTCGCCGTGCACGCCGCGACCGTACGCCGACGGGAGACCGCCCTGCGACTGGTGGCGCCGGAGACGACCGCGCGCCGGCCGAGCGGGGCCGGTCAGTGGGCGCTGCTCGCAGGGGTGCTGGCAAGCATCGGGGTCCTCCTCGTGCTGCCCCTCGCGGTCCTCGTCCAGCGCTCCCTCGACGCCCCGGGACTCGGCTACTACCGGGCGCTGGCCGACGACGACGGAGGCGTCTTCCTCGTCGCCCCCATCGAGGCGATCGGCAACTCGCTGGAGTACGCGCTCGCCGCCACCGCCATCGCCGTGGTGATCGGCGGTCTGGCGGCGGCGGCCCTCACCCGGCGCGCCGGCCGCCTCATGCGGGGCTTCGACGCGCTGCTCATGCTGCCGCTCGGGGTCTCCGCGGTGACCGTGGGTTTCGGGTTCCTGATCGCGCTGGACGAGCCGCCCCTGGATCTGCGCGGCAGCTGGATCCTGGTGCCGCTGGCGCAGGCACTGGTGGGTGTCCCCTTCGTCGTACGGACGATGCTGCCCGTGCTGCGCGCGGTGGACGGGCGGCTGCGGGAGGCGGCGGCTGTGCTCGGGGCGTCGCCGTGGCGGGTGTGGCGCGAGGTCGATCTGCCGATGGTGCGGCGGGCGCTGCTGATCGCGGCCGGATTCGCCTTCGCCGTCTCCCTCGGGGAGTTCGGGGCGACGGTCTTCATCGCACGGCCCGACAACCCGACGCTGCCGGTGGCCGTGGCCCGGCTGCTCGGGCGCGCGGGCGATCTCAACTACGGCCAGGCGATGGCCCTTTCGACGATTCTGATGGTGGTGTGCGCGGTGGCGCTGCTGCTGTTGGAGCGGATGCGGACCGACCGGACCGGGGAGTTCTAGATGCTGCTGAGCCTGCAGGGCGCGACCGTACGCTTCGGCGGCCGGGCCGTGCTCGACACCGTCGACCTCGATGTCGCCGAGCACGAGATCGTGTGCGTGCTCGGTCCGAGCGGCAGCGGCAAGTCCACGCTGCTGCGGACGGTTGCCGGACTGCAGGCCCTGGACGCGGGCCGTGTGGTGCTGGACGGACAGGACCAGGCGGGCGTTCCCGCGCACAAGCGGGGCGTCGGCCTGATGTTCCAGGACCATCAGCTCTTCCCGCAGCGGGACGTGAGCGGCAACGTGGCCTTCGGGCTGCGGATGCACGGCACGTCGAGGAGCGGACAGGCGCTCCGGGTGGGGGAGTTGCTGGATCTGGTCGGACTGCCCGGAGCCGGCGGCCGCGCCGTCGCCTCTCTCTCCGGGGGCGAGCAGCAGCGCGTCGCGCTGGCCCGCGCCCTGGCCCCCCGCCCCCGCCTGCTGATGCTCGACGAACCGCTCGGCCAGCTGGACCGCTCGCTGCGCGAACGGCTGGTCGTCGAACTCCGTGGCCTCTTCGGCGAGTTGGGGACGACAGTGCTCGCCGTCACCCACGACCAGGGCGAGGCCTTCGCGCTCGCCGACCGGGTCGTGGTGATGCGCGACGGACGGATCGCCCAGTCCGGTACGCCACTTGAGGTCTGGCAGCGACCCGCGGACGCGTTCGTGGCCCGCTTCCTCGGCTTCGACAACGTGGTCGAGGCGACGGTGAGCGCGGCGGCCGCCGACACCCCGTGGGGCAAGGTACCGGTGCCCGAGGGCGCCGCCCAGGGGCCCGGCACGCTCCTCGTACGGCCCGCCGGTGTACGGCTGGTGGCCGCGGCGGACGGGCTGCGCTGCACGGTCGCCGCACGCACCTTCCGGGGCACCCACGTCGCCGTACAGCTGCAGCCGCGGGACGCGCCCCGGCTGGAGGCGGCGTGTGCGCTGCGGGACGCGCCGGAGCCCGGGGACGTGGTCGGGGTGGAGTTCGACGCCGCCGAGATCGTGGTGCTCGGGGAGTAGTACGCCGAGATCGTCGTGCTCGGAGAGGCGTACGCCGAAATGCTCGTCGGCGGAAGCGCGCCGGGCGCGGAGGCCGTCGGCGTCCGGCCACACGGCTGTCCGGCCGGACGTGCCCGGACAGCCGTGTGGGCCGGCGGCGGGGGCGGGGGGGGGGCCCCCGGGCGGGCCTGTTGGGGGGGAGTTTGG
>NZ_JBSFYW010000081.1:0-29635 GCF_053599975.1 Streptomyces sp. NPDC005141 | reverse complement strand
TGGCCGTCGAGGTCACCACGCCCGAGGAGTCGATGGGTGATGTCATCGGCGACCTCAACTCCCGCCGTGGCCAGATCCAGGCCATGGATCGCACCACCTGCACGGCCGTGTCCCGTTATCGGATCCCCCCATGCCGCTCACCGTATCGGCGCCGTGCGGGGTCCGTCCGTACACCTCCTACAGCGCCGGCCGGACCCTGACCTTCCCCTCGTAGCGTAGAGACCGTGACTGCAGGGGAAGTTGAGGGTCATGGCGGGCAAGAGGCGGAAGTTCGAAGCGGAGTTCCGTGAGGGGGCTGTGCGGATCGTGGCGGAGACCGGCAAGCCGATCCCACAGGTCGCGAAGGACCTCGGGATCAACGAGACGACGCTCGTCACCTGGGTGTCGAGGGCACGGGCGGCCGGCAAGGCCGGTCCGACGGGTGAGAGCGAGGAACTTGCGCGGTTGCGACGGGAGAATGCCCAGCTCAAGCGGGACAGCAAGGAGCTGGTCATGGAGCGTGATGTCCTCAAACGCTGCATGGTCCTGTGGGTGAAGTAGCTGTTGCGGACCCGGCGGCGCTCGTCGGGGTGATCAGCGACCAGAGGACCGATTCCAAGATTCCGCATCGCACCTCCTTCCGAGCCCTGGGGGTGTCGGAGGCGTGGTTCCACAAGTGGCGGCGCAGACCGTCCGAGCCGACGAAACGGGAGGTCAGACGGGCACTGCTGGCCGAGCGGATCTCGTACTTCTTCGACCGATCGGGCCGCACCTACGGCTCGCCGAGGATCACGCTGGATTTGTGGGAAGAGGGCTGGCAGGTGTCGCAGAACACCGTCGCCGGCATCATGGCCGAGCTCGGCCTGCAGGGCCGCAAGCCACCACGCCGCCGGCGTTCGCTGACCCGTCCCGGGAAGCGGAAGACGGCACGTGACCTGGTGCTGCGCAGGTTCGACGCGATCGCGCCGAACATCTTGTGGTGGGGCGACATGACCGAGATCGACACTGCCGAGGGCAAGCTCTACCTCGCGAGCGTGCACGACGCGTTCTCCCGCCGGGCCCTGGGCTATGCGATGGGCGACCGGCACGACGCGACGCTGGTCAGCGCCGCCCTGCAGATGGCGATCGCGACCAGAGGCGGCCAAGTGGACGGCGTCATTTTCCACACCGACCGCGGATCGGAGTACAACTCCGGTGCGTTCAGGCAGCTTTGTGGCAGGTGGGGCGTGGTGCAGTCGATGGGCTTGTGTCGGCTCCGCCCTGGACAACGCCGCCGCGGAGTCGTTCCACTCGGTCCTCAAGGTCGAATACGTCCACCGACTCCGTTTCGCCACCCGCGCCGAGGCGCGACTGAAGACCGCCACCTGGATCGCGGACTTCTACAACACCAAACGACGCCACAGCGCAGCGGGCAACCACCCGTCGAGTTCGAACGGATCATCCAACAAGCGCGAGCTCGGCCCGATCAACAAGACCGGGCCGCATAACCAACGTCTCTACGAAATCTGGGGATTGACACGGTTGTGGCACGGGCCGACCGGCGAGTTGGTGGCCACCGCGGTGGCCTTGCATTCCTCGCGTCCGGTGAAGCGAGTGGGTCACGACATCGAAACAGCACCTACTCAGCACCTCGCGGACGCTTGCCTCTACCGTGATGCATTTGGAGTGCATGGCCGCCTGCGCCTGCACATCGGCTGAGGTGTCAGGGGCGATATGAGCGACATTTGGGTGGGCGAGAAGGTGCGCTTGCGGGGCGTCGAGCGGGACGACTGGGAGGGCTTCCGCGCGCTTGCGCAGCACACCGTCGACGTTCGCAATGCGGATCTCGTCGAGCCGCCCCGCTCGGGGGAGAGTTTCCGGTCCTGGACCGCCGAGCGTGCTGGACGTGCGCCAGGAGGCGAATCCTTCCGGCTGGTAATCGAGACAGTAGCCGATCAGGCCTTCGCAGGATCTGTGACGGTCGGGGCAACCGATGCCCGCGCAGGACGATTCAAGACAGGGATTGCGATCACCCGAGATCATCGCGGCAACGGTTATGCTACGGAAGCCACTGAGCTGATCCTTACCTACATGTTCGCCGAGCAGCGGTACAACAAATGCGAAGTCGAGGTCTACGCATTCAACGATGCCTCGCTCGCCCTCTATCGTAAGTCCGGCTTTGTCGAAGAAGGACGGCTCCGGCAGCACGAATTCTTCGCGGGCAGCTACCACGACCTCGTGCTGATGGGCATCACCGCCGACGAACACTGGGCCGCTCACCAACGCCCGTCAGTGCGCTGACCGGCAGGGCAGCCTGATCACGACAGGGGCACGGCCGGCTTGTGGCCGACGACGGCGAGAGGTTGGCTCCGAGACTTTGGGCGGGAGCTGCCATGGGGCCGCGCAGGCCGATTAATTCCAGAGGCACGTCAGTCTTTCCGCTCGGCTCCACGTGCGCTCTCAGCTTGGGAAGCTGGGATGCTCTGGCGCCAGTTGCCTCACTGACCTGCAGCTAAAGGGCGTTGAAGCTTCGGATGGCCGCCGATTCAGTACCCGCTGTTCCCCGTGGTCCCCGCACGACCTGGCACGCATCTGGCACGAGTCATTCGTCGTCGCACCTCTCCAGAACCAGGCCCGCGGACCCGTCTTGGAGTCCGTTGTGCTCCTCCAGGTGGAGATGGGCGCCATCCGGCGTGCCGTCCTGGGCGAGTGTGAGCAGGTGACCGGCCAGGGTCCTCAGCCCTGCGGCGTTGGCCTCGATCACGATTTCTCCGCCCAGGTCGCGTACCTCTATGCGTGCGTCTTCCTCCCACGTGAAGACTCTGGTGATTCCATCGGTCACCGTGGTGACGTGAGTGGTCATTGACGGAGCGATGTGGGGTTCAGGGAGCATGCCCAAGCATCCCACCCTTCATCCAAGCCGGGGCCGTCCCGCAGTGATCACTGCAGGCGCACGCTTTCCAACTGTGTTGGTGGAGTAGTGGGCTGGATGGAGGCGCGTTCACCTGCGTACATCGGAGATCGGGCGCCCGCCTCGGTAAAGTTTCGGGTCTCGGTTGAACGTCCTTGAACCGAGCTGAACGAGACGGAAAATGAGACGGAGGCCAGCGGGCGGCGAGTCTTGTCAGAGGCTGGTGAATGATCCTCGCCATGGGATACGAGCTCCACATCACGAGGGCAGCGGACGCGATGGACAGCGAAGAGCACCCGGTCGCGTTCGACGAATGGATCACCTTCGCTCGTGAGCGCCCGGCGCTCCGGGAAGAGGGGTTCCTCGATCTGGCCCACATCGGCCCGCAACCCTTGTTCACCTGGAACAGCGCGGGAGGTGGCGCTGTTTGCTTTCACTGGGACGCCGGACAGGTGACCCTGTCCGGCGCGCATGGTCCCGACGTCGACAGGAAGGCATTGGCGGACCTGGCAGCAGAGCTGGCGGCGAACCTTGTCGGCTACGGGGGCAGCCTCGGGCCCAGTGACGCGGAGCACTGAGCTCGGGAAGCTCGGGTTGTCCACGGGTGGTTGCTGGGCCGACCTGCGGTGGAGCGACCACGGGACCTGACCGGCTGGCGGCCTGGTCCCTGTCATTCCCCGTGGTTCCCCGCTCGTTCTGGAACGGTTGTGGCACGGTCCCAGGACCTATCTGGTGATTCTCGCCGGCCTCTGCTGACGCCGGCGCCCTGGTTGGCCGTGTTAGCCGATGGCGTCGATCATGGTCGTGACGCGGTCCCACTGCGTAGCGGACAGCCGGTGCGGGTTGCGCCCACCTGGCATGGTGACGATGGTCGCGGTGGCGAACGTCGGATCGGCCCGTACGGTGCGGGCTGGAAAGGGAGTGGACAGCCAGCGTTCGACGGTCAGTGGGACGAAGTGGGCGGGGGCGGGCGGCTCGGCCCAGAACGCGGGGTCCGGGTTTCCCTCCCAGCGGGCGGAGCCGATGAGACTGCCGAGGGCCACCACCCCGCCGCGCGGCCCGGAGAGCCAGAGTACGAACGGATCGTCAGCTGCCAGCTCGCCCCACAACTGCGAGACCCGCCACGAGTCCAACTCGCGCCCGGAGCGGCGGAACCCCTCTAGGTCGAAAGTCTTCGGATTACAGGTCAGCAGCCACCCGGCGGTGGCCTCGTCTCCTGGTCGTCCGCGCATGCTCTGATACCCCCTCCACTCGGCGCCGGATCGACGCGCGGCCTAGCCTAAGGCTCGCCTAGGGGGTGTGGACCCTACTGGCACACGTGCGGCACGGCCCCTGAAACGCCGAAGGGCCAGGCCGGGAGGAAACCCCTCCTGAGGTAGCCCTTCTGACTGTGCTTCCGGCAGGATCCGAACCTGCGACACCCGCTTTAGGAGTCCGATCCGAGCCCGCTCCGGCTGGTGTTGTCGCCTGGCGCGGTGGCCGAACAGAGCTGCTGGCGTACGCCCTCGTCCGGCGTCGTCGATGTCAGCGTTGGATGTCAACGGAACAGTTCCGGCACGGGGCGGATCTCCAAGGACTCGTCCGGCCGATCCGCCCAACGCCACCAGACGTGTCGGCTGGCACACCTCCACAGCGATCGGCAGATCCGTCGACCGTCGTCCTCGCGCTTGGAGAGCACAAGTCCACCAGACCTCATCGGCTGACTGCACTTGGGACAGGCCAGGACATTGCTGCCAAGATCCAGCTCTGACGCGCTCCCTGTCAGCTCCGGGCCGCCGCCCCGCGCCCTGTCAGTCAGCGGCTTCGCGCAGCGCCTTGTCGATCTCGCTCAGGGCGCCAGTCAGCCGGATGTAGTCGTCGGCGGCCAATGGTCTGACGAGGAATTCCTCCAGCGCGCGGGCATGGACGGCTGCGGCGCGGATGAATGTCGTAAGGCCCTCGGTGGTCGGTTCCACCAGGGCCACCCGCCTGTCTTCGGGGGAAGGCACGCGACGGACCAGGCCGGCCTCCTCCATCCGGTCGATCAGCCGGGTCGTGCCGCTGCTGGTCAGTGTGAGGTCGTCGGCCAGCTGTCGCTGCGAGACCTCCTCGCCGGGCCGACGGCAGAGCCGGATGAGCACTTCCAGCATGGTGTGGCTGATCCCGCAGTCCCGCCGCAGGGCGGCGTCGATCCGCTGCTCCAAACGGGTCGCGGACCTGATCAGCAGGCCGAAGTCCCGGACGAGCCCACTGTTGGCGGCGTGAGCGGCGGCTTCGGCGTGGGGCTCGGGCATGTCATTCATCGCCGCGAGTTTACTGCCGACGCACCTGCTGACGTCTCAATTGCTGAGCAGTCAATTGCTGATCAGTCAATTAAATCCTAGAGTGGCCGTCACCCCGAGAGTGAGAGGGAGATCAGTGGATCTACAGCACTGGCTCGGTCGAGCCACTCACGCAATACAGGACTGGGCCAACACCTTTGGCCCCTACCAGCCCCACCCGTCCCTCCAGGTGGACGACGACCGCTTCGCCGGCGCCTTCGAGGAGCTCACGGGAAGGCTGAAGGACAACTACCCCTTCTTCCACCCGCACTACGCGGGCCAGATGCTCAAGCCCCCGCATCCCGCCGCCGTGGTCGGCTACCTCACGACGATGTTGATCAATCCCAACAACCACGCCCTGGACGGCGGCCCCGCCACCGCGGCGATGGAACGCGAGGCCGTCGCCCAGCTCGCCGCGATGTTCGGCTACGACACGCACCTGGGCCACCTCACCACCAGCGGCACGATCGCCAACCTCGAAGCCCTGTTCGTGGCCCGCGAACTCCACCCGGGCCGAGGGATCGCCTACAGCGCAGACGCCCACTACACCCACGGCCGCATGTGCCACGTGCTCGGCATGAAGGGCCACCCCGTACGCACCGACAACCGGGGCCGCATGGACGTCGACGCACTGGAGGACATCCTGCGCGGCGGGGAGGTCGGCACCGTCGTCCTCACCACCGGCACTACCGGACTGGGCGCCGTCGACCTCGTCCACCAGGTCCTGCCGATCGCCGAACACCACGGCGTCCGCGTCCATATTGACGCCGCGTACGGTGGGTTCTTCACCCTCCTCGCCGGCGCCGACGGCCCAGAAGGACTCCCTCCTGAGCCCTGGCGTGCCATCGCCCGGGCCGACTCCGTCGTGGTCGACCCACACAAGCACGGACTCCAGCCCTACGGCTGCGGCGCCGTTCTCTTCCGCGACCCCGAAGTCGGCCGCTTCTACCTCCACGACTCCCCGTACACCTACTTCACCTCCGCCGAACTCCACCTCGGCGAGATCAGCCTGGAATGCTCACGCGCCGGCGCCTCCGCCGCCGCCCTGTGGCTCACCTTCCAGCTCCTCCCACCCACACCCGACGGCCTCGGCCAAGTCCTGGCGGCCGGGCGGCGAGCCGCGCTGAGGTGGTCGCAACTCATCGACGAGTCCGATTACTTGAAGCTCTACCAACAGCCCGAGCTGGACATCGTCAGCTACTTCCCCACTGCCGAACCGGCCACCCTGACCGCCATCGACACTGCCTCCGCCCGCATGCTCGCCGACGGCATGAGCCGCCCCGACCCGATCTTCCTGAGCACCCTCAAGGCCGGCCGCGAGGCGTTCACCGCACGGCACCCGAACGTCACCGCAGACGCCGACGGCGGCCGGATCCTGCGGAGCGTGCTGATGAAGCCGGAGTCCGAGCACCACGTTGAGGACCTGCACGACCGGGTCGAGCAGCTCGCCCGGGCCCGTTAACCGCAGCACAACGGCAACTGGAGTGACACGCCGTGGTGTCCGGGCAGGGATGTCATTTCCGGTACTGCTCATGCCCTATGAATCAGTGCCGGACTTCGGTGATCGGCAGGAGCTGGCGTGGGGTGGCGCCGGATGGTGTGGGGACGTCCGCCAGGCCGCGGGCGTACGCGTCCAAGGTGCTCATTCGCTCAGGCTGGCTGAAGCGGTGCTGAAGGGGGCCGAGGGGACTTCGATGTACGCGTAGATCGTCGTCGCGCTGTTGACTGGTGCCCGGACCGAGGAACTGCGGGCCCTCGCCTGGGACCACGTCTTCCTCGAGTGTTGGCCTGACCTCAAGCCGCCGCAGCCTCCGCGCATCGCTGTGTGGCGTTCGGTCCGGGGGAGCGGGGACACAAAGACCCGGAAGTCCCGGCGCACGCTCGCCCTGCCGGCGCGCTGCGTCGAAGCTTTCTGGCGGCAGTTCGAAGATCAGGGCTGGGATCGGCTCGTCGCCGACGAGGAATGGGAGGAACACGGCTCGTCCTCTCTTCGGCCGTTGGCAGCGCCGATCGACGCTGCCGACGGCCGCCGCGCCTTCCGGCAGAGGTGCTCAGGGGCATCGACGGGATCGACGCGGACGAGTGGACGCCCCGGGAGCTCCGGCACAGCTTCGGGTCTCTGCTCTCCGACCGGGCGTCCCGTTGGAGGAGATCTCGCGGCTCGTCGGGCATTCCCGGTACGGCCGTGACGTACAGGGGGATGGTTCGTCCCAGACCTCCCACCACCCGTATGCGTCCCCTGCGGTTCCCCGCACGATCTGGCATGACTCGGAGATCCGGGCTTACACGCATGGGCCGCGCTGGCATGCCTGCAGGGGAATGGCGTGCCAGGCTCGGAACCGCGCCGCTTCCATCGGGCGGCGGGGCGTTCCGAGTTCGCTGAAAGCAGCCGGCGAGACCACTACGAGGTCCGCATCGCGAGGAGGCAATGCGCATGCCGGTTGCCATGAATGGATCCGAGGCCGCATCGCGCCCGGATCCGGTGAAGCTTCTTCGGAGCCGCGAGTACCTGGTGCTTCTGGTGATGGCTGCGCTGATCGGTGTGCCGGTGTCAGCGGCGGCTTTCGGCTTCCTTGCCCTGGTCGGCGAACTTCAGCCACTGATTTATACGGATCTTCCCAAGTCGCTGGGGTTTGATGGAACGCCGTCGTGGTGGCCGCTGCCGCTGCTCGCCGTCGGGGGACTGCTCACCGGACTGACGGTGCAGTACTTGCCGGGGCACGGCGGCCATGAACCCACAGCCGGGTTCAAGGCCGCAGGCGTGCCCACACCTATCGAGCTGCCCGGCATCTTCCTCGCGGCCTCGGCGACGCTCTGCTTTGCTGCCGTCCTCGGACCCGAGTCGCCTTTGCTGGCGCTCGGAGGCGGGCTCGCCGCCGGCGCCGTGCGGATGGTCAAACGGGACCCCCCGGAGCAGGTCACTGCGGTGTTGGGCGCGGCGGGCAGTTTCGCGGCCGTCAGCTCGTTGCTGGGATCACCCCTGCTAGGAGCGTTCCTCCTGATGGAAGCCTCCGGTCTGGGTGGGCCGATGATGGCGCTGGTGTTGGTGCCCGGCCTGCTGGCGGCGGGCATCGGCGCACTCATGTTCGTCGGACTGGGGTCCTGGACAGGGCTGGGCACCTATTCGCTGGCACTGCACGACGTGCCCGAGGCCGCGACCCCGACAGCGGCGGAATTCGGCTGGGCTCTGGTCATCGGACTGTCAGCCGCATTCGTGGGGGTGGGAATCCGATGGGTCGCCGTCCGGCTCAGGGCACGCGTCGAAAGGCGACGGGTACCGGCCACGGTGGTCATGGGCCTGGTCGTGGCGGGACTGGCGATCGGCTACGCAGAAGGCACCGACCATGCAGCGACCGACGTGCTGTATTCGGGGCAGACGGCGCTGGACCCACTCCTCACCCACAGCACCGCGTTTTCGGTCGGAGCGCTGTTGCTGCTGGTCTTGTGCAAGAGCCTGGCCTACTGCGCATCGCTCAGCAGTTTCCGGGGAGGCCCGATCTTTCCGGCGATGTTCTTGGGAGCGGCGGGCGGCATTCTGTTCTCCCACCTGCCAGGGCTGACCCTGGTCGCGGGGTTCGCGATGGGTATCGGAGCGATGAGCGCCGCGATGCTGAGACTTCCACTGGTCTCCGTCCTGCTCGCCACACCATCGCGCCGGGAACCGGAGTCGTCGGTGCGCCCTCGCCGAACTAGCGGGAGAACGACCCGTTCTGGGCGGGGGACGTTGACTGCCACGCCTGCGTAGCCGCTCGGGATGCCTCCTTGGCCTGCTGCCACTTCGCCGCCGCCTGCTGGGCCGGGGGCACGTCCATGTCGCGGATCATGCGCCGACCTGCCGTGAACACCGCGAAGGCCCCGATGGCCATGCCGACGCACGCGACCGCGGCACCGGTCGCCGTGAGCACGGCACCGGTCCTGACGAGCCGGGTGTCGATCTCGATCGTCCGATGGGACTGGTGCTGGTTCATGACTCCACCATCCAACGAGGCAAACCACCTCGCATCCCGACCAACGACTCGGGACGGCGTACGCGATCGGGTAGACGCCGAACCGCATGCTGTCGACGACCTCACCCGCGACGCGGGCTCATGGCTGGAGCAGGAACTGCATCGGAGATCCGCCGCCCGCCGCCCGCCGCCCGCCGCCTTGTAAGTCGCTCCGGGTCCGCTCCGGCTGCAACCGCGGTCTCCGGCCTGCACAGCCCCGTGGCCACCGTCCTGGGACGGTGGCCACGGGGCCGGTGAGCAGCGGTGGGCCTCAGCCTGGGGCGGTGGGGCCTCAGCCCTTCTGCTCGGGGGTCTGCTTCATGCCGTCGACGATCGCGCGCTTGGTGATGGCGCTGGTGTAGCGGACGGTGCCGGGCTTCATAACGACTCCGTCCTGGGAGACCGACTTGACCTGCACGGTCCGCTCGCCGAGGAAGACGTGGGTCTTCTTGTCGAAGATCCACTCCTCGCGTGCGCCACCGGTCTCGTCCAGCCGCGCCACCGCGACGCCTGAGCGGCCGAGTGCGTCCTTGGCGTCGTTCACCACGACCACGCCCGGGATCTTCGCGGCGGCCTTGAACAGGGCTGAGTAGAGCTCCGCGGGCGGGTAGCTCTCGACGAGCAGGTCACCGATCGTGGTGAACGCCTCCTGGTCGGGGGTGTTGCCCTGCCCTGCGGTCTCCTTGTAGATCAGCTTCAGCAGCTCGTCGGGGTCGGTGGTCAGCCGGGCCAGGAAGTCGTACGACGGGTGGTTCACGCCGGCCTCGGGAGTGTTGCCCTGCTCGTCGGGCAGGCTCAGCGTCTCGCCCTCGGAGTTGTCGTTGACGGCTGCGTCGATCAACCAGCCCTTGGTGCCGTCGGCGGACTGCCAGATCTCGCGTTGGTGCAGCGCGTAGCTGGCGAGGCTGCTCTCGTCGCCGACCGTCTTCACGAAGGTGTCGGCCGTCTGGGACTCGATATATACGTACTGACCGGGCTTGACCGTGGGGTGGGTCTCCTCGGCCGCTGCCAGTGAGACCTGGTCGAGCAGCTGCGGCAGGCCCTTGGTGGTCGTGGCGCCGACGGGGATGGTCACTGCGGGTCCGGTGGCGACACCACCGCTGCGCACGCCGCCGCCGTCGCTCAGCGCCGTCCCGGCGACTACCGCGCCGGCCACAGTCAGCGCCATCGCGGGTAGCGCGAACGCCGGGCGCAGCAGGCGGAGCCGGGGCTTCGGCAGGGCGGGGGCGGCCTTCGTGGTGCTCGCGTCCCGCTGGGTGTCCTGCTGGATGTGGGCCATCAAACGCTCCTTGTGGAACTGGTGACGGCCCGTCGGGAGATCGCGCGCAGTCTGCGGGAGGAGAGGCGCGCTCTCCTCCCACTCTGCCGGACTTTGCCGGGACTGGGTCGCTCTCATCGATTTCCTTCCGATACGGGCCGGATCGAGTGGATGTGTTCTCCTCTTGTCTGTCGATCCGGCCGGCCGAGTTCCCGATTTCCTCGTACGGGTTTTTCCGCGCGTTCTTCGGCGTGGTAGTCCGTGTACGGGACCGGCGCCGCCCGGGCGGCAGGTTGGCCGCCGAGTTCGGCCTCGGTGAGTTTGCGCAGTTTGGCGCGTGCTCGGGAGAGGCGTGAGCGCACCGTCCCAACGGCGATGCCGAGCGCCTCGGCCGCGGCTGTGTACTCCAGTCCCTCCCAGAGGCACAGCGTCAGGACCTCGCGCTCGGGTCTGCGCAGCGCGGCAAGCGCGCGCAGGGCGGCGGCGATACGCCGTCGATCGTCGAGCCGGCCCGCCACCTCTTCGGCGTGGTCGGGGAGCGCCGTCTCGGCCTCCGCGGCGGCGTTCGCCGCGGCCCGGTAGCGCCGGTTGCTGCGATGGTGGCCACGGGCGACGTTGATCGCCACGCCCAGCAGCCACGGTCGCAGGCTTCCGCCTTCGGCGCCGACCCGGTCACGCAGCCGCCACGCTTCCATGAAGGTTTCGGCCATCACGTCCTCCGCCGCGGACCAGTCGGCGGTGAGGCGGAAGGCGTGGTTATAGACGGCGCGGGCGTAGCTGTCGTACAGCTCGGCGAACGCGCTCGGATCCCCGGCCCGTATCCGGGTACGCATATCAGTGCTCACCTTCATTAACTGTCGATCCGCGCACCCCGGGTTCCCGTGATCCGCGTCACATGGGACGGCGGAGGTGCCGTCCGACCACCAGACGCCGGGTTGAGACCTGACATGAGCAGGCATCGCGCGTCGTCCCGGCTGACGGACCGAGGCCAGCGCAGGACTCCAGTGCTCTGACCGGAACTCTCGCCGGACTTCCTGCCGCTGGATACCGGCCAGTCTGAGTGAATCAGGGAGTCGGCCCGTCCGACTTCCTGATCCGCCGCTTCTCCCGGCCCCGGAGTGGAATCTGAGTACACGTACTCATGTGCCGATCCCCGCCTCGCCGGAAGGTGAAGGGCGGGGGTGCGCAGATGAAGGAGACCATTGCGGACCGGTGGCGCGAGGTGCGCACGCAGTGGGTCCGGGCGGGCGGATTGCTGCTGGCGTTCGCCCTGGTGGGGCTTACCGCGGCATGCTCCCGCGAGCCGTCGGAGAAGGAATTGCAGAAGCGAGCCACGTCTCTCGCAGCGGAGTCCCGCAGGTCGGTAGAGGAGCAAAAGATACGCGCCCTGATCGAGAGCCTTACCGCCGTCAAGGGTCTGGAGCACGTGCTCACGCGTTTCGCCGACTCCTGCGCCAGGCCCGACAACGGCTCGATCTTCGAGAACAACCAGTCTCCGCACAGCCTCGAATGTGACATGCAGGCCGTCGCCTACTTCGGCCCTCGGGCAGGCTCGCTGCTCGAATCCGGACAACCTCAGCGTCGCCTCTGCCCCAGGAGTGAAGGCAGGCACGGCGACGATCGGGGCCGTGGACGCAATTCCGTCGGTCTCAGCCGATCTCCGGTGAACCGGTCGTGCCCTCCCGTCCTGTGGTCCGGCCGGGGACCGTGCGGCGAAGGGTCTCGGCCGCAGCGGTGTTCGCGTGCACCGCAGTGCGGTAGGAGTCCGCGGTCTCCCCATGGTGGGTTGCAGTCGCGGTCTCAAAGGATCGCGGTGATCCTGTCAGGGGAGCGTGGCTGGCTTCGCACGGGCATTGTGCGTCAGTGACCGCGCTGGACAGGAAGGCGGCGGCCATGACAGCAGCGCCTGACAGGACACGGAGAGGACGCGGGGGACCCGACAGCAGCGAGATCAACGGGGCGTCCCTGTTCGCCGGGGCCGTACTGATGCTCAGCGGGCCACTCAGCATTCTCATGGGGGCATCCGGCATCGCACAGGACAACGTGTTCTCCGCGTCCCTGTACGCCTACCGATTCGACCTAACCGCTTGGGGCTGGATTCACCTTGTGGTCGGAGTAGGGCTGGTCATTGCCGGCCTGGGGGTCTTGACGAACAAGAGCTGGAGTCGCGGGGCCGGCGCAGCGGCGGCAGGGATCAGTCTGATCACCCAGTTCATGTTCGTTCCGTACTATCCGGCGTGGTCCATCCTCGTGATGACCCTCGACCTCCTGATCATCTTTGCGCTGACGAGATTCCATGTCGGAACCGACGGCGGTCGCTGAACCCATGCTGGACCATTGCCGGGGGAGCATTCCACGCCCGCCTTCTACAGGCCGGCGCCTACCGGGCGGCGGCCGTGATCCCGGGTGCTTTCCCTGTCGGACAGGAGAACTGATCTCGTGTCCGAACTGATGGCCATGGCCGAACTGGGTGGACCGCTCGCCCTATTGGGCGAGGCGGTCTACGCCCGGAAGGCACCTCCGTCGTAGCCAAGGCACGCGCTGTGCACCCGCGGCCCGTCGTCCAGGCCGCCGCTCCTGTCTTCGTCCCGCTCCGGCCCCGGCCGCCGACCCCACGCCTAGAGCCGTCTACCCTGCCTCGGCGTGTCCCTCGCCCGAGGCGGGCAGCGGCACTGTTTGAATCGCCGCATGACTAAGCGTGACGACGCGGCCCTTTTCGGCAACCGATTCTTGACCGTCCCCGCTCCCTCGGACACCTTCCCCACGGAAGGCATGGCCGCCACGGATGCGATGAGGCTGCTGGATGTGGACCTCGCCATGGAGGGTGACCCGCAGCGCAACCTCGCCACGTTTGTCACCACTTGGATGGAGCCGGAGGCGCAACGGATCATCGCCGAGAACCTCCACCGCAATTTCATCGACCACGCGGAGTACCCGATTTCCGCCGAGATCGAGCAGCGTTGCGTGCGTATGCTCGCCGATCTCTTCAACGCACCGGGCAAGACAACCGGATGTCGGACCCAGGGCTCGTCCGAGGCGATCATGCTCGGGGCGCTATCGCTGAAGTGGAAGTGGCGGGAGCGCCGTCAGGCGGCCAATCTGTCGGTCGACCGGCCCAACTTGATCTTCGGCGGGGACGTCCACGTCGTGTGGGAGAAGTTCTGCCGCTACTT
Source organism: Streptomyces sp. NPDC005141 (assembly GCF_053599975.1). Taxonomy (NCBI): domain Bacteria; kingdom Bacillati; phylum Actinomycetota; class Actinomycetes; order Kitasatosporales; family Streptomycetaceae; genus Streptomyces; species Streptomyces sp. NPDC005141. The sequence goes on along the minus strand of NZ_JBSFYW010000081.1, from coordinate 16,049 downwards.
CGACGTCGAGCCGCGGATCGTGCCGCTCGCCGAGGGCAAATACACGATCGGCCCGGAGGACGTGGAGCCCCACCTCGACGAGAACACCATCGGCGTCGTCGCCGTCCTCGGCACCACGTTCACCGGCCACAAGGACGACGTCGTAGGGATCGACAAGCTCCTGCGGGACGTCCGCAAGGAGCGGGACCTCGACATCCCGATCCACGTCGACGGAGCCAGCGGCGCATTCGTGTGGCCGTTCCTCTACCCGGACTCGAAATGGGACTTCCGGCTCGAGCAGGTCCGTTCGATCAACGTCTCGGGGCACAAGTACGGCCTGGTCTATCCCGGCATCGGCTGGCTGGTCTTCCGTGAGGAGTCCGACCTGCCCAAGGACCTCGTGTTCCACGAGAACTACCTGGGCAAGACCGACGCGACGTTCACGCTGAACTTCTCCACCGGCGCGTCGATGGTGCTCGCGCAGTACTACAACTTTGTCCGGCTCGGTCGTAAGGGCTACACCTACGTCATGAAGATGATGCAGGAGAACGCCCACGCGTTGGCGGACAACCTGCGTAGCGGCGGCCGCTTCGAAGTGATCGGGAGCGACCTCGAGCAGCTGCCGTTGGTCGCTTTCCGTCTCTCCGGCAAGCACGCCTACGACGAGTCCGATGTCGCCTGGCAACTCTCGGCCGAGCGCGGCTGGATGGTGCCGGCGTACACGCTCCCGCCCAACGCGGAGGGGGTGAAGATCATGCGTGCCCTGGTCAAGGAGACCCTGAGCCGCGAGCACATCGATCGCCTGAGCCAGGACATTGCCGACGCGTGTCGCACTTTGGACGACAAGGGTGCGACCCACAGGACCGAGCGGACCCAGGTCAAGCGCGGCACCGGCTACTGACGCACCGGCCCTCTCACCTCAACCCACCACTCACCCCAGCTCTCATCTCGTCTGCTCGGCTCTGCCTGGCCTGAAGGCAGGCGGGTGGTTCCCAGCCGCGACGTCCTCGACCGCCTGACCCGGGCTCTCGACCTGGACGCCTCCGTCGTCGCGGAGTTGCGGGTGACCCTTGCCGATGTCGAGTCGGCTGCCTCCGAGGGGGCGCGGTCGTCGTCGACGAAGTGGCGGAACTCCTCCTCGCGAGAGCCGCATCCCGGCCGACCGTCCCGGTGTGGCCATCGTCGGTGACTCCTCGGGCGGCTGGTCCCGCGCCCGCTCGCCGCGGCTCACCCTGGATGACGCCGCGGCCGTCTCTCGCGCCACCGCGGACCTGGTCCCGGAACTGCCTCTCCTTGGTTCCCGTCACCCTGGACGTGAGCTCGGGTGAAACAAGATCGGCCGCCGTCAAGCTCTGCTTTCGGGGCCTTGATCAGTGTTGGCCAAGTTGTCGTCTTCACGCTGCCGCACCTTCATGGGTAGACGATCCAGCACGTCTTCCACCACCTCATCTCCCGCACCGTTGATGTAATAGGTGAGATTGGCGGTCCCATGAAAAACCGTCTCACTTACGCGCCCCCCAAAGCTCGGGATCGCTGGCCGGCGTCTCGTCTGAGTTGCATCGGAAGGCATCGCGCTCAGCTCGTGAGTCACTGACTCGCTCTCGATCACTGGGCGTCCGTCTGCCTCCCAACGCACAGTGGGGTCAGGAGGTGAGCTCGTTCCTTTCCTGGCCAATTGCCAACCGAGGAGCGCCGCGCTGCGCAGCAGATCTTCTACTGCTGCCCGCCGGGAGGCTTCGACTGACTGGGACGCGGAAGCGTCCGAACCTTGCTGGTCACTGGCCGTGTCGGTGGCGCTGCTGCCGCCGACCAGTTGTGAATCGGGTTCCGCCGCGGTACCCAGCCGGCCTTGAGTTTCGGCCAGAGTGGCCTCGATCTCTTGGCCACCAAGGCTAAATCGAAGATTCCGCTGCCCAAGCCACTCTCCCATCGATCTACGAGTTCCCGGGCTGCCCCTGAGTACGACAGTGCTCAGGGCTGCCAACAGCAGTACGGTGACAGGCCACTTGATGGAGGCGATGAATTCGAGCACGCTCACCTGTACATCTTGGCGTGCGGTGCTCGTCTGCCGCAGGCGGTTGGTGGGCCAGTCCTCGTATTCGTCACAGGGCCCTCCGCCGTCCGCGCCCACCAGTACACGGGAAGGGCCGGAAAGAGGTCCCACTCGCACCAAAAAAGCCCCGTATGTGAGGGCTCAACAGCGTCGCGCCGGTTCTTGCCCTGGGTCTGAGGGGCCTGTCTTCCGGCCCTGGTGAGGGGGCCGGGCAACCCGACCGACCTGCACTGGAGCCGTCGGCACGTCGACTGGCGATCTCTAGATGGCGAGCAGCCCGGCGAGCAGCACAGCCCCCACCGCAGAGAAGACCCGAGGCTTCCTCCAGCCTGGTCCCGAAGCCTGGCGGTTCAGCTCCCACATGAACACCAGACCGCCACATAGGCCCAGAGCGCTCCGCAACAGGAAAACGGTGGTGTGCACGGGGAGCCTCCCGGGACCTTCGAATGGACGGGAAGGCTACCTCGGACGGCGATCTTGTGGTGTGGGGGCGCTCATGCGGGGGCGCGGAGCCTACCGCCCCGGCCACGACGTGTTCTGACCTCATGCCGCCGGCACCGCCACTTCTCCGGCCGATCAACCAGATCAATCACCAGTGGCTAAGACACGCCCTGGGGCCAGGACCAGGACGATGACGGCGCGACGTAGTGATCGGCTGAGTCGGGCCAAGTCGGGCGGCAACTCGTCGGGGATGTCGGCCAGGCACCTGCGGGGTACGAACGAAGCCCCCGTGCTCCCGGTAGCTGCAAGAGGGCGTCGTGGGCGTCGTTTTGAGGGGCGGGGTCAGTGCTGTGTGGCGACCATGCTTTCGATCGCCTTGAGTACGAGGTCGGGGCGGTCCTTGGGGACGTCGTGGGAGCTGCCCTTGGCGGTGACGAGTGTTCGGTGGGGCCCGTCCTGGACGAACGAGGCGGCGGCGTCCCGCCAGCGCTGGGCGTCCTCGGGTGATCCGTCGAACGGGGTCTTCTCCGAGACGATGACCGTTGCCGGTACCGCCTCCGGCCATGTGACCTTGTGGTAGGCCTTGTTCGTCGAGACGAAGCTCTCCGCGGTGGAGATGAGCTGGCGGTTCCGCGGCTCGTCCGGGGCCTTCTTCGCGGCGTCGACCTGCGGCCGGCTGACGGCTACGAGGCGGGCGATCTCCTCGTCCGTGAAGAGCGGGGGCAGGTTGGCGTCGACGAGGACCGCGCCGGCGAGCATCGTCGGGTTGTCCTTGGCGAGGTAGGTCGCGACCTCGCCGGCCTGGGAGTGGGACACGAGGGTCACGTTCTTGGTGACGCCCAGCTGCTGGAGCCCCGACTTGAGGTCACTGACGGCGCTCTCGACCTTCCACGGACCGGGCACCACGTCGCTCTTGCCGAGTCCGGCCCGGTCGTAGGTGATGACGGTCGCGCCGGTGGCCGCGTGAAGCTTGGGGACGAGGTCCTTCCAGTAGGAGGAGTCCTCGCCGCCGCCCGAGTCCAGGACGATGGTGGAGCCGTGGCCCTGCGTGACGTGGAAGGCCAGACGGTGACCGCCATTGTCGATCATGTGCAGCTTCGCTTCGCCCGCCTGGCCGGCCCCCGGGGAGGCGGACGAGGTGGCGGACGGCGAGGACGAGTGCTTGGAGGCGGAGTCGTGGTCGCCGCAGGCCGTGACGGCGCCGGCAGTCAAGGCCAGCAGGGCGAGGGCCGACAAGGCCCGGTTCACGGACCGGCGATTGGGCGTGGTGCGGGGCATACTGATCCTTTGGACTACGGGTGCTGTTGAGGCTGCGATATCCATCATTCGGTGAATCGGTTCACCGCAGAATCCGGCTGGCACGCGTCTCCGTGGTGCAGCTGATGCGAATGAGCGCGGTGGGGTTAACTCCCGCAAGCGATCACTGGTCTGGTGCCTCCGGGTGCTGCCCGCGCAATTGCCTGTGTGCGCCGCCCGGCCTCGTCGGTGAGGCGTTCACCGCCTTGGCGCCGACCGGTGTCAGTCGGCGCCAAGACGCAGATCGCGCTGCTGTCGCTCTTCGACCGGTTTCCCGGCCTGCGGCTCGCCGCTCCCGCCGACGCCATCCCGTTCATACCCGGCGGCACGGCGCTGTCCGGTCGCCGCCATCGCGGCGGGCATCACCCGGAGCGCCGGCCGAACCGGGACGCTACTGCCCCGCCTCCAGCAGGAGTCGGGCCGCCGCGCGCGCCTGCGCGGCGGGCCCGGTGCTCCGGGTGATGCCCGCCGTGACCATGGCGCCCTCGGCGAGCAGGAAGAGGTGATCGCCGAGCGCTGTGGGCAGCCCCGCCACGCTCACCAGATCGGCCAGATACGCCCTGAACGCCGCCTTGTGCGCGCGGACCTGCGCGGCCACCCGCTCCGAGGTGGCACCGAGTTCGCCGTACGAGTTGATCCACGCGCAGCCGCGGAAGCCGGGCTCCGCGAACCACAGGCCCAGCCAGTCGAAGACGGCGAGGATCCTCCGCTCGGGATCGCGCTGCCCGTCGACGTGCTCGGCGAGCCGCTCCCGCCAGCGGATGTCGCGCCGCTCCAGGTAGGCCTCGACCAGCAGCTCCTTCGCCGGGAACAGCTGGTAGAGCCGTTTGAGTGAGACGCCGGAGGCGCCGCGGATGTCGTCCATGCCGACGGATTGGATGCCGCGACCGTAGAACAGCCGCTCCGCGGCGTCGAGGGCCTGCTCCCGAGCGAGCGCGAGCGCTTGGTCCCGGGCGGTCGTGCTGTCCATGCGGAGGGCTCCTTGACGGGAGAACGATCGTTCTCTACCTTAGCCGAGAAGTGATGGAGAACGCACGTTCTCCTTTCGTCGGGTCCATGCCCACGCACCGAGGAGTCCCCATGACCGACCGCCCGCCCCTGCCGCCCTTCACCCGTGAGACCGCCCTCCAGAAGGTCCAGGCCGCCGAGGACGCCTGGAACACCCGTGACCCGCACAAGGTCTCGCTCGCCTATTCCGAGGACTCCCAGTGGCGCAACCGGGACACCTTCGTCACGGGCCGCGCTCAGATCGTCGAGCTGCTCACGGACAAGTGGGCGCGCGAGCGGGAGTACGCCCTGCGCAAGGACCTGTGGGCCTTCGACGGCAACCGCATCGCCGTACGTTTCCAGTACGAGTCGCGGGACGCCGACGGTCAGTGGTCGCGCTCGTACGGCAATGAGCTGTGGGAATTCGACGAGCACGGCCTGATGACCCGGCGCGAGGCCTCCATCAACGACGTACCCATCGAGGAGAAGGAACGCCGGATCTTCGGGCCGCGCCCGGAGTCGGAGCGCGGGGAGACCTTCCCCCTCCGGTAGCGGCCCGGAGACTCAATAGGGTTCCCACGTGAGCGAACCCACCGACAAGCCCTTCCTCTATGTCGTCGTCTGTGCGGCGGGCGTCGCCGAGGACATCGGCACGTTGATCACCGCGGCCCAGGCGCGGAACTGGGAGGTCGGAGTCATCGCCACTCCCCAGGGACTCGGCTTCTTCGACGCGGCCGCGGTCGAGGCGCGGACCGGCCGCCCGATCCGCTCCGCCTGGCGGGCCCCCGGCGACCCGCGTCCCTTCCCCGCGCCGGACGCGGTGGCGCTCGCGCCGGCCACCTTCAACACCGTCAACAAGTGGGCGGCCGGCATATCCGACACCCTCGCCCTCGGAACGCTGTGCGAGGCGTACGGACTCGGCGTCCCGATCGCCGTACTGCCCTGTGTGAACGAGGCGTTGGCCGCCCACCCCGCCTACCGCGCGAGTGTCGAGCGGCTGCGCGGGATGGGGGTGCGCTTCGGCGACCCGTACGCCGGTGAAGTCCAACAGGACGGCGGGCGAAAGGGTTTCCGGTGGGAGCGGGTGCTCGACCTGCTGACGCCCGGCAGGTGACGTCGGGTCCCCTCAGGGGCGGCAGGGGCGGCAGGGGGGCAGGCGGCAGGTGGTTCCCTTCAGGCGTCGGCGACCCGGAGACTTTCCAGGCGTCGGCGACGGGAGACCCGCCAGGCGCCGGTGATCCGGCGACCGGTGGCATCGGATCGGCTCATGGTCGGCGGAAGATCGTGATCGAGTGACCGACCTCGTCGACCCGGCGGCTGGTGGCGAGCAGGGTCTTCAGCCGGGCGTCGGCCTTGTCGATCGAGGTGTCGGAGACGACGAGCAGCCCGTGCACCCGGTCCGCGGGCACCTCGCGCGGGTCTGCCGCGTCGATGCCGTAGGCGGACGGCACACCGGCGCCCTTGTACACGAGCCACACCTTCTCGCGCGGATGGTTCCGCTCCAGCCGGTCGGCGAGGCGTCCGAGGTCCTGGCCCCAGTCGACGTTCGAGTCGTGCAGGCGCAGATACGTCCTCTCCGGGCCGCCGAACGCCTCGTTCGAGTACGGCAGGTAGTACGGGTACGTCAGCATCGAACTGACGGCGATGAACAGGACCAGCGCCGCCGTGACGATCCCCGCCCACCGCCGGCGCACGACGACGACACAGCCCGCCGCCACCGCGAGGAACACCGGCATGAACAGGGCGTAGCGCACGCCGAGATCGCGGGAGCCGGTCATCGCCGTGGCCAGCAGCAGCGCCGGAGGGATCAGCAGGTACGGGGCGGCGGGCCGCAGTCGGCGCACGGCGACCAGCGCGCCGGAACCGGCCGTCCACAGCGCCGCCATGCCGAGCGGGGTCTTCACCAGCAGCGCGGCCGGGAGGTAGTACCAGAGGGAACCGTGGTAGAGGCGGCCGAAGAGGAAGCCCGCCCAGATCGTGTTCTCGAAGCCGAACTGGACCCGCATCCCGTCCCGGTACGGCTGCGGCACGGGCAGCGCGTCGATGAGCAGCGCGCGCAGTCCGTGCACGGCGGGGAGGTCCGCGGGCGCCGTCCAGCGCAGCCGCGGATCGACGGCGAGATAGGTCGTCCACACCACCGCGACGGCCACCAGAGCCGCCCCGGCCGCGGCCGCCGCACCGAGTCCGAGCAGCCGGGCCTTCGCCCGTGCGTCGCTCGGCGGCATCGCGGCGGGATCGGGGCGGCCCGCGTGCCACACGGACACGACCGTGAGGAGCAGCAGCAGCGGGACGGCCGGCAGCATGCTCATCTTCGTGGCCACCGCCGCGCCGAGCGCCACCCCGGAGAGGGGCACGTACAGAAGCGGCCGTCGCCTGGCCCGCCACACCAGCCACACCGACGTCAGCAGAAAACCCGACGCCGGTACGTCGAGCGTGGCCAGCGAGCCGTGCGCGATCACGTCGGGCGAGAACGCGTAGAGCGCGAGGGCGACCAGCGCGCCAAGGCGGCCCACGAGTTCACGGGTGAAGGCGAGGACGACCAGGCCGAACAGCAGCGTCAGGGCGATCACCGGCAACCGTGCCCACAGCATCACCCGCCAGGGATCGTTGCCGGACTCGTACAGCACATGCCGTCCGAGCTCCGTCTGATCGCCCGTGAACGCGGGGTCGAGGTGCGGACGCGCGAACAGCAGCCCGCTCGCGATGATCAGCTTGCCCAGCGGCGGATGTTCGGGGTTGTAGCGCAGGTCGTGCTGCTGGACGTAGACCGTCGCCGTGCCCACGTACACGGGTTCGTCGATCGTCGGCGTCTGCTCCACGGCCGTGCTGACCATGGCGAAGGCCATCTGGGCCAGTAGCAGGACCACGGCCACGACGAACAGCGCCCGCCGGTGTCGCCGCAGCCGCTCGAGACGCCCCGGCGGTGCCCCCGCGCTGTTCACCGGCACGCGGTCGTCGTGCCTGCTGGCCATGAATGTCGGCATGCCCTTTGTTACGTCCGCTCCCTGGGAGCCTGCTCATCGGCCGGCCCCCGGATTCGGGCGCGCGTCGAGGCGCCGGTCGTGATCGTCCGGCCGGCGCCCGGGCAGGGGAGTCATGAGTATGCCCGGCCTTCCGCGCGACTCAAGGGGTCGCGCGGGGCTCCGTGCGTGCTGCGGGGCGTGCTCGAACTCGTATCAGCGGTTCGCAGCAGGTCTCAGTAGGGGGAAGCCGGGTCACGCGGTCCCGCCGAGACCGCCCTGCGCAGGGCGGCCCGCCAGGCGAAGGCCACGGCCAGCTCGACCAGACCGATCAGCACCATCCACAGGCCGAGCAGCCGCGTCAGGGCGCGGGCAGACTCGGTCGGCAGCGCCAGCACGACGATGCCCGCGATGATGCCGATCGCCGCCGCGCACAGGACGAATCCGCGGTGCGGCAGGTCCTGGCTGGCGATGGCCGTGTACGCGGTCAGCACGCCGGAGACGAGCCAGACGATGCCGACGATCAGGGACAGCGCGGCGATGGTCTGCAGCGGGTTGCGCAGGCACAGGACGCCGGCCAGGACGTAGAGCACCGAGATCAGGAGTGAGGCGAACCGGTTGCCCTGCTCCCGATGGCCGAAGACCGACACGAAACGGAACAGGCCGATCACCAGCAGATAGAGGCCGAGGAGTACCGCCAGGATGTGCAGGGTCTCCTCGGGCCAGACCAGGACCAGGATGCCCGGGATCAGCGTCGCGAACGCCGAGCCGAGGAGCCAGGTCCAGGAGGCGCCGACTCCGGCCAGCACCGCCGCGGGGTCACCCGGGGGCGCGGAGGCCGGCCCGCCGGGCCTGGGCTCCGATCCGGTGTGCGGTGCCGAACCACGGGATTCGGTCATGGTTCCTCCTCACGCGGTCGAGCGGACCACTGCCGGACCGCCGACGGGACGGTGGGTGGATTCCCGGCATCCAGCGTCCCGCCCGCCGGCGTCCGGCGGGTCACCCCCGGCGGGTGATCCTCGCAGCTACTCGGGCAGTTGGCGCATCTCCACCACGCGCAGCCCCAGCGACCGGCAGCGGGCCAGCAGCCCGTACAGATGTGCCTCGTCGACGACCGGGCCGAACAGGATCGTCTGGCCGGAGATCAGCACGTGGTCCATCTCCGGGAACGCTTCGGAAAGCGTCTCCGAGAGATGTCCCTCGACGCGGATCTCGTACTGCATGCGGGGCTCCCCACGGCGAGCGGCCCGGGGCAGGTGGACGGCACCCTTCCCCACGATCATCCGACGTGCGGCCCCGTCCGCCCTCACCCTCAAGAGGTGAACCTCGGCCCGGGCCGCCGCCTCTCGCGTTCACGCCGGACCGAGGGCGTCCGCCGGGGTGCCGCCGTCGGGGGATTCCTTCCGGCCCGACCGTCCGGTCGGCAGATGTGTCGTGACCAGGAAGCTGGCGAGCGTGATGCCGCCGGCCGCGAGGATCGCCGCCTTCAGTCCGTTCAGCTGAGCCGTCGCGTAGGAGTCCGTGACGGCGTCCACCTCGGCCGGTGGCAGCCCGGCCTGCTCGGCCGCCGAACGCACCTGGTCGGTGGGGACGAAACTGATGCCCGCTTCGAGTGCGACACCGGTCTGCTGGCGCGCCTCCTGCGACACGTCCGGATTCTTCGCCACCTGGGTGGTGAAGGCCTGGGCGAGGGCGCCGATGAGGATCGATCCGATGAGCGCGGTGCCGAGCGCGGAGCCCAGGTTCTGGGCGGTGAACTGGAGCCCTCCGACCTCGCTGCGCTCCTCCTCGCCCACGCTGGACTGCACCACGTTGCCCAGCTGCGAGGCCATCAGGCCCATGCCGATGCCCAGCAGGGCCATGGCCCCGGCGAACTGGGCATCGTCGATGACCGGGTCGATGGTGGCCAGCAGCCACGCGATGGCTCCGAGCAGGGTCAGCAGGGCCAGCCTGACCACACGGCGCGGCCCCATCACTCGCCCGAGCCTGGAGGCGAGGACGGAGGCCACCAGCATGGTGACGGACACCGGGAGCAGCCGCAGGCCCGTCTCGAACGCGTCGAAGCCCTGCACGACCTGGAGATAGAGCGGGATGGCGAAGAACAGCCCCAGCAGGATGAGGTTCTGGCTGACCAGCGTCAGCAGGCCGGAGCGCAGCGGCAGTTTGTGCAGCAGCGACAGGTGGATCAAGGGGGCGGCGCCGTGCGTCTCCCTCCGGCGCTCCCACCGGGCGAACACGGCCAGGACGATGGCCCCGGCGGCGACGACGAACAGCGTCGGAGCGAACCCGAAGACGGTGAAGGGCGGATTCCGGGGCTGCACCCATCCCCAGGAGCTGCTCTGGAGAACACCGAACACGCCCAGCCCCAGTCCGGCCGCCGACAGCGCGGAGCCCACGCCATCCAGCCGGGGCCGGGGGTCGGGCCGGGGCGATTCGCTGATCACTCGGCGGAAGAGGAGCATCGCGACGACGACCACGACCTCACCCGCGAAGACCAGACGCCAGGTGAGGTACGTCGTCACCCAGCCGCCCAGCAGCGGTCCGACCGCGATTCCCGCGCCGGCGAGCCCGCCGATGACGCCGTACGCGACGGCCCGGTCCCGTCCGGTGTAGGACTCGGCGACGAGGGCGGCCATGGCCGGCAGCACCATGGCGGCGCCGAGCCCTTCGACCACCGACCAGCCGAGCGCGAGGACCCACAGGGTGGGAGCCACGGCGGTCAGGGCCGACCCGACGCCGTAGACGACCAGTCCGAGGATGAACAGGCGACGGCGTCCGAGGATGTCGCCGAGCCGCCCGCCGGTGGCCATGAAGGCGGCCATGACCAGTGCGTAGAGCGTGATGACGGCCTGGATGGCGGTGACCTCGGTGTCGAAGTCCTCGACCAGCTGACTGATGGACACGTTCATCACGGAGGTGTCGAGGACCATCAGGAACTGGGCCGTGCCGAGCACGATCAGTGCGCGCCAGTGTTTCACCGGTAACCACCTCATCGAGTCGGTGCGACGCCGGTGCGCCGGACAGTGGCGTGCGGCCCCTGCTCCGCTCCCATGACAACCGAAGAACGCGCCCCGTGCCTCACCCGCCGCGGGCGACCGGAGTCTGCCTTGCGACTTTCGGCACAGCGGGTGACGATCAGTGTGCGGGGGTTACTCCGGGCAGGGAGCTGTGGACCCGGACCGCATCGGATCGAACGCGTCGCCGCAGCCGAGAGATCGCGGAGGCAGAACCCCATGGCAGGGCTCCTGACCCCAGGGGGTGACCCCCTGCTCGCCGTCCGGTTCACGGTCCCGGACCTGACGGAGACATTCGTGCGCAGGCCGCGTCTGGTCGCACGTCTCGCCGAGGGCGTTCAGGGCCCCCTCACCCTGGTGAACGGGCCCGCGGGCGCGGGCAAGACACTGCTGGTGGCCCACTGGATCTCCACGATGGAACACCCGGGTGGCGTGGCCTGGCTCACCGTGGAGCACGAGGACACGGGGCCCGGCATCTTCTGGACGTACGTACTGGAAGCCCTGCGGCGTCACGGGGCGGAGGTTCCGGACGACATCGGAAGCCCCTCCAGCCCCGGCGATGTGGACCACTCCCTGCTGACCCGGCTCGCGGCCTGGCTGAGCGAGTGCGCGGCTCCGGTGATCCTGGTGCTCGACGAGTTCGACCGGGTGGGAGCCTCGGCGGAGGTCGCCGACGAACTCCAGTTCGTTCTGCGCCACGCGGGCGGTGGGCTGCGCCTTGTGATCATCAGTCGTACGGAGCCGCAGTTGCCGCTGCACCGCTACCGCGCCGCCGGAGAGGTCGCCGAGGTCAGAGGCGCCGACCTGGCGTTCGTTCCCGGCGAGACGGCCGCCCTGCTGAGCCGCCACGACATCCGGCTCTCGGACGAGGGCGCGCGGTCGCTGACGGAGTGGACCGGCGGCTGGGCCGCCGGGCTGCGGCTGTGCATCCTCGCGGCACAGCACGTGGACGATCCGGACACGTTCATCAAGAACTTCGAGGCGGGCCAGAGCACACTCGCGGACTTCCTGCTGGCCGAGGTGCTCGAGGCGCAGTCGGACGAGACGCAGGACCTGCTGCTGCGTTCGAGCATCCTCGAACAGATCAACCCGGAGCTGGCCAACGCCCTGACGGGCCGGGACGACGCGGAGCCCATCCTGGCCGGGCTCCAGCACGCCAACGCCTTCGTCGAGGCCATCGGTCACTCGTGGTACCGGCTGCACCCCCTGTTCGCGGAGATCCTGCGCGTTCATCTGCGCGTCAGGCTTCCGGGTGTCGAGCCCGAGCTGCACCGGCGGGCGGCCCGCTGGCTGAGCGACGCGGGACTGCTGGCGGAGGCCCTGCCGCACGCGGCGGGGTCGGGCGAATGGGAGCTCGCGGCGGGCCGGTTCATCGACGAACTGGCCATCGGGCAGCTGCTGACGGGACTCGACGCCGAGCGGCTCGACGGACTCTTCGCCGCGATGTCCCCGGACGCCGCCGGGCCGGCCGCGTGCCTGGTCCGCGCCGCCCGTGAGCTGAGCCGCCACGACGTCGACCGGGGCCTCGAAGATCTGCGCCGGGCCGGGGACAACCTGTCAGGCGAGGACGCCCACGCGGCGGCCCTGCGGCTGAGCCACGCACTGCTGCGGGTGTTCGCCGCCCGGCTGATCGGCTCGGCCGACATGGCGGAGGCGGCCGCCGCGGACGTGACGGCGGCGGAGCGCTCCCTGCCGGCCGAGCGGCTGGAACAGCATCCGGAGCTGCCGGCCCTCATGCTCACCGACCTGGGGTCGGCGCAGTTGTGGGCGGGGCGGTTCGACGCCGCCCGGACCGCGCTGTCCGCCGCCGTGCGGGTGGACGACGGACCGTCCACCGCGTATCCCCGGCACGAGTCGCTCAGCCGGCTCGCCCTGATCGACTTCCTGTGCGGCCGGCCGGCCCGCGCGGAGTCGCACGCGCGGGCGGCGGTGGCCGAGGCGGAGCGTTCCGGCCTGCCGCCCGCCGCCCGGACGGGGGTCGCCCAGCTCGTCCTGGCGGCGGTCGCCGTCGACCGTGACGATCTGGCCGCGGCGCAGACGCACCTGGACCAGGCGACCGCCTCCTCCTCGGCCTCGCACGATCCCGTCGCGACGGCGGGCCTCGGTCTCGTGCGCTCCCGGATGCTGCTGGCCAAGGGGCATCCGAAGGAGGCGTTGCGCGTCCTGCAGGAGCTGAGGCGACCCCCGCACGGTGTCGAGCCCTCGCCGTGGGTCGGCGACCGGATCGCCCTGGAGATGTCCACCGCGCACCTGGCCCTGGGTGATCCGCTCGCCGCGACGGAGGTGCTCGCGGAGGAGGTGGCCGCCGGGCCGGAGGCCGCGGTGGCCGCCGCCCGCGCCCTGCTCGCGACCGGCGACGAGGAGGCGGCGCTCCTCCTGCTCGACGAACTCTCCCCCGAACCCGACGAGGGGCCGGGCGTCACCGTCCGCGTGCTGCTGGCGCGGGCGCAGACCGCGGACGTGCTGGGCGACGAATCCGGCGCCCAGCGGCTGGTGGCCCGGGCCCTGCGCCTGGCCAGGCCGGAGCATCTGAGACGGCCGTTCACGGAGGTCGGCCCCTGGCTGCGGTCACTCGTGCGCCGCCGGCCCGCGCTGGCCCAGGGCCAGGAGTGGCTTCCGTCGATGGCCGGGGTCCGGGCCACGGTGCCGGCCCCGCAGACGGGTCCGGCACCGGTGGTCGAGGCTCTCAGCGACCGCGAGCAAGAGGTGCTGGAACGGCTGGCGCAGATGATGTCGAGGGACGAGATCGCCGCCGACCTGCATCTGTCGGTCAACACGGTCAAGACCCATCTCAAGAGCGTCTACCGCAAGCTCGCCGCGACCCGCCGGGGCGAGGCCGTACGACGAGCCCGCGACCTGCACCTCCTGTGATCCGCGGACTCGTGCGGTCGGTCGGCTGGGGGACCTGGGTCGGACACGTCCTAGTAGTCGGTGTCCGTGTCCGGTCGGGCCACGCAGAGTGCCCAGATGACGAATCCGTACAGGGCGATCAGCGTCAGCGACCAGACGGGGTAGTACGGGATCGAGAGGAAGTTGGCGATGATCAGCAGCGCCGCGATGCCCACGCCGGTCACGCGTGCCCAGGTGGCCGCCGTGAACAGGCCGAGGCTCACGACCACCGCGACCGCGCCGAGTGCCAGGTGGATCCAGCCCCAGCTCGTCAGGTCGAACTTGAAGACGTAGTTCGGGCTGGTGACGAAGACGTCGTCCTCGGCGATCGCCATGACGCCCCGCAGGATGTCGAGGACGCCGGAGACGAACAGCATCACCGAGGCGAAGATCATCAAGCCGCCGGCCGCCGTCATGGCGGTCTTGGAGTGGGTGTGATGCTGGGTGGTTGCCATGGGGAGAACCTCCGGTGCAGGGGCTGCGATCGCAGCCACTCATCACCGAGCGTGCGGCAGACGGCCCCCTCCGGCTTCACCCCCTAGGGGTGACGATGAACGGACACCTGTCCCCGAGTCTGGGACGAGGGACCGGGGCCGGAGCCCGAGGTACCGGAGCCCGACGTACCAGGGCCGGAGCCCGAGGGGCCAGGGGGGGAGAGCCGAGGACCGAGGAGGGGACCGACCCGGCGACGGACGCCGTGGCCCGTGTCCGGGAGACCGCGACTCCGCCGGGCCGCGGCCCCCGGCCCCGGGCTCAGTGGCCCAACTGCGCCCTCAGCTCGGGCTGCAGCAGGTCACCGTGGGCCCGTACGAGGTCGTCGCACAGGTCCCAGATGCGCTCGACGGGGAGGGCGGCGGCCGTCGCGGGGTCGGCCATCGCGGCGTGCCGGATGTGACGCGGCTCGTTGTCGGTGGCGGCGCGGACCACCAGGTCGTTGACGGCGACATACGCGCTGTTCAGTGCGGCCAACTGCGGAGGCAACGCGCCGACGCGGGTCGGCTGCACCCCCAACGCGTCCGTCAGGCACGGGACTTCGACGACACTGTCCGCGGGGAGGTTGTCGATCAGGCCGCGGTTGGGCACATTGCCGTAGATCGTGCGCGGGGTGCCGGTGAGCGTGCTGTGGATGATCTGGGGGGCGTACTCCAGGGTGCCCTCGACGGGGAGGGGTTCCCCCGAGGCGAGGGCGTCGCGAGTGCGCCGGTAACTCGCCGCGTTCTCCTCGATGATCTCCAGATAGGCGCCGACCGGCAGCCTCAGCCGCTCGATCTCGCTGTCGTGGTGGAGGTACCACGGCACGTACTCCGAGGAGTGCTCGCTGGTCTCGGTGGGGTAGTGGCCGAGGCGGCGGTACATGTCCACGCGGACCCGGCGCAGCAGTCCCGGGTCCTTGGCGATGGCCTCGTCCAGGAGTGGGTAGAGGTCCTGGCCCGCGCGCTCGAAACGCAGCACCCACGCCTGGTGGTTGACCCCGGCCGCCAGATGCGTGACCTCTTCGAAGGGGACGCCGACCAGGTGGGCGAGGTCGTGCATCGTCCAGTACACCGAGTGGCACAGGCCGGTGACGCGCAGGGCCGGGGCGATGCGGCTGAGATAGAGGACGTTCATCGCCATGGGGTTGGTGTAGTTCAACAGCATTGCGTCCGGGCAGAGTTCGGCCATGTCGGAGGCGAGCGCCCGGAGCACCGGGAAGGTGCGCAGGGCGCGGAAGATGCCGCCGATGCCGAGTGTGTCGCCGATGGTCTGGCGAAGTCCGTAGCGGGCGGGGATGTCGAAGTCGGTGCGGGTCGCCCCGTCCATGCCGACCTGGATGATGTTGATGACGAAGTCGGCGTCCGCCAGGGCCGCGCGCCGGTCGGGGTGCGAGGTGATCGTGGGCTTGGCGCCGCGCACACCGGCGATGTACCGGGCGGCGCCCTCCGCCGTGGCGAGCCGCTCGGGGTCGATGTCGTGCAACGCGATCCGCGCGTGGGTGAGTTCGGGGAACGTGAACAGGTCGGCCAGCAGTCCCTGGGTGAACACCACACTCCCGGCTCCGATGAAGGCGATCTTCGGGGTGGTGACGTCGTTCATCGGGATACCTCCGTGGATACTCCGGCCTTCAGGCCGGTGAGGAAACGGACTCTTGTGGAGCAGGGCAGGGAAGGCCGGATCGCAGGCAGGGCGATTGGGCGTCTGGCTACCGGTCGATACCCATTGCTCACGCGGAAGTCGATAGAGTGTGGGGCGTGGAGCGGCAGGTCAAGCGGGCGTTCAGGTACCGCTTTTACCCCTCGGGCGAGCAGGCGGCTGAGTTGTCGCGTACGTTCGGCTGCGTCCGCTTCGTGTACAACAAGGCGCTTCAGGAGCGCACGCGGGCCTGGACCGGCGAGCAGCGCCGGATGTCCTATGGGCAGTCGTCCGCCGCACTGACCAAGTGGAAGAAGACCG
>NZ_JBSFYW010000080.1:0-31432 GCF_053599975.1 Streptomyces sp. NPDC005141 | reverse complement strand
ACGCCCGGTTACATTCCGAACCCGGAAGCTAAGCCTCACAGCGCCGATGGTACTGCAGGGGGGACCCTGTGGGAGAGTAGGACGCCGCCGAACAAATTTTGAAGAAAACCCCCGTACCGGGAAACCGGTACGGGGGTTTTCTGCGTTTAGGGTCTTTGATATGCGCTATGACCTGATCATTTTCGACAACGACGGCGTCCTCGTGGACAGTGAGCCGATCTCCAACACCCTTCTGGCCGCGTATCTCACCGAGCTGGGGCATCCCACCTCGTACGAGGACTCCCTGCGTGACTACATGGGCTCCGCCATGCACCGCATCCACGACATGGTCCTGGAACGCACCGGGCAGCGGCTGCCGGACGACTTCGACGACGTGTTCCACGCGCGGGTCTTCGCCGCCTTCGAGCGGGAACTGAAGCCCGTTCCCGGCGCCGGGCAGGTGCTGGAGAAGCTGGCCGCGGACGGAGTGCCGTACTGCGTGGCCTCCTCCGGGAGTCATGAGCGGATCCGGGTCGGGCATCGCACGACGGGACTCGACCGCTGGTTCGACGACGAGCGGATCTTCAGTTCGCAGGACGTGGGCCGGGGCAAGCCGGCGCCCGATCTGTTTCTCCACGCGGCCGAGCGGATGGGCGTACGGCCGGAGAGGTGTGCCGTCGTCGAGGACAGTCCGCTGGGGGTGCGGGCGGCCGACGCGGCCGGGATGGACGTGTACGGGTTCACGGCGATGACGCCGGCCGACAGGCTGGTCGGCGCCACTCAACTCTTCTCCGACATGGGGGAGTTGGCTGACCTGCTCGTATGACGGCACCCATCGGCGGGGGCTGACATATGTCATGCCGAGCTCCGGACGATCGTTTCTGTCGGCGGGTGGGGTCCGACCGCGAAGCTGAGTACATCGAAACGGGACGTACACAGTGACGACGGAGGGACCCGATCATGAGCATCACCGCCACCGAGTTCAGCACCGGAGAGACCGACCGCGCTGCCGCGGCGGTCGCCGGGTCGGCCCCCGCCACGGACACCGCCGGTCCCCGGCCGAGCTTCCTGCCGCTGATCGTGGACGTGGCGGTGCCCGTCGGGTCGTACTACCTGCTCAAGAACGGGTTCGGGATGAGCACGATGGCGGCGCTCGGCTGGAGCAGCGTCGTACCGGCCGTGCGGACCGTGTGGAGTGTGGTGAAGGAGCGCAAGGCCAACGCCCTGGCCGGGCTGATCCTCTTCGTCAACGTGGTCGGGCTCGCCCTGAGCCTCGTCGCCGGTGACCCACGGCTGATGCTGGCCAAGGACAGCGGGGTCAGCAGTGCGGTGGGTCTCGGCGTCCTGGTGTCCGTGAAGCTCGGGCGGCCGATGATGACGCAGGCGATGAAGCCGTTCCTGGTGAAGGGGGACGCGGCCAGGAGCGCGGCCTGGGACCGTCTGGTGGCCGGTTCCGAGGGGTTCCGGAAGGCCGAGCGGACCTTCTCGCTCGTGTGGGGCGCGGTGCTGCTCGGTGAGTGCGTCGCGCGGGTCGTGGGTGCCTACACGCTGCCGATCGACACCATGGTCTGGCTCGGCACGGTCGTCATGATCACTTCGATGGTCCTCGCCTTCCTGCTCAGCGGGCGCTTCGCCGTCGTCCCGATGGAGAAGATGCTCGAGCGGGAGCTCGCCGCCGGTGCCGGGACGGACGACTGAACAGCCTCTCTCCGAAGAGCTGAGCAAAATTCATCTTCGGCTGGATCTACCCACCGGTAAGCCGGGGCCCTACGCTCGCCGCCATGACAGATGTGCTGCGGCGCGGTAGGGCCTCTTTGGCGTTCAGCTTCTTCGCTCAGGGCGCCGCCTTCGCGTTGCTCGTGACGCGCATCCCGGCCATCCAGGACCGCTACGGGATCTCCGACGCGCTGCTGCCGGCGTTCCTGGCGGCCGTCCCGATCCTCGCCGGGGTGGGCAGCGTCGCCACCGAGCACCTGGTCAAGCGCGTACCTCCCAGCAGCGTCCTGCGGTGGTCGCAGCCGGTCGTGCTGCTCGCCCTGCTCGGTGTCGGCGCCGGTGACCAGCTCGTCGAGGTGGCGGTCGCCCTCGGCGCCTTCGGCCTCGCGGTCGGCGCGCTCGACGCCTCGATGAACATGCTCGGGGTGAGCCTCCAGCGGTCGTACGGGCGCAGCATCATGCTCGGTTTCCATGCCGCGTACAGCCTGGGCGGGATCGTGGGAGCCTCGCTCGCCTGGGCCGGGGCGCACTGGCATCTGCCGCTCTTCGTGTCGTATCTGCCCGTCGTGCTGGTGCTGCTTCCGCTCACTCTGGTGGGGAGCCGGTGGTACGTCGACGGCGGCGCGGCCCCGGACGGGAAGGACGCGGCGGACGAGGGCGGTGCCGGTGCCGGACCCCTCGTCTTCAAGCTCCTGCTTCCGCTGTGCCTGGTGATGACGTTCGCGTACATCGGGGACTCGACGGTCTCCAACTGGAGCGCGAAGTATCTGAAGGACGTGCTGGGCAGTTCGGAGCAGCTGTCGACCGTTCCGTACAACGTCTACATGGTGATGACGCTGGTGGGGCGGGCCGTCGGGGACTTCGGGGTGCGGCGGTTCGGGGCCGTGGCGGTGGTGCGGCTGGGCGCCGTGGTCGCCGCGCTCGGGTTCGGGGTGGTGGCGGTCGCGCCGGGGGCCTGGGTGGGCATGCTGGGGTTCACGCTGGTGGGGCTCGGGCTGTGTGTGATCGTGCCGCAGACCTTCGCGGCGGCCGGGCGGCTCTTCCCGGGGGCGTCGGACACGGCGATCGCGCGGCTGAACATCTTCAACTACGTCGGGTTCCTGATCGGTTCGCCGTTGGTGGGCGCGCTGGGCGACGCGTGGAGCTACCGCGGAGCCATGGTCGTACCGATGGTCCTGGTCCTCGCGACCTTGGGGTACGCCCGCTCGTTCGATCCTCAACCGGACCGATACGGTGACGTGCATGAGCGGCCGCGCACAGCTGATGTGGGACGAGGCAGTAACGGGGTATGACTTCGGTCCGGACCATCCCATGGATCCGGTCCGGCTCGCCCTGACCCGGGGACTCGTCGACGCCTTCGGGCTCGACCGGGACGTCGATGTCGTCTCGGCGAAGCCCGCGGGGGAGTCGACCCTGAAGCTGGTGCACCGCGAGGACTACGTGGAGGCGGTCAGGTCCGCGTCCGCCGATCCCGGGAAGGCCGACCCGTCGTACGGTCTCGGGACCATGGACGACCCCGCGTTCGCCGGGATGCACGAGGTGTCCGCGTTGATCGCCGGGCAGTCCGTGGGGGCGGCGGAGGCGGTGTGGCGCGGGGAGGCGCTGCACGCGGTGAACTTCGCGGGCGGGCTGCACCACGCGATGCCCGGCGGGGCCTCCGGGTTCTGCATCTACAACGACGCCGCGCTGGCCATCGCCCGCCTCCTGGAGCTGGGCGCCGAGCGGGTCGCGTACATCGACGTCGATGTGCATCACGGTGACGGTGTCCAGGCGGCCTTCTGGGAGGACCCGCGGGTTCTGACGGTCTCCCTGCACGAGCATCCGCGGACGCTGTTCCCGGGGACCGGGTGGCCCGAGGAGACGGGGGCCGACAGCGCCGAGGGCACGGCGGTCAATGTCGCGCTGCCGGCCGGAACCGGGGACGCGGGCTGGCTGCGGGCCTTCCATGCCGTGGTGCCCGAGCTGATCGCCGACTTCCGGCCTCAGGTGCTGGTCACCCAGCACGGCGCGGACACCCACTTCGAGGACCCGCTCGCGCATCTCGCCGTCTCGCTCGACGCGCAGCGGGCCGTGCAGGTCGCCTGTCACGACCTGGCGCACGAGTACGCCGACGGGCGCTGGGTCGCGCTGGGCGGCGGCGGGTACGCGGTGGTGGAGGTGGTGCCGCGCTCGTGGACGCATCTCGTGGCCGTCGCGGCGGGCCGCCCCATCGAGCCCGAGACGGTGATCCCGGAGAGCTGGCGGCAGCAAGTCTTCGCCCGCACCCGGCAGTTGGCGCCGATACGGATGACGGACGGGCGCTGGCCGGTGCCCTGGAAGGACTGGGAGGCGGGGTACGACCCGGCGGACCGCCTCGATCAGGCGATCGTGGCCACGCGCCGGGCCGTGTTTCCGTTGCGGGGGATGCTGCCGTAGGCCTGGATTCCCGCCTCGGGCCCGGGCGGGAACAGGATTTCACCGTCCCCCGGCTGGAACGGGATTCCGCCTCGCCGAGCGAGGGGACGGGACCGGACGGCTTCATGGTGATTCCCCCTGCGTTGGTGGTCGGCGGGTTGGTCAACTGGCGTCCGTTTCGCGCGTGTTGTGAGACCAGCGGGCCCGAGGACGCTTGTGCGTCCTTTTGTCGCTCCCTCCTGTCGCCGGCGTCACGATGGGCCATTAGGCCAACTGTGGGGCATTTCTCGCATTTTGTGCGTGCGGTGTCGATGGATGCGTCAGCATCGCTGACGTGTTGAGCACCGGAGCTTTGCGTGCACATCTCCTGGCCGCCCGGCTGGCCGGGCCCGTGGCCACCTCGCGCGAGGAGAGTCTGCGCAGCTACCGGCTCTTCGCTGCCGGGGACCCCCGCCTGTTGCTCGGACTTGATCCCGAATGGACCTGGCGGCAGCGGGATCTGATCGAACTGATGGCCGACAAGTGCGGGGTTTCGGCCGATCCCTCGCACACTTCGGGGCATGATGTGATCGACCCGGAGCGGACCCTGGCGGCTCTCGATGCCTTCGCGGAACGGCTCCGTGAAGCCGCCCGCCATCGTCACCCTGTGCTTCTCGGCACGGGCCACCCGCACCGGCTGATCGCCTTCTACGCCGCTCTCGCGGACGCGCTGTCGGCGGCGGGATGTACCGTCCTCACCCCCGCGCAGGGTAGCTCTGTCGACATAACGACCCGGTTCGGTCTACGCACGTACAACCTCGACTACGTACAAGGTGTCGCGCTGGTGCGCGAACCCAGGGCCGGGGCCGCCGGTCGTGCGACCGGCGCACACACCCACTCGCCACTGCCGGTTCGGACCGTTCTGGCGGCCGCCGCGGAGGCTGGAGGGCCCCTCCCGGAGCTGGTCATCGGAGACCACGGATGGGTCTGCGGAGCAGGTCAGCTGGGGTTCGAGGCCATCGGTCTCGCCGATACGGACGATCCCGCGCTGTTCGTCGGAGAGGCAGAGGGGCGAGTGTCCGTCGTCGTTCCGCTTGATGACGCTGTGCGGTCTGATTACTACCGACCGCTTACTCGCTATGTACTCAATCGAGCGTGTCTGTCACAGTAGGCGGCCGATGGCATCCCCTCTTCCCCACTCGCATCACCCGCCCCTACATTGGGGAGTGAGCACGCAACGACGAAGAGTCACCGGAAGGGGAAGCCGGTGACCGTCGAGTGCGGAAGGTTCAGGTGTGTCATGGCTGCAGGCGAGAGGCCTCTGAACGAGGTTCAGTTCCTTACCGTGGCGGAAGTCGCCTCGGTGATGCGAGTGTCCAAGATGACCGTGTACCGCTTGGTGCACAGCGGTCATCTGCCGGCGATCCGGGTGGGGAGGTCCTTCCGGGTGCCGGAGCAAGCGGTTCACGAGTACCTCCGTGAGAGCTATGTGGGGGTGGAGACCGCCTGACGGCGTTTCCGGGAGACCGTTCGCGATCTCCCGGAAACACCTCGATTACGACCTCGGCTCTCGGACGGGTAGGCTGGCCCCTCATAGGTCGTGTGGGCCCATGCAGCCCAGCACCGAGTAAAGAGAAGTGAGCGAGGGTAGTCGTGGGCTCTGTTATCAAGAAGCGGCGCAAGCGGATGGCGAAGAAGAAGCACCGCAAGCTGCTCAAGCGCACTCGCGTTCAGCGTCGCAACAAGAAGTAAGCGACGCCGCGGAAACGCGTACTGTGGCCCCCCGCCAGCAGGTGGGGGGCCACAGGCATATCTGGCCGCGAGACGGCTACCCGGAAGCTCCGCCGAGGACCGGCCCGGGAGACGGCGAAGACTGCCGGGCGCCGACGAAGGGCCGGGGCCGTGGCGGCCCTCCGTTCGGGGCAAGGAGGCAGGCGCGGTGGCCCCCGGGCCGACGTCAGGGGTCGGACGCATTCGAGAAGAAGAACCCCGAAAGGCCGCTCGAACATCGAATAGATTCAGCCACGCGCGCCATGTACGCCTGTGGGCCGAATGGCTTGGTCTGGTCGTACGTCTGTGGCTGTCGTCACTTCGTGCATCGGGCGGTCATCACAGCGCAACATCAACCCGCTAAGTTGGCCGCACACGGGGAACGCGGCAGTACGAGCGGAGCTACGTCCATTTCTGGAAGGAAGGCGCTGATCTTGGGGAAGGTCGTGCTCGTGACCGGGGTGGCCCGACAGCTGGGGGGCCGGTTCGTACGACGGATCCAGCGTGACTCGCAGGTGGACCGGGTGATTGCCGTGGACGCGGTGCCGCCCGAGCACCACATCGGCGGCGCCGACTTCGTGCAGGCCGACATCCGGCAGCCGACGATCGCGCGGGTGCTCGCCGAGTACTCCGTCGACACGGTCGTGCACATGGACGTGACGGGCACCGCGCTGGGCTCCGGCAGCCGGACCACGGTCAAGGAGACCAACGTCATCGGCACCATGCAGCTGCTCGGCGCCTGTCAGAAGTCTCCGACGGTCAAGCGGCTCGTCGTGAAGTCCAGTACGAACGTCTACGGCTCGGCGCCCCGCGACCCCGCCGTCTTCACCGAGACCACCTCGCCCAAGTCGCTGCCCAGCGGCGGCTTCGCGAAGGACACGGTGGAGGTCGAGGGGTACGTACGCGGCTTCGCGCGCCGCAGGCCCGATGTCGCCGTGTGCGTGCTGCGGTTCGCCAACATCCTCGGCCCGAGCGCGGACTCGCCGCTCGCCTCGTACTTCTCGCTGCCGGTCCTGCCGACGGTGTTCGGCTACGACCCGCGGCTCCAGTTCGTCCACGAGAGCGATGTCATCGAGGTGCTCCGGCTCGCCTCGCACGACCCGCAGCGGGGCACGCTCAACAGCGGCACGTTCAACATCGCCGGCGACGGCGTCCTGCTGCTCTCGCAGTGCGCGCGGCGCCTGGGCCGGCCCACGGTCCCGCTGCTGCTGCCGGCCCTCAGCTGGGCCGGTACGGCCGTGCGTACCCTGGGAGTGACGGACTTCTCGCCGGAGCAGCTGCGGCTGCTCACGCACGGCAGGGTGGTCGCGACGATCCAGATGCGCGAAACCCTGGGCTACCAGCCGAAGTACACGACGGCGGAGACCTTCGCGGACTTCGCCCACAGCCGGGGGCCCGGACTCCTGCCCCCGGAGGTCCTTGCGGGGGCCGTGGACCGGATCGCCGCACTGCCTCTTCCGGGCGGCGGCCACACCCCGACGCAGAGCGCCAACTGAGGAGCGCATCAACGATGGCGGACGCCAAGGTCATTCCGTTCGACGACGACCGGTCGCGCGGGGCTGCTGTGCAGCGCCCGCCGCGGCGCCGGGCCGCGGGGAGCCGGCGCAAGGGCGAGCCCGTAGTGGTACGCGAGGTCCAGCCCCTGCCCGGGCGGACCCTCCCGCAGGATGATGTTCCCGTGACGCATGAGGAACAGCCGCCCCAGCAGCCCCAGCAGCCCCAGCAGGGCGGCAGCGGCCTGGAGCAGCGCATCGCGGGGGGTCTGGCCTTCCTGCGCCGCAGGCTCACGGGCGACTACGAGATCGACGACTTCGGGTACGACCAGGAGCTGACCGACCAGGTCCTGATGTCGCTGATCCGGCCGCTCTACGAGAAGTACTTCCGCGTCGAGGTGAAGGGCATCGAGAACATCCCGTCGGAGGGCGGCGCCCTGATCGTCGCCAACCACTCGGGCACCCTTCCGCTGGACGGCCTGATGATGCAAGTCGCCGTCCACGACAACCACCCGGCGAACCGTCACCTCCGCCTCCTCGCGGCCGACCTGGTCTTCATGCTGCCGGTCGTCAACGAGCTGGCCCGCAAGGCCGGTCACACCCTGGCCTGCGCGGAGGACGCCGAGCGGCTCCTGGAACGCGGTGAACTGGTCGGTGTGATGCCGGAGGGCTTCAAGGGCATCGGCAAGCCCTTCAGCGAGCGCTACAAGCTCCAGCGCTTCGGCCGGGGCGGCTTCGTCTCGACGGCGCTGCGCGCGGGCACCCCGATCATCCCGTGCTCGATCGTCGGCGCGGAGGAGATCTATCCGATGATCGGCAACGCGAAGACCCTCGCGCGGCTGCTGGGGTTCCCCTACTTCCCGATCACCCCGACGTTCCCGTGGCTGGGCCCGCTCGGCGCGATCCCGCTTCCCACCAAGTGGACGATCCAGTTCGGCGAGCCGATCCGCACGGACGGCTATCCGCCGGAGGCGGCCGAGGACCCGATGCTGATGTTCAACCTGACCGACCAGGTCAGAGAGCAGATCCAGCACACCCTGTACAAGCTGCTGGTGCAGCGCAGGTCCGTGTTCTTCTGATCATGCAGTTACGGTTCTGCTGATCATGTCCTGATATGCCTGTACGTCGATGGGGGCGCCCTTCCCGAGAAGGGCGCCCCCATCGACGTAGCCGAGTGGCGGGGTTAGTTGCTGTCCTCCGTGTCGATGCCGAGGCCCGGCAGGAGACCGGGCAGCAGGGGAGGGAGCGTGACGTCGGGTTCGCTCGTCGCGCTGCCCTTGCTGCTGCTGTTGGACGACGGGGTGGTGCTGGTGTCGTCCTGCGGCGGGTCGAGGAGGCCGCCGGCGTTGCCGCCGAGCAGGCCGTCGCTGCTGCTGCCCGAGCTGGAGGGCCTGGGCTTGCCGCTGCTGTGGCTTCCGCTCGCGGAGCCGCTGGTGGCGCTGGGTGCCGGAGTGTCCTTGCCGGGCGATCCGGTGGACTCCTCGCTCCTGCCCCGATGACGTCCGGTGCCCTCGGGGGCGGGCGTCCTGGGCAGCAGCGATCGCAGCGGGCCGACCTCTTCGTCTATGGCCTCGAAGACCGACGAGACCTGGTCACTGACGTCGCCGAGCTGCACGGGCAGCCGGTCGCGCAGCGCGCCCCAGGCTTCACGGTGCGACTGAGAGAAAGCGGACAGGGCCTGGATGGGGCCCAGTGAGCCGTCCCGTTCGTACGCCTCGTGCAGCAGGCGGTGACCCTCGGAGGCGTCGTGCTGCATACCCGACAGAGCGCGGCGGACCTCGCCCAGGGACTCGTGGTCGAGCTGTCCCGAGCGGCCGCGCTCCATCAGCCGGCGGGCCTCGCTCAGGCGGGTCGAGGCCTGGTCGAGGTAGAGCTCGCCCCGGTCACTGTCGCCGTGGGCCAGACCCAGCTTGATGTCCTCCATGCCGCGCTTGAGCCCGTAGAGCGAGTCGCCGGGGAGGGCGTCGGAGCTCGCGGCGGCCACACCGCCGAAGGCTCCGGCGGCCACACCGACGGTGAGCCCGCCCGCGGCGAGCCCCTTGGACAGCCGGGACCGGGGCCGCAGCTTCCCCAGTCCGGTCGCCCGGTGTGTGCCCTTGGCCCGATGGGATCGCTGCTCGGGCACGGCACGGTCCCAACCCTCGCCTCCGGCGGCGGTGCCTTCCAGCAGCATGGCCTCCATCGCGGCGACGAGCTGGGCTCGCTGCACGATCTTGACCTCGGGGTCCAGCTCCGGTTTGGGCAGCTCGCCGAGACCGGTGGCAAGGGCCAACAGCAGCCCTTGCTCGGTCTGTTCCGCAGCAGCCCGGGACGGTGCCGACCCATCGGGCTGCTCGGCCGCCGTGCCCTGGTCGGATTCCTCCAGGGCCTGGGCGAAGGCGTTCGCCCGCCGGTGTGCCGATACGTTCGCGATCACTGGCGGCACCTCCTCTCGTCATGACGGTCGGCTCCCCAGGGGGTCCTGAGGGTTGCACCCCCTGGCCGTGTGCACACGATCGGGTGATCGGCGATGGCCAAGGCGTGACCACAGGGAGCCTGTATCCCGCACAACGAGCGTCACGGCACTTGGGTTACGGACGACGGATGATCGGACCGCGAAGTCAACAGACTTTTACGGAAGGTGAGTTGAGTGTCGCTGAACGTGTGGGATCACGGCGGGTCGAAGCGGGTTCAGCGGACGTCGTCCGGCAGGAGCCTGGCCAGGGTGCGGACGGCTCGGTACTGGAGGGTCTTGATCGCACCCTCGTTCTTGCCCATCACCCGGGCGGTCTCGGCGACCGACAGCCCCTGGAGGAAGCGGAGCGTCACACACTCCTGCTGCTGAGGGTTGAGCCGCTTCACGGCGTCAAGCAGCGCGGCGTTGGAAAGCGACTCCAGGACGGAGTCCTCGGGGGAGCGCTCGACCTCGTTGGCGTCGAGCATCTCGCCGGTGGTCACCTCCAGCCGGAAACGGCTGGACTTGAAATGGTCGGCGACCAGATTCCGGGCGATGGTCACGAGCCATGCGCCGAAGTCGCGCCCCTGCCAGGTGAAGGTGCCGATCCGTCGCAGCGCCCGCAGAAAGGTCTCACTCGTGAGGTCCTCGGCAGTCGCCTTACCTCCCACCCGGTAGTAGATGTAGCGGTACACGGTGTCGCTGTACTGGTCGTAGAGCCGTCCGAAGGCGTCGGCTTCGCCGGCCTGGGCGCGCTCCACGAGATCCATCATCCGGGCGCTGTCACTGTCCGCGGCCGGACGGCGTGCGGTGGTGGCCGAGCCTGAGCGGCCCCGCCTGCCGACCGCCGCGTTGCCGTCGGCCAGTGCGTAGCAAGGGCCGACGGGCGCGGGGAGGGCGAAAGCGGGGACGGCGTACGCGGTGGGGACGAAGCCGCGCAGACGGTCCAGGACCGTTGCGCGCAGCGTAGCCAGGCCCGAGGCGTCAACCCCGACGTGTGAGTACACGGGACTCCCAGAGGCAGAGCTTCCATCACGTGCAGTGCGGGACCTTTCACCCGTCGTAGCGACGGAGGGGTACCGGTTTGCGTTTGAGGAGAATAACGCTTCGTACAGGCAGCACTACACCCAGTTGCTAAAATCATCGATTACGTCGCTTCTGATGCGATTCGATGCCTGTTCAAGTACCAGACGGTGACCACTTGTTGATCGAGTCGGTTCGTGTTCCGTCTGAGTACAGGGCGTGTTGTGCCCGCCTGCGGTGAACATGACTGGGTCGCCCTCGGCGTGGGTAGGACACGATGATTGCCCCCGCGGCCGAGGGTCCCTTCCCAGGTCCGGACAGGTTTTCGCCCCCTCCGCCCCTGCCCGTCCCGAACCCGGGGGCTCAGCCCCGGACCCCGCTCCTCGAACGCCGGAGGGGCTGGAATTCGGCCGCGGACGCACGGAAGGGCCGTGTCGGCACATCCCCGATGTCCGTCGCTCACGTTCGGATCGAGCGGCGGCTCCCTCGGGAGCCCCCGTCAGATCCGGCGGCGACGGACCGGGATGTACCGGCACGGCCCCGACCCGCAACGCACCCGCGGGGCGCGCCGGAAGGCGAAACTCAGCGGCGGCGGCGGTGCAGAGCGATCGCGGCGGCCGTGCCTCCGGCCACCGCGCCGACCCCGGCCGCGGCGGGAATCCCGACCTTCGCGGCCTTGCGCGCCGTGCGGTAGTCCCGCAGCCGCCAGTCGAAGTCCCGCGCGTGCCTGCGCAGTTTCGCGTCCGGGTTGATCGCGTACGGGTGCCCGACCAGCGAGAGCATCGGAATGTCGTTGTGCGAGTCGCTGTACGCCGCGCAGCGGGCAAGGTCCAGGCTCTCCGCGGACGCCAGTGCCCGTACGGCCTCCGCCTTGGCCGGACCGTGCAGGGGTTCGCCCACCAGCTTGCCGGTGTAGACCCCGTCCACCGATTCCGCGACCGTGCCCAGGGCGCCCGTGAGGCCGAGCCGCCGCGCGATCACCGTGGCGATCTCCACCGGCGCCGCCGTGACGAGCCACACCTTCTGGCCGGCGTCCAGGTGCGCCTGGGCGAGGGCACGGGTGCCGGGCCAGATCCGCTCGGCCATGTACTCGTCGTAGATCTCCTCGCCGATCGACATCAGCTCGGAGACCCGGTGGCCCTTCACGATCGACAGTGCGGAGTCGCGCGCGTCCTGCATGTGCTCCGGGTCTTCGATGCCGGCCAGCCTGAACCACGCCTGCTGCCAGGCGAACCGGGCGAGGTCGCGGGTCTCGAAGAACTTCCGCTTGTACAGGCCCCGTCCGAAGTGGAAGAGGGCGGCACCTTGCATCACGGTGTTGTCGAGATCGAAGAAGGCGGCAGCCTTGTCGTCGCCGAGCACCGGGAAGTCGGGTTCTTCCGGGGCGTCCGGCGGTGTCAGTTCTTCCAGTTCCTGAGAGGACTTGCGGGCTGCCTCCGCAGAGGCCTCGCCTGCCAACACGCTCCGCGCCGTGGCGGAGCGCCTACGGGGAGTGAGCCATCCGAGAGCGGCCATGTCGTGAGCATAGCCAGTCTGTTCGGTGCTTCCGGAGTCGAGAGGATTCGACGCTGTGAACTCTCCGCGACCGTGCCGTTAAAGAACCGATCCGATCCGTTGGCGCCACGGCGCGTCGGTCCTGTGAGGGGGCCGGTTGCCGCGTAAAGCGCGGAGCGTGCCCGCGGGGGCGCCCGGGGCGGGAGAATGGCGCATATGAGCCCCATGTTCCGGCGCAGTGACCGCCGTACGCAGAGCAGGGCGCCCGAGGAGCGCCTGGTGACGTTGATCGGGAAGCCCGGGTGTCATCTGTGTGATGACGCACAGGAAGTGATCGAGAAGGTGTGTGCCGATCTCGGGGTCCCCTGGGAGAAGAAGGACATCACCGAGGACGAGGAACTGCACCGCCAGTACTGGGAACAGATCCCTGTCGTACTGGTGGACGGCGCCCAGCACACCTTCTGGCGCGTGAACGAGGAACGCCTTCGCAAAGCCCTCGCACAGTGAATCCTGTGCGGGGACGCCCACCGCGCCCGTGATGTGCCCCGACTTGTGACCTGACTGAGCAGTCCAAGTGGTCGGGAAAGTCGCCTAGGATCGACGGCGATTGGTCTCGGGGGCGGGATTCGTTGAGGAGAGTGTGCGGTTTTGCCCCCTTCAAGTGTGGAACGAAGCCGTCCGCGCGCCGGTTCCATACGTGCGCGCCGGGCATGCGTGACCCCGGTCACGTTGGCCGGGCAAATCGGACACCATCTTTGTGCACGCGTTCACAAAGACATAGCCTGCATTCGACGGGGCGGTCTAGGTACGTGTGACCGCCTAAAGCCCCGCTCTACCCGCAGGAGCACCGTGGCAACTGGCCGAACTCACCGACCGGCGACCCGCAGCCGAGGGATTCCCGAGGCCACCGTCGCCCGGCTTCCGCTGTACCTCCGAGCCCTCACCGCACTGTCGGAGCGCTCGGTACCCACGGTCTCCTCCGAGGAGCTCGCGGCCGCGGCGGGGGTCAACTCCGCGAAGCTGCGCAAGGACTTCTCCTACCTCGGCTCCTACGGGACGCGTGGTGTGGGGTACGACGTCGAGTATCTCGTGTACCAGATCTCCCGTGAACTGGGCCTGACCCAGGACTGGCCGGTAGTGATCGTCGGTATCGGCAACCTCGGCGCGGCGCTGGCCAATTACGGAGGGTTCGCCTCGCGTGGATTCCGTGTCGCCGCGCTCATAGACGCGGATCCAGCGATGGCCGGCAAGCCCGTCGCCGGAATCCCGGTCCAGCACACGGACGACCTGGAAAAGATCATCGACGAGAACGGTGTCTCGATCGGTGTCATCGCCACTCCGGCCGGAGCCGCCCAGCAGGTCTGCGACCGCCTGGTGGCCGCCGGAGTCACCTCCATCCTGAACTTCGCGCCGACCGTCCTGACCGTCCCGGACGGTGTCGACGTGCGCAAGGTCGATCTCTCCATCGAGCTGCAGATCCTCGCCTTCCACGAGCAGCGCAAGGCCGGCGAGGAGGCCGAGGCGCAGGCCGATGCCGCCGCCACCGCCGCGCAGGAGAACAACCGCAAAGGGCCCGACGGGGATGTTCCCGCCGTGATGCCGGCATGAGTCTCCTCGTCGTCGGGCTGAGCCACCGCAGCGCTCCGGTCAGTGTTCTGGAGCGGGCCGCGCTGTCCCCGGACGCGCAGTTCAAGCTGCTCCAGGACACCCTCGCCGCCGAGCCTGCCGCCGAGGGCGCGGTGCTCGCCACCTGCAACCGCATCGAGCTGTACGCCGACGTGGACAAGTTCCACGCGGGCGTCGCCGAGCTGTCCACGCTGCTCGCCCAGCACAGCGGGGTCGGGCTCGAGGAGCTCACTCCCCACCTGTACGTGCACTACGAGGACCGGGCCGTCCACCACCTCTTCTCGGTGGCCTGCGGCCTGGACTCGATGGTCGTCGGCGAGGGCCAGATCCTCGGCCAGATCAAGGACGCGCTCGCCACCGCGCAGGAACTGCACACCGCGGGCCGCCTCCTCAACGATCTTTTCCAGCAGGCCCTGCGGGTCGGCAAGCGCGCCCACTCCGAGACCGGCATCGACCGCGCGGGACAGTCCCTGGTCACCTTCGGCCTGGAGCAGCTGTCCGCCGGACGGGCGGTCGAGGCCTGGGCCAAGGGCAAGAAGGCCCTCGTCATCGGCGCGGGCTCGATGTCCTCGCTGGCCGCCGCGACGCTCGCGCGCGTCGGCGTCGGCGAGATCGTGATCGCCAACCGCACCCAGGACCGCGCCGAGCGCCTCGCCGAGATCCTCACCGGCGGCGACGACACGGACGTGGTGGCCCGCGCGGTACCGATGGACTCGGTGCCGGTCGAGCTGACACGTGCCGACATCGCCGTGTCCTGCACCGGAGCGACCGGGATCGTCCTGACGGCCGAGTCGGTCGCGGCCGCCGTCGAAGGACGTACGGGAACGCCCGCGGCCGTACGCGACGCGGCGTCGGCCGGTCCGGCCGGGCACCTCGCGTCCACCAGCCTCGGCACCGAGGACGGCTGCCCGCTGGACCTGTCCGCCGTGCAGGGCGCCACCGGCTTCTCCGTCATGGGCGAGGCGGCCGTCGCCGGCATGGACGCCGCCACCCTGGAGCAGCACGCGGCCTGGGTGGACAAGGGCACCGGGACCGTCGAGCGCCGCGACAGCCGTCGTACGCCCGACGCCGACGCCGACGTCATCACCGCGCTGGCCGCAACCGTCGCCACGATCGGCCGCATCCCCGAGCGCCGCAGGCCCGAACCCGTCGTCGAGGCTCCCCGCCCCGCGCCGGTGCTCGCGCTGCTCGACCTCGCGATGCCCCGTGACATCGACGCGGCCGTGCACCGGCTGCTCGGTGTGCGGCTCGTCGACCTCGAGTCGCTGGCCGGCGCCTCCGCGGACGCGCCGATGGCCGCGGACGTGGACCAGGTGCGCCGGATCGTCTCCGACGAGGTGGCCGCGTTCGGTGCCGCCCAGCGGGCCGCGCACATCACCCCCACTGTCGTGGCGCTGCGCGCCATGGCCGCCGATGTCGTCGCGAACGAGATCGCGCGGCTGGACGGGCGGCTGCCGGACCTCGACGACAAGCAGCGCGGCGAGATCAACCAGGCCGTGCGGCGCGTCGTCGACAAGCTGCTGCACGCGCCGACCGTACGGGTCAAGCAACTGGCCGCCGAACCCGGCGGCGCCGGGTACGCGGACGCGTTGCGGACCCTGTTCGACCTGGACCCGGAGACGGTCGCCGCCGTCTCGCGGGCCGAGAACAACACCGAGAACGCCAAGAACCGAGGGCGAGCATGAGTGAGCAGGCTTTGAGGCTCGGGACCAGGCGCAGCAAACTCGCCATGGCCCAGTCCGGGCAGGTGGCGGATGCCGTGAGCCAGGTGACCGGACGGCCCGTCGAGCTCGTTGAGATCACGACGTACGGCGACATTTCCCGCGAGAACCTCGCGCAGATCGGCGGCACGGGCGTCTTCGTGACCGCGCTGCGGGAGGCACTGGTGCGCGGGGAGGTCGACTTCGCCGTGCACTCCCTCAAGGATCTGCCGACCGCGCAGCCCGAGGACCTCGCGCTGGCCGCCGTGCCGGTGCGCGAGGACGTGCGCGACGTACTCGTCGCCCGCGACGGACTGACCTTCGCGGAGCTGCCGGACGGCGCACGCGTGGGCACCGGCTCGCCGCGGCGCATGGCCCAGCTGAACGCGTACGCGCGCAGTCACGGGATGACGATCGAGACGGTCGCCATCCGGGGGAACGTCGACACCCGCATCGGGTACGTCCGCGCCGGAGAGCTCGACGCCGTCGTGCTCGCCGCCGCCGGACTCAACCGGATCGGCCGCATCGACGAGGTCACCGACTTCCTGTCGGTCGACACCGTTTTGCCCGCCCCCGGCCAGGGGGCCCTCGCGATCGAGTGTGCCGCGGACAACGCGGACCTCGTCGCCGCGCTCGGAGAGCTCGACGACCCGTTCACCCGGGCCGCCGTGACAGCCGAGCGATCCCTGCTTGCCGCCCTGGAGGCCGGCTGCAGCGCACCCGTGGGCGCGCTGGCCGACCTGCTGGCCGACGGGCAGATTGTCAAGGAGATGCGCCTGCGCGGCGTCGTCGGCACGACCGACGGCTCGACGCTGGTGCAGCTGTCCACCACCGGTCCCGTGCCCGAGACACATGACCAAGCGATGTCGCTCGGCCGTGAACTCGCTGCCGAGATGCTTGCCAAGGGCGCGGCCGGTCTGATGGGGGAGCGAGCACTGTGAGCCCCACCAACCTTCCCGCCGGTCCGGACCACGGGCACGTCACCTTCCTGGGTGCCGGACCCGGAGATCCAGGGCTGCTGACACTGCGCGCCGTAGAGGCGCTGGCGAACGCGGACGTACTCGTCGCCGAGCACGATGTGCTCGACGTGGTACGCGTACACGCCAGACAAGGCGTCGCTGTTCTGAACACGGATCCGGACACTTCACCGGATACGTACCGGAGCACAGGCACGCCTCAGCTGACGGTTGTTGACAGCGCGTCAACAGCCGTTGGTGACCCCGCGTCGAGGGATGCTGCCAATCTTGTCATGACGGCCGCACGGGGCGGCAAGCGGGTCGTGCGTGCGGTGTCCGGGGACCCGGGACTTGATACGTACGCGGCCGAGGAAATGCTCGCGTGCGTCGCCGCGGGTGTTCCGTTCGAGGTCGTGCCCGGCATCGCCGCCGCCGTCGGTGTACCCGCCTACGCGGGTGTGCCGCTGCGGGACGCGCAGGGCGCGGACGTACGGTTCGTCGACGCGCGGACCGCCTCGGACCGCTGCTGGACCGAGGTCGGCGCGTCAGACGGCACCGTCGTCGTGTCGGCGACCCTCGACTCCGTGGCCGCGGCCGCGGGTGAGCTCGTGGCCTCCGGACGCAAGCCCGACACCCCGATGGCGGTGACGATCGCCGGTACCACGACCCGGCAGCGCACCTGGTCGGCCACGCTCGGCACGATCGCGCAGACGCTGAAGCAGGCGAAGGTGCTGCCGTCCCCGGACGGTGGCCGCCCGGTGATAGCCGTGGTCGGTGAGCGTTCCGCCGCCGCCCATCGCGACCAGTTGTCGTGGTTCGAGTCCAAGCCGCTGTTCGGCTGGAAGGTGCTCGTGCCGCGGACGAAGGAGCAGGCGGCGTCGCTCTCCGACCAGCTGCGGTCGTACGGGGCCGTGCCGCACGAGGTGCCGACGATCGCCGTCGAACCGCCGCGCACGCCCCAGCAGATGGAGCGCGCGGTCAAGGGCCTGGTGACGGGCCGCTACGAGTGGATCGCCTTCACCTCGGTGAACGCGGTCAAGGCCGTGCGGGAGAAGTTCGAGGAGTACGGGCTCGACGCCCGTGCCTTCGCGGGCATCAAGGTCGCGGCCGTCGGCGAGCAGACCGCGAAGGCGCTGATCGCCTTCGGCGTGAAGCCGGACCTGGTGCCGAGCGGCGAGCAGTCCGCCGCCGGTCTCCTGGAGGACTGGCCGCCCTACGACCCGGTCTTCGACCCGATCGACCGGGTGTTCCTGCCGCGTGCCGACATCGCCACCGAGACGCTGGTGGCCGGGCTCATCGAGCTGGGCTGGGAGGTCGACGACGTCACGGCGTACCGCACCGTGCGCGCGTCGCCGCCGCCGGCCGACACCCGCGAGGCGATCAAGGGCGGCGGCTTCGACGCCGTGCTCTTCACCTCGTCGTCGACCGTGCGGAACCTGGTGGGCATCGCCGGCAAGCCGCACAACGTGACGGTGATCGCCTGTATCGGTCCCGCGACGGCCAAGACGGCCGAGGAGCACGGACTGCGGGTCGACGTGATGGCTCCGGAGCCCTCCGTGCACAAGCTGGCGGAGGCGCTGGCGGACTTCGGGCTGCGGCGGCGCGCCGCCGCGCTGGACGCGGGGGACCCGGTCACCCGGCCCAGCGAGCGCCGGCCCGGGTCGAGGCGACGCCGGACCACCTGACGCCGGTGGGGGGCGGGGTGGGGTTTTTCGCCCCCTCCGCCCCTGTCCCCTCCCGTACCTGGGGCTCCCGCCCCAGACCCCGCTCCTCGAACGCCGGAGGGCGTATCACACCGACACCGCGTCGGTATAGGGGCTCTTGTGGCGGGCGTAGCGTAGATGTCATGACGAAGTACGGATCCTTCCCCGGTACGCGTCCCCGGCGGCTGCGCACCACCCCCGCAATGCGCCGGATGGTCGCCGAGACCCGGCTGCACCCGGCCGATCTCATCCTCCCCGCGTTCGTCCGCGAGGGCGTGAGCGAGCCGGTGCCGATCGCCGCGATGCCCGGGGTCGTGCAGCACACCCGGGACAGCCTGCGGAAGGCCGCCGTCGAGGCGCTGGAGGCCGGGGTCTCCGGGATCATGCTGTTCGGCGTTCCCGAGGAGGCCAAGAAGGACGCCGTCGGGACGCCCGGCACGGACCCGGACGGCATCCTCCAGGTCGCCCTGCGCGACGTCCGCGCCGAGGTCGGCGACGAACTGCTCGTGATGTCCGACCTGTGCCTCGACGAGACGACCGACCACGGGCACTGCGGTGTGCTGGACGAGCAGGGCCGGGTCGACAACGACGCCACCCTGGAGCGGTACGCCGAGATGGCTCAGGTGCAGGCCGACGCAGGCGCCCACATCGTGGGCCCCAGCGGGATGATGGACGGCCAGATCGGCGTCGTCCGGGACGCCCTCGACCAGATCGGCCGCGAGGACGTCGCCATCCTCGCCTACACCGTCAAGTACTCCTCCGCCTTCTACGGCCCCTTCCGTGAGGCCGTCGGCTCCTCGCTCAAGGGCGACCGCAAGACGTACCAGCAGGACCCGGCCAACGCGCGGGAGTCCCTGCGGGAGTTGGCGCTCGATCTGGAGGAGGGCGCCGACATGGTGATGGTGAAGCCCGCGGGCCCCTACCTCGACATCCTCGCCCGTGTCGCCGACGCGTCGGACGTGCCGGTCGTCGCGTACCAGATCTCCGGCGAGTACTCGATGATCGAGGCCGCCGCGGAGAAGGGCTGGATCGACCGGGACAAGGCGATCCTGGAGTCCCTCACCGGCATCAAGCGGGCCGGCGCGAAGAACATCCTCACGTACTGGGCCACCGAGGTCGCCCGGAACCTGCGCTAGCCTTCCGGCGGTTCCGGCGACCCCGGGTCGGGGCGCGGCCCGCTCAGTACGCGAGCGCGTCGTCCAGGTCCTGCTGCCAGTACGTCACCGTGAGCCTGTCGTCGACGTACACGCCCTTCGCGGGGAGGGCGGGGCGGGCGGTCCTGCCCTCGTCGGCGAAGCCGATCTCCAGGGTCCTGGCCGTGTAGCCGTTGCCGCCGCTGCCGTCGGCCGCCGACAGCAGCACGCCCGCGTAGCCGGACTCGCCGGGAGTGAGGGTGACGACCGCCTGCGGGTGGGTCTCCTCCGCGACCGGCGGGACGGACTGGGCCTCGCCGAAGCGGGCGATCGGATAGCCCGTCAGGTCGCAGTTCTTCGCACCCGTGTTGGTGACGGTGAGCAGCAGGTGGTTGAGCGGGCGCGAGACCACCGTCGCGGTCGTACGGGTGTCGGCGCCGTCGCACGCCGCATTACGGGTGCCGGTGCCGGTCCCGCCCGCGGAGGTGCCCGAACCGCCCGTCGAGCCCGTGCCGTTCTTCCCGGCGGAGCCGCCCGTGGAGCCGGTGGTGGAGCCGGTGCCCTTCGAACCGTTCGTCGAACCCGTGGTGGTGCCGGTGCCCGTGGGCTTCACCGTCGTGCCTCCGTCGGCCGCCGGGTCGCTCGGACGCGCCGAGGAGCGGCCCGCGGCGGACGGCCCCTCGTCGCGGACGCCGTCTCCGTTGCCGCACGCCGTGAGGGCGAACGCGGTGAGCGCGATCGTGGAGGCGGCGAGCAGACGGGTGCGTGCGATGCGTGCGGACATGGGTGATCCCCCTGTGGTGTGGCTGGTGGAACGGCCGCTCGACCGGTCGGCGGGAGCGGCGTGCTTGGATGGCCACAGCTTGTGCGGTGATCCGTCTCGGCCGCCACACCCGGCGGGGGATACGGGACGCCGGAACGCCGGAACGGGGTCTGACCTGGGGGAACGGCATCCCCCTGGAACGCGGTCCGGAACACGGGGGATGGAGGAACGGTGGCGGGGGACGAGTTCGCGGGACTGCTCCGGGAGCTGAAGGAGCGGTCCGGTCTCAGCTACGGGGCGCTGGCCAGACGGCTGCACGTGAGTACGTCCACACTGCACCGGTACGTCAACGGGGATGCCGTACCGGCGGACTACGCGCCCGTCGAGCGGCTCGCGCGCGCATGCCGGGCCACTCCGGACGAGCTGGTGGAGCTGCACCGGCGGTGGGTCCTGGCGGACGCCCTGCGAGGGAAGAAGGGGCCGTGCCCGGCTACTGCTTCGGGCGCGGGACCCGACGCCGCGGCGACCGACGCGAAGGCACCGGAAGCCGAGTCCGGCGCGGGAGCCGCGGGGGCTGCCGTCGGCCCGGAGGGCGAGGCGGGGGGAGCGGGCGGTGTTCTGCCTGACGCCGGGGCGGAGGGGCCGGCGGACGGTGGCCCGGAGGCCGGCGATCCCGCGCCGGTGAAGCGGAGCCGGCTGCGGAGCCGGCGGGCCGTGGTGCTCGCCGGGGTCGGTGCGGTCGTCCTGACGGCCGTCGTGTCCAGCACGCTGACCGTGCAGCTCGGCTCCGGCGGCGGTGACGACGACGCCAAGGGCGAGGCCGTGTCCCTCGGCGTACCGACCGCCGCGGGCCCGCGCGAGAGCGGCGGAACCTCGGACGCCCGCCACCGTCCGGCCTCGCCGTCCGCCTCGCGCGGCGGCAGCCCCGAGGCGTCCGTCTCGTCCATCGGCGGGTTCGTCGACCAGGACGGGGCCGCCGCGGACGGAGCGGCTGGAGACGGGGCGGTCGCGGAGGGAGCGGCCGGTGGCGGCGCGCCGACCGTCGCCGTCGACCCGTACAAGTTCGACGACCCGTGCAGCCAGCACTATCTGGTGAACCGGCCCGCCCCGCAGGTGCCCCCGCCGCCGAACGAGTCGGACGCGCGCGGCTGGGTCACCGCGCTCGGCGGCGTCCCGAGCGGGGAGCAGATGCTCGCGCTCACCGTGCAGGGCACCGGGAAGGCGACCGTCGTCCTGAAGGCGCTGCACGTGCGGGTGCTGGACAAGGGCGCGCCGCTCGCCTGGAACGACTACGCGATGGGCGTGGGCTGCGGCGGCGGGGTGGAGACGAAGTCCTTCACCGTGGACCTCGACGCGGGACGGCCGGCGATCACGGTCAAGGGCGGACAGCGGAACTTCCCCTACAAGGTCAGCGAGTCCGACCCCGAGGTCTTCTACGTGTTCGCCGACGCGCAGGCGCACAACGTGAGTTGGTACCTGGAACTCGACTGGTCCAGCGGGACGAGGAGCGGCACCGTGCGCGTCGACGATCACGGCAAGCCGTTCCGGACCAGCGGCAGTGTGGGGCGGCCCGCGTACGACTATCCGCTGGGCGGCAGCGAGTGGCGGACGGCCCCTCCTCCCGGCTGACCGGCAGCATCAAGTCGCCCCAGGAGTTAGGTTGTTGCCCGTTGAAAGACGCGACTCTCCAGGGAGATGCTTCATGTCCGGTGATGCCCTCGGCCAGGACCCCGCGGAGCTGAGAAGGAGGATCGACACCACCAAGGCACACCCCGCCCGGGTCTACGACGTCTTCCTCGGCGGCAAGGACAACTACCCGGTCGACCGGAACGCGGCCGCCGCCGCGCTCGCCGCGAACCCACGGGGCTACCTCGACGTCCGGCACAACCGTGACTTCCTGCGCCGCGCCGTGACCACGCTGACCACGGACGACGGCATCCGGCAGTTCCTGGACATCGGCACCGGACTGCCCACGCAGGAGAACGTCCACCAGATCGCCCAGCGGATCACCCCGGACGCGCGGGTCGTGTACGTCGACAACGACCCGGTGGTCCTCGCCCACGCGCGCGCCCTGCTCACCAGCGGGCCCGAGGGGCGTACGGACTACATCGACGCGGACCTCGAGCAGCCCGGGCAGATCCTCGAACAGGCCGCCAAGACCATCGACTTCGACCATCCGGTCGCCCTGGTGCTGGTCGCGATCCTGCACTTCGTCGAGGACGCCGAGGCGTACCCGATCGTGCGCGGACTCGTGGACGCGCTGCCGTCCGGCAGCCGGCTCGTCCTCAGCCACCTCACCGAGGACCTGAACGCCGAGAACATTCGCGCGGTCCAACGGACCTACACCGAAAGAGGGTTCACCTTCGTGCTGCGCTCGAAGGCGGAGGTCGAGCGCTTCTTCACCGAGAACGGCCTGGAACTCGACGAACCCGGTGTCGTCCCCGCCCACCACTGGCGACCCGACGGCAACGCCCCGGTCCCGGAGGCCGCCGAACCCGCCCTCCTGGCCACGCTCGACGACATCGAGAAGGTCCGCTACCGCGACATCAACGACGTCACGGACGCGGACATCAACGTGTACGTCGCGACGGGCGTCAAGCCCTAGACACCGCCACCGGGCCGCCTCCGGCCGGTGGTCCCAGGCCCCGGCCCCGGCCGGGGTCCCGGCGCTCCCGTGCCCGGCCAGGGTCACGGTCCCAGGCCCCGGGAGGCCGTCCGTATCCCGGAATTGACGGGTGTAGACGGCACGCACCGGCCTAGGGTGCGGGCACGAGCCGGCCCCGGCGCGCCGGGGCCGCCGCCCGCAACGACAAGGAGCCGCCACCGTGACCGTCACCGATCCCGCAGCCGCGACCGCCCCCGTGCCCCCGCTCGCCGCCCGGGCCACCGCGATCGGCGGTTCGCCGGTACGGGACATCCTCGCGGTCACGGCACGCCCCGAGGTGATCAACTTCGCGGGCGGACTGCCCGCCCCGGAACTGTTCGACGCGGACGGCATCGCGGCGGCGTACCGCGACGTCCTCGCCGAGGAACCCGAACGGGCCCTGCAGTACTCGACGACCGAGGGCGAACCGGCGCTGCGGGCGGCCCTCGCCGAACGGACGAGCACACGCGGACTGCCGACCGGACCGGACGACGTCCTCGTCACCACCGGCTCGCAGCAGGCGCTGTCGCTGCTCGCCACCGCCCTGCTGGAACCCGGCGACACCGTCCTGGTCGAAAGCCCCTGCTATCTGGCGGCACTTCAGGCGTTCGCCTTCGCGGGAGCACGGGTGCTGGCCGTGCCCGGCGACGACGACGGCATCGACCCCGAGGCACTCGACGAACTGGTGGCCCGGGAGCGGCCGAAACTGCTCTACACCGTGCCCACCTTCCAGAATCCGACCGG
Source organism: Streptomyces sp. NPDC005141 (assembly GCF_053599975.1). NCBI lineage: Bacteria > Bacillati > Actinomycetota > Actinomycetes > Kitasatosporales > Streptomycetaceae > Streptomyces > Streptomyces sp. NPDC005141. Next base: position 7,881 of record NZ_JBSFYW010000080.1, on the reverse strand, counting down.
GCGCACCCTGCCGGGCGAGCGGCGGGCCGCCATCGCCCGCGTCGCCGCCGCGCGCGGGCTGTGGATCGTCGAGGACGACCCGTACGGAGAGCTGCGCTTCGAGGGTGAGCGGCTGCCCTGGATCGCGTCCCACGAGGGTGCCGGGGACCGGACCGTGCTGCTCGGCTCCTTCTCCAAGGTGATGGCGCCCGGCATGCGGCTGGGCTGGCTGCGGGCGCCCGCGGCGCTGCGGCGCGCCTGCGCCGTCGCCAAGCAGGCCGCCGATCTGCACACCCCGACCGTCAACCAGCTCGCCGCCGCCCGCTATCTGGCCGACCGCGACCTGGACGCCCACGTGGCGAGGGTCGCGGCCGTCTACCGAGAGCGGCGCGACGCCATGCTCGCGGGAATCGGCGCCGCCCTCCCGGCCGGGTCGACCTGGACCCGGCCGGAGGGCGGCATGTTCCTCTGGGCCCGCCTGCCCGAGCCGTACGACACCACGGCCCTGCTCCGTCCCGTGGTGGAACAGGGTGTGGCGTACGTGCCCGGCGCGCCCTTCTACGCGGGCGCCCCGGAGACGTCGACGCTGCGCCTGTGCTTCGTCACGCAGACCCCGGACGAGATCGCGGAAGGGCTGCGCCGCCTCGGAACGGGGTTGCGCGGCTGAACCGGGATTGCGCGGCCGGGGGAGCCGCCAGGACCACGCCCTAGCGGGCCGGACGTTCGCCCGGCCTGTCCACCACCGCTTCCTTCACGAGGCCCTTCACTTGCCAGTACCTCCTGCCGCTGCTCGTCTCGCCGTACTGGAGCATGCCGAGATAGGCGTAGGTGTCAGGGTCGAAGACGAAGCTGAACGACAACCCGGGGTAGGAGATCTCTATGCCGTGCCGGCCGAGCGCGTCGACCTCGTCGTGGTCGATCACGACGGCGGGCAGCTTCGCGACGGCCTCGAACGCGGCGGCCTGCAACCCCGGGGGCATGACCCGGGGGCCCCGGAGGAGCGAGCACGCCACCGTGTAGGCGATCCGGTCTTCCTCGATGCCGGGCGCGCCCTTGCGGCCCTGCCTGAACCACTTGAGGAGTTCGTCGGGGTCGGTCGGCCATCGCTTCAGCTTCGCGTACTGGACAGGCGGTACCTGCGTCTGATGCCTGGTCAGCGGCGGGATGACGTGAATCCTGCCGTTGTAGCTGTACCGGGAGCTCTTCGAGCCGTCCACCGACAGCCAGTACTCGTCGATGAGCCGTTCGACCTTCCCGTCCTTCCGCCAGGTCCGATGGCTGACCTCCTTGGCGTAGAGGTACTGGTCGTTGCGCGGGACCGGCAGATCGGCGCTGTCCGACCGCGACCTTTCCGCGGCCCTGCGCAGCACCTGCGCGGCGCTGAGCGTGGTCAGGCGCGGCGCACCCGCCCCACCCGTGCCGCCTCCACCGCGGACGGCGGCGAAGGTGGTTCCGGCCACCGCCGCGGCGCCCGTCGCGGCGATCGCGGCACGGAACACCAGCCGCCTGGACAGCGGACGGTGCCGCGCGAGGGCGCTCCGCCCGCCGCGGGTCTCCTCGCCGATGGCGTTCTGCAGCCGGGCGCGGGCGGTGGCGCGCGCCCGGTCCGTCGGCGCGGCCGGGTCGGCCGCGAGGTCGCGCACGGGGGTGAGGTCATCCATGGCGGGGTTCCTCCTGGTCCTCTCGAAAGGCTGTGGGATCTGACCCGCCCAGTGCTTCGCGCAGTCTCTTGCGGGCCCGGTGCAGCCGTGAGCGCACGGTCCCCACCGGTATGCCCAAGGCCTCGGTGGCCTCCGCGTAGTCGAGATCTCCCCAGGCGATCACCAGCAGCACGTCCCGGTAGCGGGCGGGCAGCTTCGCCAGGGCGGCCGACAGCGCGCCGCGCGTGCCCTCGGCACTGACCCTGGCGACCACCCGCTCCGCCAGGTGCTCGCTGCCGCTCTCCTCGGCCGGGGCCGTGGAGACGACCCGCGACATCGCCCTCAGACGGCGTGCCTCGGCCCGCCGGTGCCTGCTGACGAGACGCGTGACGATGCCGTACAGCCATGGGCGCGCGTGCGGCCTCGACAGGTCGTAACGGCGCCGACACTGGAAGGCGATCACGAAGGTCTCGGCCATCAGATCGTCGGCCGCCTCGGTGCCGAGCCGCCTGGCCGCGTACCGGTGGATGTCGTCGGCGTAGCGGTTGAACAGCTCGGCGAACACTTCGGGTTCGTCCCAGGACCGCTCGATGACCGAGGCGTCGGAGCCGGAGTCGCCGGCCTGGCCCGTGCCGGTGCCCGCGGCGGGACCATGGACTCCGACGCTCGGTGAGACGGTCACTGGTCGCCTCTCAGGATCATGGACTTCCTCGAAGACGGGGGCAGGGTCACCTGCTGTTCGCCGATGCCCGCGTTCGAGTTCCCGAGCCGGGTCGCCGGGATTCCCGGCGCCGGGGCGGGCTCAGTCCCACCAGAAGGACCACAACCGCTCGCCCAGCACCTCCTGTTCGGCGTACGTCTGCAGCGTCGTGTGGTGGCCCTGGGTGATGTTGTCCGGGCAGAAGGCGAAGTGCTCCGCCGCGACCGCCTCGGCCTCCGCCAGGGTGGCCGGCGGGGCCGCCACGGACAGCACCAACCGGTCGAAGGTGAGGGCCACCACGCGTATGCCGAAGCGGTCCTCCCACGAGCGGAGCACGGCGCACAGACGCCCCACGTCGCCCTCGTGGTTGAGAGGGCCCGACCAGCCGAGGGCGGCCGGGATGTCGGCGCTGCGGCGCGCCGGAACCAGCGCGAGCCGGGGCTGCTTCAGCCACGAGCCGTGATCCGCGAGGGAGTCGGCGATCTCGGCGGCGCGCGCGTCCGGATCCGCTTCCGGCGCGGTGGCGGCGGCCAGGCCCGGCCAGAGAGGCCCGTACGGCGCGATCGTCGCGTCGAGGGCGGGCTGCTCCCCGAAGATCTCGACCACCCTGTCCTTGCCGGGGTAGTCCTGGTCCGCGTCGAGTTCGTCCGCCGCGTACTCCTCCCAGAACTCGGCCAGCACCTCGTCGGCGTCGTGGTCCCCGGGGTACGACACCTCGTCGGGTATCAACTCCCAGTCCTCCGGGCCGTTCTGCGGGCCGCCCACGTCGACCAGCACCGGCAGCAGACCGGACAGCCGGGCGGGAGCGGCCAGCGCCGCCCAGGCTCCGGGAGCCGGCCCGTCCTCGGCGTGCCACAGCAGCGGCTCGTGCCACGGGCCGTCGTTCTCCCCCACTGCCTCAAGGGCGTGGGAGGTGCCCCCAGCGTCGATCAGTCTCCCGGGCGGGAGTTCGAGCCCGAGCGCGCGCCCGCTCGGGTCTGCCGTCAGCCGCGGCAGCGGATTGGGAAGTGTCGCCATGCCGGTGACTGTAGGGGCCGGCACTGACAACGCGCGGCGGACCGGCCCCTGCCCGGCTGCGGGGAACCGGGTGTGTCAGAGCCGCTCGGGCGTCCGGATGCCCAGCAGGGACATGCCCTGGTGGAGCGTGCGGGCCGTGAGGTCGCAGAGGAAGAGGCGGTTCTCCGCGACCTCCTGCGCCGGGGCCGGCTTGATGACCGGGCACTGGTCGTAGAACGTCGTGTAGAGCGAGGCCAGTTGGTACAGGTACGCCGCCAGCTTGTGCGGGGCGTACTCGGCGGCCACCTCGTCCAGCGTCTCGCCGAACCGGTCCAGGTGCAGACCCAGCGCCCGCTCCGCCGGGGCCAGTTCGAGCTCCGGGTGGGCCAGCGGCGTGCGGTCGCCGGCCTTGCCGAAGATCGACCGGATACGGGCGTACGCGTACTGGAGGTACACGGACGTGTCGCCGTTCAGCGAGACCATCTGGTCCAGGTCGAACTTGTAGTCCCGGACGGCGGAGGTGGAGAGGTCCGCGTACTTCACGGCGCCGATGCCGACGTACCGGCCGTTCTCCTCGATCTCCCGCTCGCTCAGGCCCACCTTCTCGGCCTTCTCCCGCACGACGCCCGTCGCCCGCTCGATCGCCTCGTCCAGCAGGTCCACCAGCCGGATCGTCTCGCCCTCACGGGTCTTGAACGGCTTGCCGTCCTTGCCCAGCACCGTGCCGAAGGCGAGCTGGTGGGCCTTGACGCCGTCGTTCAGCCAGCCGGCCCTGCGCGCGGTCTCGAAGACCATCTTGAAGTGCAGGGACTGCCGGGCGTCCACGACGTAGATCAGGCTGTCGGCCTTCAGGTTGAAGACACGGTCACGGATCGCGGACAGGTCGGTGGCCGCGTAGCCGTAGCCGCCGTCCGACTTCTTCACGATCAGCGGGACCGGATTGCCGTCCGGGCCCTTCACGTCGTCGAAGAACACGCAGAGCGCGCCGTCCGAGCGGACCGCCACGCCCGACTCCTCCAGGAGCCGGCACGTCTCGTCCAGCATGGCGTTGTAGCCGGACTCGCCCACCACGTCGGCGTCGCGGATCTCCATGTCCAGCTTGTCGAAGACCGAATAGAAGTAGATCTTCGACTCGTCCACGAACTTCTGCCACATGGCCAGCGTCTCGGGCTCGCCCGCCTGGAGGTCCACCACCCGGCGCCGCGCCCGTGTCTTGAACTCCTCGTCGGAGTCGAAGTGGGAACGCGCCGCCTTGTAGAGGCCGTTCAGGTTCGACATGGCCTCCTCGCCGGAGACCTCGCCGCCCTTGTGGTCCAGCTCGTGCGGGTGCTCGATCAGGTACTGGATGAGCATGCCGAACTGGGTGCCCCAGTCGCCGATGTGGTGCCGGCGCACGACGGACTCACCGGTGAACTCCAGGATCTGCACCACCGCGTCACCGATCACCGCGGACCGCAGGTGGCCGACGTGCATCTCCTTCGCCACGTTCGGCTGCGCGTAGTCGATCACCGTCGTGCCCGGGTGCTCCGCGAGGGGCACCCCGAGGCGCTCGCCGTCCGCGTACCGCCGCGCCAGGTTCTCCACGATCGCCCGGTCGGTGATCGTGATGTTCAGGAAGCCGGGCCCGGAGACCTCGATGTCCTTGATCACGTCACCCGACTCGACCCGGGCCACGACCTGCGTCGCCAGCTCGCGCGGGTTCGCCTTCGCCTTCTTGGCGAGGGCCAGGATCCCGTTGGCCTGGAAGTCGGCCCGGTCGCTTCGGCGCAGCAGCGGGTCCGCGGAACCGGCCTCCGGCAGAGCTGCCGAGAGGGCGTCCGCGAGGCGCTGATGGACGGAAGCGGTGAGGGACGTGACCGAGGCCATGGAGTGGCTGCCGTTCTGCTCGGGTTCCGGAGATTCTGAGTACAGGAAAGCCAGTATCCCACGCGGTGAAAAGCCGTTTTCGCGGTTGAGGCCCGAGCTGGGAGAATGGTCGCGTCAGCCGTACTGGCGTATGAGAAAGAAGGACGTGCCGATCGTGGCTCAGAGCACCGAGACCACCGACTGGGTCTCCCGTTACGCGGATGAGGTCATCGAAGAGTCGGAGCGTCGGGCCCCGGGCGCGAAACACTCTGGTGCCGCCGCACCGGTGGTAGTCGTCGCGTCCGGGCTCTCCCCCTCCGGCCCGATCCACCTCGGCAACCTCCGCGAGGTCATGACCCCGCACCTCGTCGCCGACGAGATCCGCCGCCGCGGGTACACCGTGCGCCACCTGATCTCCTGGGACGACTACGACCGCTACCGCAAGGTCCCGGCCGGCGTCCCCGGCGTCGACGAGTCCTGGGCCGAGCACATCGGCAAGCCGCTGACCTCCGTCCCCGCCCCGAAGGGGTCCGAGTACCCGAACTGGGCCGAGCACTTCAAGGCCGCGATGACCGAGGCGCTGGCCGAACTCGGCGTCGAGTACGACGGAATCAGCCAGACGGAGCAGTACACCGCGGGCGCCTACCGCGAGCAGATCCTGTTCGCGATGAAGCGCCGCGGCGACATCGACGCGATCCTCGAGCAGTACCGGACCAAGAAGGCCCCCGCCAAGAAGCAGCAGGGCCAGAAGCCGGTCGACGAGGCCGAGGTCGAAGCCGCCGAGGGATCGGGCGCCGCCGCCGAGGACGACGGCAGCTCCGACTCCGGGTACTACCCGTACAAGCCCTACTGCGGAAGCTGCGACAAGGACCTCACCACGGTCACGGCCTACGACGAGGAGACGACGGAGCTGACGTACACCTGCTCCGCCTGCGGCTTCTCCGAGACCGTGCGGCTCAGCGAGTTCAACCGCGGCAAGCTGGTCTGGAAGGTCGACTGGCCCATGCGCTGGGCCTACGAAGGCGTCGTCTTCGAGCCGAGCGGTGTCGACCACTCCTCCCCGGGGTCCTCCTTCCAGGTCGGCGGGCAGATCGTCGGGATCTTCGGCGGCAAGCAGCCCATCGGACCGATGTACGCCTTCGTCGGCATCTCCGGCATGGCCAAGATGTCCAGCAGCAAGGGCGGGGTCCCCACCGCGGCCGACGCGCTCCAGATCATGGAACCGCAGCTGCTGCGCTGGCTCTACGCCCGCCGCCGCCCGAACCAGTCGTTCAAGATCGCCTTCGACCAGGAGATCCAGCGGCTCTACGACGAGTGGGACAAGCTCGCCGGCAAGGTCACCGACGGCTCCGTGCTCCCCTCGGACGCCGCCGCGTACGCCCGCGCCGTCGGCACCGCCGCCGGGGAACTGCCCAGGACCCCCCGCCCGATGGCCTACCGCACGCTCGCCTCCGTCGCCGACATCACCGCCGGCGCCGAGGACCAGACCCTGCGCATCCTGAGCGAACTCGATCCCGAGAACCCGCTCACGTCCCTGGACGAGGTCCGGCCCCGGCTCGACAAGGCCGACACCTGGATCAACACCCAGGTACCGGCCGAGGAGCGCACCGTCGTCCGCGACGAGCCGGACGTCGAGCTCCTGAAGTCCCTCGACGACCAGGGCCGCGAGTCGCTGCGCCTGCTCCTCGACGGACTGGAGGAGAACTGGTCCCTGGACGGCCTCACCCACCTCGTCTACGGCGTTCCCAAGGTCCAGGCCGGCTTCCCCGCCGACGCCACCGCCAAGGAACTCCCGACCGAGATCAAGGTCGCCCAGCGCACCTTCTTCGCGCTGCTCTACCACCTGCTCGTCGGCCGCGACACCGGGCCGCGCCTGCCCACGCTGCTGCTCGCCGTCGGACAGGACCGGGTGCGCAAGCTGCTCGGCGCGTAGCCGCACCCAGCAAAGCCGTACGAGGAAGGGGCGCCCGGTGATCACCGGGCGCCCCTTCCTCGTACACACTCCATCGCTCACACACCGTGGTGCTACGCGATGTGGTCCTCCTCCAGCTCCGTGTTGAAACGGTTCTGGAAGCGGCCCATGTAACGCCTCAGCTCGCTGTCCGTGAGCGTCACACCGAACGTGGCCTCGACGTTCCCGCCGAACTCACCCTTCGTCGGCAGACCCTGGCCGGGCATTATCGACTGGCGGAACACCTGGTAGAAGCTCTCCTCGCGGGACTTCTCGTCGGCGAGCGGCGACTGCTCCTCCCGCGGGGACGGAATGGGCAGCTGCTCCGGAGCGCCGCCCTCACCCAGCTGCCGCGTGCGGCCGGGACCCGCCGGGATAGGGAAGGTGCCTGTCTCCTCCGGTCCGGGCTCGTACGCCTGCGCCTCCTGCTCGGCGAACCACTGCCGGTACTGCTCCTCGGGCGCGTACGACGGGTCGTAGCCGCCGTCGTACGGGATCTCCTGAGGATCGGGGGTGGCGAACCACGGGTTCGACTCCGGCCCCGCCGCCTGGCTCTGGCCCTGGTACTGATCCTGGTACTGGCCCTGGCCCTGGTACTGGCCCAGATTCTGGTCCTGGCCCTGCTGAACGTACTCGGCCTGCGGCTGCCGCTCGCCGCCACCGTTCGACTCCAGCTCCAGAGGCTCGGGAGCCGCCGGGGCGGCGGCCGGGACGGACGCCTGGACCGGCGCGGGCGCCGGCGGCAGCACCGCGGGCTCGATGCCGGCCGC
>NZ_JBSFYW010000079.1:0-31686 GCF_053599975.1 Streptomyces sp. NPDC005141 | reverse complement strand
AAGGAACCCTCCCGCCCGTGCAGCGAGCCTTCGAACGACTCCATGGCCACATAGGTACCGACGCCGGTCGCTTGGTCGAACGCGGCAGTGAACAGGGTTGCCGAGCGGCCCGCGGCCTCTCCCTCGAAGCGCTTCTCCATCGTCGCGACACCTACCGGCAGCCCAGTGGACACGGTCGGCACAGGCTTCAGCTCAGTCGGAACGAACTCTTTGACAGCGAAAGTTGCATTGGCTCTCATGCACCGACCGTACCGATGTGCTCTGACAAGCGCGGCCAGGCCATCGGTGACCATGGCACCGAGGGTCGGCAGAAACGTCAAGGAACAAGCTGAGATCCCACACGTGAGCCTGGAAGCTTTCGGGCAGGGACTTCTGGGGCGTACGAAGGGTTGCCCGGCACAGCCGCGGAATCCTGCCGGGCATTTCGGCGTCGTTCTCCCGCCCCTGCCGGAAGTAAGGCGCGATGAACGCCTGGGGGTTGCGACGAGGGTCACCGCAGCCTTACCGGCGGAAGTCAGCACGTTTACCTACTGAGGCCTCACCATGGTGGAACGGAGAACGAGGGGCAGAGCATGGACAACACTCTTACAACCGCGACCTTCACCTTGATCGGCGTCCTTGCAGGCTCTGCGGGAACGTACTTCGCACCCTTGCAGCTGGACAAGCGACGGCAGCGGAGTGAACAGGCCGTCCGGCACGAGAGCCAGGCCGACGTGCAGCTCGGTCGCTACGTCAGCGCCCGCACGACCGTGGATGTGTGGATCGATCTGTTGGACCGAGCGTACGAAGACCTCCGGCACGACTGCTTTGATCGGGAAGCCTTCACGGCTGACTCCATTCGGTACTCCGACCAGCTGCGCGCAGAGTTGGCTGACCTGACGTTCCTCGGTGTTCCGGTCAGAAGTGGCATCCATGCGGTGGGCAGCGCGGACATCATCCACTCGCTCGCAGCGGTATCGAGCGCCGTCAAGCACATCCAGCATGCTCGCGGAACCAGCAGACCTCGACTCATGGAGGCGATCCGCGGACAGATCCGGACCTGCCGAGACGAGCGAAACGCGTGGTCTTTGCGAGTTCTCGACACGGTGGCCAGGCTTCCGGGAGCTCGGCTTGGGTCCATCGAGCTCGACGGCACGCCAGTTCGGGGCCAACTGCCGGGCCGCCGGCCATGAGTTCCTCAGGCCGCGTGCCGGCGTCGACGGTGCACGTCCAATGCGCGCTCGCTTCTTGAACGGTCGGTCACGGCTGGCGAACCGGTGAAGAACTGTCAGGAGTTGCATCAGCGCTTCGATGCGGCGGCGAGAATCCGCGCGGATGAGTTCGCCGCGCGCCAACGGCGTCGTCGTGCAGTCGATCTGACGAGACGAGCGGTCAGCGAACGATCAGGCCTCGTGACGCGCCGCCGAACAAGTAGATGCCGTCATCCGGGACAGGGCCGGACAGCTGGCACGCGCTGGGGCGGCCGGCCGAGCGTTGGTGGAGTCAGGGGTGAGACGGGCCGGGTACTGATCTGGCAGCCAAGCAGCGGGCTCTTCGCGTTGCAGTCGGGTGCCTCGGCGCTTGCTTGCGGAGCGACTGATTCACTCCCGCCGGAAGCCAAGTGTGGGTACGGTTTTCATCCGGACGGCGGTGAAGGCTCTTCGGGTCGGGGGTTGGGTTGGGGCTGAGTTATCGGGACGCCATTCGCCTGCTCGGTGCGTCGGAAGACCGGACGGCCTCACGTGTATACCCCGTGAATCAGTCTTTCGGAGGATCCATGGTGACACCGGTCCGAGATGCCGACGACTTCCCTTACAACAAAGGAGCGGACTTCTTCGTCCGCGAGTTCTCGAGAGCCGTGGCACCGGACAAGTGGAAATACCTGGCCAGGAATCCACCGCTGATCATCGCGGGCGTCCCGGGCGAGGGACGGACCCATGACGAGGCCGTCTACCGCGTCGCGATGGCGTTCCGGCGCGCGCTTGACGCCGTGCCAAACACCTTCCTGACCGCCGAGAAGGACGACGGCATGCTGCTCTCCGTGCAGGCGGTGTGGGGGTTGCAAAACGTTCCGCTGCCCTACCTGACCCGGGAGCGGTACCCGCAGTTCTGGCTGATGGAGAGCCTCGTCGATTGCATCCGGCGACAACATGACTGCTGGGGCTCGGACAACGACGTGCGGCGGCTGCGTGACTGTGCCTTCCAGCGGCAAAGGGCCGAGCGATCTGGCATCTTGGGGCAGCTTACGTCGCGAGCACTGGACGGCGGCCGGCCGCTATGGATCTTCGGGTCGGGCGTGTACAGCCTGCACCGGGCGTTGTGGTGGTGGTGGATGTCCAGGAAGGTGATGCGTTGGCTGCGCGAGCTGCCCGTGGCCGCGGGCAGCAGCGACCTTTTCAGGGTGATGGACCACGTGGCCGCCGTGCAGGCTCCACGGCTGACACGCAAGGCCGACGACCCGCACCACGATGAAGCGCTGCAGGAGCTGGAGCACCTGTTGGTCCGTGCCCTGCTCGAGGATCTGCGCACACCCCGGCAGCGGCGTCGCATCGCTCGCCCCGTGCTGCTGGTGGTGCTGCCCCCACCCGGAGCCGAGGGCGCCCACGCCGCCGAGCGGTTCCTGATCGCCCTGCACCAGGCGCGCGTCACTGCAGAGCAGTCCAGCCCTATGGTGATTGTCAGACCGTTGGTGATCGGGGTGGGCCGTCCCTCGGAATTCCTCCTCGCCCGGCTGGGCAACCCTCCCGAGAGCGACCTCCTGCAGGCCGGGCTCGCCCTCCGGCAGAAGGACGAATCGCCGGTCCTGGTCACCTTCCGGGAGATGGAGCTCGCCGGGCCCGGTCTCAAGGTCCCGCCGGCCAAGCCTGCGCGCAGGTTCCGGCTTGGCCGGCGCGCCATGTCGCTGGTGCAGGCGGCATTCACAGCGATGAGAAAAGGCGTGATGTCAGTGCCGATCAAGCAGAGTGAAGGCATAGGGCAGAGCGATGCCTCCAATGAGCAGCAGCACCGGCGCGCATGGGTGGCCGTCGGTGTTTGGATCGTCGTCCTCTTGGCCGGCGCGTTGATCGGCCTGCGGGAAGTACTCGACAGCTTCCAGGCCCACGGACGGCTGGGACCCTCCGACGCGCCCGCCGCGGTGACCACGATCGTCGCCCTTGGCACCGCTACCGGCACGCTGATCGGTGTCACGCTCACCGCCTACGCCAAATACGTGCAGGCCCGTGGCCAGGCCGGGGCCGACATGGTCCGGGCAAAGGCCGAACTCATTCGGGCAGAAGCCGACATGATCAGAGCCCGGGCCGGGCTCCCCGCGGCCGAACCATCCGCCAACGGTGACTCCACAGCCACCCCATTGCCTCCCGAACCAGAAACCAGCTGACCTGCTCCCGCCAGGCTCGCCGTGGCGCGCAGGTCGGCGAGGAGCTGACGAAGGCGATTCCGCCCTTCGGCTCGCAGGAGCGTCAGACACGTGGAGGCGGTCTCGCGGCACGCTGAACTCGTCCGCCAGCTACCGATTACGAAGAAACGGACCGTTCAACTCTGTCCGCGCTTCGGAAATGAAGCGGCGGCGCTCCGTGTCGAAATCCGACTCTATGCTGCGGCGAGCACGATCATGCCCTGTATCGCCCGGAGTACCGAGCCGGCGGAATCTTGAGGACGTGAGGGCAACCTCCTCAAGCATGATGCTGTGGCTATGCACGGGATCGTCGCCTGGCACGTCATTGAGATGGAACAGGAAGTTCACCACGGCGCCCTCCAGCTCGGATCCTCGCCGTGGGGCCGGGTTGCCGGATGGATCGGTGAGTAGATCATCGGGGTTGTCCCGGGCTGCTGAACATGCTGTTGAGAACGCGGTGCTGGCCAGTACGATCGGTAGATTGTCAGCTGTGAGGTCGGGGCGTGCCGAATCGGGTGTGAACGCCTCGATCGCGGCTTGCTTGGATCGGTTCAGCTGCGCATCGGCGCGCCGGAAGTCACAGTCCCACCTGTAGAAGTCCGCCAGCTTGTTCACGCTGGCCGCGAAATCGGCGGCACACACGGCCACGTCGGAAGGCCCTTCCAGCTCGACTGCGAAGTAGGCGGATTGCAACGCTGCTAGGGCGCGTGAGATGTCCTCCTGGTGCTGGTCGTACGTTTCTGAAAGAACTTCCTTGCGCAGGGCAGTGATCGAGCTCCTTACGGCTATCTCGACCTCGTGCCCAGCGAGAAGGAGCGCACTGTAGGCCTCACGCTGGACTCCGCGCCTCCACTGCTGGAAAGCGGCGTTGGACTCTGCATGGACAGCGTCCAGCGCGCCCCGGTAGCTGGCCTCGGCTTGTGCGAGTCCGGCACGGCTTGTCTCCAGCGCCTGCTGGAGCGCACCGCGCATCTGCCATCTGCCAACCAAGATCGCCGTCGGAATCCCGAGTGCGGCAACCGTGGCGGCGCTGATGGCGCCTACTCCCTCCAAATCCATGCTCTGATCTTGCCGCAGCCGCCCGCTCGACGGAGGACAGATGAGCGATAGAGGCACTGTCCGTGCCCGCCGCTGGTGGAGACCTCCTCCATGCTCGCTACCGGCCGCGGGGCGTCGCTCTCGGCTTCCGAGACACGGGCCGTGGCGGTCATGCGCAGCCGCCGAACCGCTGGATCATCACGACGACCAGGCGGCCACCAGGGCGGCGCGGCGAGGGTGGCCGCCGGGGCGGTTGGCGTGGCGGTTGGCGTGGCGCTATTCGGTCATCCGGGCGGGCCGGCGGGGAGGTATTCGGTCACTCCGTAGGGGCCGAGATGACCGCATTCCCGCCGGCCGTCAGCGGGGACCGACGGCCGGGAGCAGTTGTGGGGGACCTGGGCACGGGGTGATCGGGGTTGTGGGCTCTGGGGTCAGAGTGTTGTCTCGGTGTCGATCTCATCCCGTGCCTGGCCCACCAGGTCCCACAGGGCTAGGGGGGAGATGAGGTCGGCGTCCGCGGTCTCGGTCGCTCCGCCTCGGCGCATCTGGTCGGCGGACAGGTGCGGGGGGACGCCGAGTTCGTTGCGCAGCCGGTGCAGGACGCTCTGTTCGACGTCGTAGGCGTCGGCGCCGTATGGGAAGTACTGCGTCCTGATGGCTGTCCAGCCGTCCCGGCGGTGGTCGGCGAGGCGTGTCGTGCCGATGTTGGTGATACCGATTTTCACGGCGTTCACGTGCGGGTGGTGCAGGACGTACACCAGGGCTGGAAGGCCGTGGTTGGCGCCGAAGGGGCGGCAACGGCGGCAACCGCCCGCTCCCTGGAGAGCCTTGACCACCACGGTGTCGCAGGTCAGACACTGCATGCGCCACGGGATGCCCAGGCGCCCCGGGTACGGTTCCAGAGGTATGAAGCCGAGCGTGTGTACTCTCGCGGCGGCTTCGTGAGGCTCGATGAGCGGACTCCCGGAGCACTGGCGGCACACCCCTCGCCCGTACTTAGCCAGGTGATGGATGGGGAAGACGACCCGCCCACACACATGCCGGCATCGCCATCGAGCCAGGGTGCCAGGGCAGGGCTCCAACGGCTCGAGGCCGACGGCGCGCATCTCTGCGACGGCTTGGACCGAGAAGTTGGTCCGCCGCGTGGCCACCCGTCCGACCAGCGCGCACTTTCCGCATCCGCCGCCCTTGCGCACGGTGGTGTACCGGGGTTTGACAATGCCGCCGCATCGAAGGCACCGACACGGCCACGGGATCTGGCTGCCCGGGTAGCGGCTCAGCGGCTTGAAGCCGGCGGAGCGCATGAGCTCGGCGGCCTCCTCGTCGCTGACCCGCACCGATCCGTTGCAGCCCGAGCAGCACACCTGTCCGGAACGGATCTCGGCGAGCCGCGGATACCGAATCTGCCCGCACACCCCGTGGAGAGCCTTCCAGCCTTTGTGCACGCCCTGGTAGGCGGCGAGCGGCTCCCATCCGGCCGCGACCAGGTCAGCGGTCGCACGCTCCACTTCCTGCTCAAGGCACCGGGCGCTCGCCGCGGCCTTGGCGCATGCCCCGCATCGGTCTTGCCCTCGGTCCTGGACCTTCGAGAACCGCGGTTGTGCCCTCTGCCCGCACTTCCCGCACAGGCACGGCCACGGCTCCAGGGCACCGGGGTAAGGGGACAACGGTGTCCATCGGTGGTCCAGCATCACCTTCTCGGCCTTCGCCGCCATGCCCGCCCTCTGGCGCTTCCCACGCTCGACCGCCACGCAGAACCGGCACCCGATGTACTCCTGGCCCCGGGCCCGCACGCCAGGGCGCACTGTGCCGTAGTGCGGAGCGACGCCCTCTCCGCAGCGCACGCACCGGCACGACCACCCCCTCTTGTCTCCTCCCGAGGGCCTGGGCTCCACTGGTTCGAGACCGGCGAGGCGCATGACCTCGAGCGCTTCGGCCTCATTGACGTGGCGCGGCACCGCAGAACCCCCGTCCGCCGCAGGATCAGCAACCTGCCCATCCTGCCCTGCCGTTGACCGCTGTCGGGGACGAATGCGGCCGCAGGCCAGCCACGGCACGGGCCTGTGGTAGCTCGTGCTGTGGCGCGGCGACCACCTCGCCGAATTCGACGTGTACAGGGCGCAGGCCGTTCCGGTGGCACTGCCGCCGACGCGTCGCCCAGGGCCTCGCCGTCGACGACGCCATAGCGGATGATCCCCGGAAAGAGCCCGCTGGCCTGTGGGTTGGTGTGGCGCCCGGTACCGGAAGACCCCGTGATGAGCCTGGGTTTGCGATCTACGAACTCGGTCGGTGGGAGCTGTGTGCGCGGCAGCAGGGGGAAATCTCGGTCGACGCGCCTGGCGACTGGCTAGGGTCGCGGGCGTGACGATCAAGTTGAACGATGCCGCCTGCAGGCTTCTTGACGACGTGAATCCCGGGGTATTGGCCACCGTGAACCCCGACGGCAGCCCGCAGACCTCGGTGGTCTGGGTCGCTCGGGACGGCGACGACCTGCTGCTCTCTTCGACAGCCGGCCGCCGGAAGGTGACCAACGTCGAGTGCGACGCGCGGGTCAGCCTGACGGTCTACGACCGGGCCGACCCGCTGCGATACCTGGAGGTACGCGGTACCGCGACGGTGGCCGAGGATGTGGGCCGGAAGCTGGCCGTCGCGCTGGCCGAGCAGTACGAGGGGCCCGGCGCGGGTGAGGAGTACTTGGAACTGCCACCGGAGGTCGTGCGGGTGGTTGTCACGATCACCCCACAGCGGCTGGTCGGCACCTTCGCCGACTGACTGATCGTTTCAGGGCGAGTCGAAGCCCGCTCGCGCTTCCCTGCCATCGTCGTCGACGATGCCGCCCACGATGAGGTCGAGACCTGCCGGGCGCGCGAATTGTGTCGCCGGTGCTGGAGGCACTCACGGGAACTGTTGCTAGCGTCCTGCCACGTGAATGACGACGTGTACGTGGGCAACGCGGGCAAGGATGCGGCACTGGACCGGGGGTGGCTCCTGGGGCACTTCAAGGACGTTGGCGATCCGCGCTACAGCGAGGCTGTGGAGATCAAATGGGGTGTCCATCCCCGCGGTGATGAGCGATCACAGTGGGTGAAGGGTGAGGAACGCACAGCTCTCCTGGTTCTCATCAGCGGACGCTTCCGCGTTGCACTCCCAGGCCGCAGCGTTCTTCTGGAACAGCAGGGTGACTACGTCGTATGGGGGCGCGGGGTCGATCATTCATGGTTCGCAGAGGATGAGTCGGTGGTGCTGACCGTTCGGTGGCCGTCCGTGCCCGGCTACGCGGTGACGGAGCAGGATCAGACTCGACTGCAGACCTGACTACGAAGGATCGATGGCTCAAGGCTGGCGAGAACGGCTGGCCGGCCCACCGCAGTCTGCGCACCCGTCCTCGGACTGCCGTCCTCCCGTAGTCGGTGGCCGGAGCCGGTCTTCTACGCTTCGGGCACTGGTGGAGGCGTGACGGCGGCGCGGAACCGAGCGCCTGGCATGTGACGTGGCGGGCATCAGCCCGACGTCGCGGCCCGCCCTGAAGCCGCCATGCCCGCAGCTGCGCGAGCAGCCGCAACCGGATGGCCGGGGCCACCCATGCGTCGGGGCGCTCGCTTTCCGCGTGCCGGCCTGAAGTCGGGCAGGACACTCGGGTTGAGGATTGGCATGCGAAGGAACGCCGAGCGCGCCATGCGCTGACGGGCCGCGTCGGCTCCCGCGCCGCGTTCGTCCGTCGGTGCCTTGCCGCGCCCGCCGTGGGCCTGGCCAGGTCCACGGCGGTTTCGAGGCGGTCGTTCATGCGGGCGGCGCCGGATTCGAAGCCCAGGACGAGGACGGTCGAGCCGCCTCTCGTGCCCGTTCGGTCGGGATGCAGCGGGGCACACGGTCGCCGGCGGACAGCGGACGCGAGGCCGCTGCCCGATTCGGCTGCTCGCCTCGCTCGCTGACACTGACACCCTCGTCTTCGGCACGCACTTTCCGCCGCCGATCGCGGGCCATGTCACCAGGCACGGGGATGCCTGCCGGCTGAGGCCGGTTCCGCGGGCCGCGGTGATCCGGAGCATTCGGCAGGGCGGCCCGCCAGATGATCGATTCCAAGGGTCAGTTGCCTGCGTCCAGTGCTCGCATCGTTCGGTCTGACCCACACTCCCTTGCGCAAGGGCACAGGAAGGCGGCACGTCGTCGGTCAGTGCGGTCGGAGTCCGTCGAAGACCACATCGAAGATCCGCTGCCGGGCCGCCGGGTCTGCCCCGAGCTGCTCCATTGCCGTGCTGGTGCCGGCCAGCAGGGCGATCAGTTCCGGCAGGCCGAGCTCTGGGCGAACGGCTCCTGCCTGCTGTGCCCCGTCCAGCAGTACGGCGAGTTGGGCCTGGATCGCCTCGCTGGACTCCCGCAGGGCCGTGTGCGCGTCCACGTCGGCTGAGGCGAGTGCCCGGGTGAACTCGTTCTTGCCCGCGGACTGTTCGATCACCAGGCGGAAGCAGGCGAAGAAGGCTTCGGGGGGCTCCGTTTCGGCGGCCAGCTGCGCGGTTTGGGCGGCGATCGCCTCCAGCCTGCGCACCATCACGGCTTCCAGCAGTGCTTCCTTGGTCGGGAAGTGCCGAAAGAGCGTGCCGACTCCGACCCCGGCAGCCCGGGCGATCTCTTCGGTCGGCACGCCGACGCCACGGGTGGTGAACACCTCGGTGGCGACGTCCAGGAGCCTGGCCCGGTTACGGGCCGCGTCCGCCCGCAGCGGGCGCTCTTCGGCGCCGCTCATCCCTTCCACCCTTCCCCGCCGGCCGCAGAGCCGTGCTGGACAACCGGAGCGTCTAGTCCGTATCGTCAAAACGGACTCACTAGTCCGATTCTAGCGACGCATCCCGACGGAGGTTGACCATGTCCGAAATGCCGTCACCACGCGCGGTCTTCACGAAGCTGCTCGAAGGCATCGCCGCGGGCCGTTACTCCGAACTGGCCGACCTTTACGCTGAGGACGCCGTGGTGGAGACCGTCTTCGAGCCGGTCGCGCCGCGCCGCACCGAGGGGCGGTCTGCACTCCAGGAGCGGTTCGCGCAGGTCGCCGCGGGCAGTGCGGTGGAGCTGACCCCGGCGAATGTGGTGATCCGGGAGACCGACGACCCGGAGCTGATCGTCGCCGAATGGGATTACCAGGTACACCACAGGCCGACCGGACGGACGTTTGAGTCCGCCAATATCCAGGTGCTGAGGGTCCGCGGCGGCCTGATCGTCCACAGCCGGGATTTCCACGACCACCTGGCCCTCATTGCGGCCGGTGGCGCCCTGCCTCAGCTGGTGGCAGCACTGGACGGCAAGTAGCGCGGGTGCAGGGCCGCAGGCCGCGGATCCGGGCCTCGACTGCGGCGCGTTCGCCGACAGCGGGCTCGGCCGGACTCTGTATGAGGATTCCCTGGGGGTCTCGCCCGTTCTCCCCTGCGCGCATCGCCGTCAAGCAGTTTCACCCGCTGAGCGTTCATGTACTGGCGGATGAGGGAGGCGGGGCGGAGGCAGGGGCGGGCGTGAGGCTCCGGGCTCCTGGGATCGCCCTGGGGCGGCGAGATGGTGCTGCAGGTCGATGTGGCGGAACTGGTGGACCGTTCCCACCTGGCGCAGTACGCCGCGTCGTTCATGGGCGTCGGCGAGGAACGCGGTCAGATCCAGGGGGAGGTGACGGCGTGCCGCCAGGTGATGGCGGGTCAGGGTGTAGTACCACCAGGCGTTGTCCCTGAGCGCTGCTGCGAGGCCCACGGTGAGTCCGTAGGCGAGTCCGCGGTCGAGGATGTGGGGCGGGCTCATCGCGATCCCCCGTCCGCCCGGGACCCCTCGGCCCAGGCCGTAGGAGAACCCGCCCTGTACGACGTATTCGATGCCGTAGCAGAGAAGGAATGTGGCGCAGACCGCGAGGCCCACGACGATCCACAGCCTGCGGAAGATCCTTCGGTCCTGCTCCA
The DNA here is from genome assembly GCF_053599975.1 of Streptomyces sp. NPDC005141. NCBI lineage: Bacteria > Bacillati > Actinomycetota > Actinomycetes > Kitasatosporales > Streptomycetaceae > Streptomyces > Streptomyces sp. NPDC005141. Next base: position 21,336 of record NZ_JBSFYW010000079.1, on the reverse strand, counting down.
TGAGGGTGGCCGGCCCGACCGGGGCGGTGAGATCGGCCGGTTTGCCGGCGAGGCCGTGGGCGATTCCGACCGAGAGCCCGAACGCGCAGGAGAAGGAGAGCATTGTGGCGAAGGTGTAGGAGGGATTGCCGGTGAGGAGCGACTGGATCCTGAGTACGGCCCAGTGGGTGAAGCCGATGGTGGAGCCGCTGGCGAGGCCGCCGGAAAAGCCCCGCCAGTTCCAGGCCCACAGCGTGCGGACGGTGGGGATGGCGTCCGGGCGGTGTGCGGACAGACTGCTTGCCCGGGCGCCGACCACTCCGCCGGCCAACGCGTAGACCGCCCCGTTGGCGAGGGCGCCGACGGTCGCGGCCGTCGGGCCGTAGTTGAGGCGGAACGAGAACCAGAGGACGGCTCCGGCGGTGAAGCCGAGGGCACACATGCGCCAGTCCCAGCGCCTTCTGCGCCGGGACTCCGAGGCTGCCGCCCCGTGTTGCCGGTCCGGGAGTCTGCTGGAGAGCGCGCCTACGATTCCGCCGGCGAAGCCGTAGGCGAGTCCATAGGCCAGCGCGGTCGGCAGCCCTCCCGGCTGCCCGGTGGTGAGCAGGTGGGTCGTTCCCTCGACGATGCCCCCGGTCACGCCCGCGACGAGGCCGCAGCCGATGCCGCCCGCGATCCCTCCGGCCAGTCCCGCGACGATGGCCGCGGGCGGGCCCGTCTGCCATCCGGAGTCGAGGCCGGCGAGCAGTGCTGTGAGCCGGCCGACCGCGGTGGCGGCGGTCCAGGCCACGACACCGAGGACGACTCCCGTCACCACCTGGCAGACACGGGGCGGCAGCGTACGACGCAACTGCCACCAGGCCAGGTCGCCGCTGCCGCCCAGGGTGTGCCGCAGGTGTCGCGCCAGGTACCGCAGGGAGTGCTCGGCCTGCTGGGGGGACCAGCGGCACGGATACCGAGGATGGGGCCGGTAGGCGGCGGGCACGAACGCTTCGAAGAGGTGGGCCCGTACGTCCGCGGTGTCGGGGAAGCGGGCCGGATCACACAGGTCGGCGGGTGCGGGGAGGATCGCGGCGTGTTCTCCAGGCCGGGGGTTGTACACCGTCCTGGCCAGAAAGAGCATCAGTGGTGTGGTCAGCGCGCGGGCCACGGGGACATCGGTGCCGAGCAGGCGGATCACCGGATCCCAGCGGGCGGCCGCCGCCGTGCCCCGGCCGCCGGCGTCCCGTCGCAGATAGCCGGCGACGTCCGGCGCGTCCAAGGGGCGCAGTTCCACGGCGGCGGCACCGCAGAGCATGACCGGTACCCCGTGGGCCGGAGCCAGCGTGGCCCCGTACTCCGTCACCCGGCTGGACAGCACCAGCGGCTGGCCGAGCGGCAGGGCGGCGTTGATCGCGTCCAGCGCCGTGGCGCGGAACGGTTCGGGAATCTCGTCGAACCCGTCCAGCACCGGCAGGATCAGCCGGTGTTCCAGGAGAGCTCGGGCGTGGCTGACTTGCCCGGAGTGGTCCGCAGGCCCCGACTCCGGGGCGCCGAGACCGCTGTAGTCGCGTGCGAGCCGTTGCGCCATCCAGGATTCCAGGGTCTGTTCCGCGGGATTCCACGAGGCCAGCGGGAACAGGACCGGAACCGGGCTTCCTTCCGCACGTTCGGCGACCAGCGCCAGCATCAGGCGGATCAGCAGCATCGTCTTCCCGCTTCCCGGGCCGCCGAGGACCACAAGACGGCGGGTCGGCACCCGTTCCAGGAACACCTGGGTGATCTCCCCGCCTGTTCCGGCCAGTCCGGCGGGCTCGGTGGCCCAGCCGGAGGGGGGAGCCGGCCGGCCGGACGGCCAGTCACCGGCCAACTCCCGCAGGAGGGACCACGACTCGCCGAATCGCGGATCGGCCGCGTGCCAGGAGACCGGGAGCGGATAGGGGTCGTTCAGCCGGCGCACCCGGACCTCGGACTCCCACTGGCGCCGCACGGCCACCGCCAGCCGGTCGGCGATCTCGGCCACGCCGTGATCGTGGGTCGCCTCGCGGCGATCGGCACGGAAGGTTGCCCAGGACAGGTACAGGCCGCCTGCGGACGGAAGCAGGGTCGCCGCCGTCTCGGCCACCCGCAGGTCGAAACAGAAGGCGATGAACACAGCCCCGGCTACGCCGCCGAACGCCAGCACGAGATACAGCACACCGACCCACCGTGTCCCCGAACCAGTTCCCATGGCCGGATTTTCCAGCGGCGGGAACGGGAGGCCTGCCGAAACAACGGCTCCACCCCACGTACGAGTGACACATTGCCCGGACGTTGCCGGCCGCGGTCTGGGCGCTCTGGTGGCAGTGGCTTCTGAGCCTTCCAGGATGTCCTGCGGCACCGGCTCGGATCGTCACGGCGGGGTCAAGTCTCCTATTTCCTTCCGGAATTGGAGGTTTCGGTCCACCATGGAGGGTGTGATGGCATGGAGGCGTGCACTGATGTGGGTGGCGACCGGTGCACTGCCGGCGAGTGATTTCGTACGTGGCTGCTGTCGGTCTGAGCCGGGCGGACCAGACCGCGAGTGTTGTGGGGGCGGTCGCGGGCGTCCTGGCTCTGGGCCTGGCCGTCGCCGCGGAGGTTCGCGCCGGCCGCGCGCCCGCACAGGTACCGCCGTCTCCGCCGCCTGTTCGGGCGCAGCGTTTCGGTCGGCCCTCCGGAGTGGGACCTCGACCCCGCTGCCGCTCAGCACCAGAGTGGCGACCCCGGCCAGCGTGCCGGCCCCGACAACGGCCGGCACGCGACGGTGCGTGCGTTCATGTTCCGTTCCCCCTCGTGTGCTCGCCCGCCGCACACGAGGGAGCATGGGACGGCTGCAACAGACGGCCAACGGAGCACCAACCGCCGCTTCCCCGTCAGCCGTGGAACGCCAACCACCCATGTCCGTATGGGAGTTGACCCCGGATCACGGCGATGCGTTCACTGCGGGATGTCCGCGGCCGGCGGCCTGACCCCCTTCGGGCACGCCGGTGGCGACGGGGTACCGGCCGCCGGGCGGGAGCCGTCAGGGGACGAGACGCCCGCGCAGCTGAGCGTGCGCGGTTCTCTCGGCGTCGGCGAACCTGACACGTCCCGCGTCGGTCAGGGTGACCTCGACCGTCCTGCGGTCCCCGTCACGGCGAGCGCGTTCGATCAGTCCGGCCGCCTGCAGGCTCTTGAGGAGTGATGACATCCGGGTCCCCGATTCTTGGAGGAACGCCGTCAGCCGGGCCACGCGCACGGGCCGGCCCGCGGCTTCGGCGAGGACACCGAGAATGAGGTAGTCGTGGAGCGACAGACCGTGCCGTGTCCGCAACTCGCCGTGCAGGAGACCCAGACTCCACAGGATCGGCGAAGGCTGCCGTGCGGTGCCGGACGGGTCGTCCAGGTCGATCATGTTCGTTCCCCCAGCGTAGAGTTCTCCGGCCGCGGGCCGGCGGCCGCATCGTCGTAACCAGGTTCTGTGCACCGCCGATGGCGGCCCGGGCGGACATGAGGCCCTCGGATCAGGACAGGCGTCGTCCGCGCGCTCCGGCCGTCGGCGATTCGACGGCAGGCAGCGGGCAGTCGTCCGCCCGATGTCCTGATATGAGGCTGATGTGGCCCGGGGAGCCATCCGCCCCGGCCCCGTCCGCGTTCTACCGTCGCCGGTGCGACGTGGTCACACAGGTTGTCTGTGAAACAGATGCCAGATCCTCGAACACGGGACACCTGGAGCAGACGACCGCGAGGGCCACGCCGGGACAGCAGGGCTTCGGACAAGGAAGAAGGCGTTCTACGCCATGGCGTCGCAATCAGACACCAACACCACTCGAACGGTGATTCACGGGCTGGATTTCGGATTCAACGAATGGGTCGTGGACGACCAGCGGCAGCGTTACCTGCGCGACCCCGGCTCGGTCGACGGGACGTGGAGGGACTTCTTTGCGACTCCGGCCACCGCGGCCGCCCCGCCCGTTCCAGCAGCCCCGCCCGTTCCGGTTTCCCTGGGCACACCGGCAGGCCGGCCGGGGCCCGCCGTCTTCGGTCCGGAGCACCAGGACAGCGATGAGGCGACGCTCAAGGCCATCCGGGTCGCGGCGCTCATTCACGCGTATCGCGTACGCGGTCACCTGATGGCCGACACGGATCCGCTCACGGCACGGTCCGCCGTCGCCCATCCGGAGCTGGACATCGCCGCGTTCGGACTCCACGACGGGGACCGGGCAACGGACTTCGTCGTGGACGGGTTCGCCGGGCACGCCACGATGACACTCGATGAAGTGCTGGGCTCCTTGCGGGAGTTCTACTGCCGCAGCGCCGGCTTCGAGTACATGCACATCCAGGACTCCCGTGAACGCCGCTGGATCCAGCAGCGCGTCGAGAGCCCGCGGCGCCGGGCCGACCGTGCCCAGCAGCTGCGGATCCTCTACCGGCTGGGGGCCGCGGAAGCCTTCGAGACGTTCCTGCAGACCAAGTACGTGGGCCACAAGCGGTACTCGCTCGAAGGCGGCGAGTCGGCCATCGTGCTGATCGATGCCCTGTTGCTCAACTCGATCGAGGACGGTGTGGCAGAAGCCGTCATCGGGATGGCGCACCGCGGCCGGCTCAATGTCCTGGCCAACATCATCGGCAAGTCCTATGCCCAGATCTTCGGCGAGTTCGAGGACTCCCTGGACCTCGGGTCCGTCCAGGGTTCGGGGGACGTGAAGTACCACCTGGGCGCGGAGGGCACCTACCGTGCCCTGCACGGCGGCACGATCGCCGTCTCGGTCGTGGCGAACCCCTCGCACCTGGAGATCGTGGGGCCGGTCGCCCAGGGAGTGGTGCGCGCCAGGCAGGACCTGGCCGCTGAGCACGGCGGGCCCTCACGCGTACTGCCCGTCGTCGTCCACGGCGACGCGGCGTTCGCCGGGCAGGGTGTGGTCGCCGAGACACTGAACATGTCGCAGTTGCCCGGCTATCGCACGGGCGGAACGGTCCACGTGGTCATCAACAACCAGGTCGGTTTCACCACTCTGCCCGCCAACGGCCGCTCGGGCACCTATGCCACCGACGTGGCACGGATGGTGGAGGCCCCGATCTTCCACGTCAACGGCGATGATCCGGAGGAGGTCGACCGCGTCGCACGGCTGGCCTTCGACTACCGCCAGACGTTCCACAAGGACGTCGTGGTCGATCTGGTCTGCTACCGGCGCCACGGGCACAGTGAGGTCGACGACCCGTCCATCACCCAGCCGGTGATGTACGACCGTATCGACGCCAGGGCTTCGGTGCGCACGGTGTACGCCGAGTCCCTGGTGGCCCGCGGGGACATCGGCGAGCGACAGGTGGACGGGGCCCGCCGCGACTACCGGGACCACCTGGAGAGGGCCTTCGCCGAAACCCGGACGCCACCCGCCACCGGCCCCGCCCACGACGCCGGACAGGGAACCGCCCCGCGCGTGGGCCGCCGGGCGGTGACCGCGATCGACGAGGCGACCGCCCGGCAGGTCATCGCGTCACAGACCGACCTGCCGCGGGGTTTCACCGTGCACCCCCGCGTCCTGCCGCAGCTCCGCCGGCGTACGGCGGCGCTCGACGCGGGCACGGTCGACTGGGCCACCGCGGAGACACTGGCGATCGGTTCGCTGCTGCTGGAGGGCGTCCCGGTGCGGCTGGCCGGGCAGGACTCGCGGCGCGGTACCTTCGGCCAGCGCCACGCGGTACTGACCGACCGGCGTACGGGCGCCGAGCACACGCCGCTGCGTTCTCTGGGGCGGCGGGCCGCGGGCTTCACACCGTACGACTCGATGTTGTCCGAGCAGGCTGCGCTGGCCTTCGAGTACGGCTACGCGCTGGCCCGTCCCGAGGCACTGGTGCTGTGGGAGGCCCAGTTCGGGGACTTCGTCAACGGCGCGCAGACGGTCGTCGACGAGTACATCGCGTCGTCGGAGCAGAAGTGGGGCCAGCGTTCCGCGGTGACCCTGCTGCTGCCCCACGGCCTGGAGGGCCAGGGCCCGGACCACTCCTCGGCCCGGATCGAGCGGTTCCTGCAGATGTGCGCGCAGGACAACATGACCGTGGCCATGCCCTCCCTGCCGGGCAACTACTTCCATCTGCTCAGGCAGCAGGCGCTGGACGGCCGCGGGCGGCCGCTGGTGGTCTTCACCCCGAAGTCGATGCTCCGGTCGAAGGCGGCCACCTCCGCCCTGGCCGAGTTCACCCAGGGCGGCTTCCGCCCGGTCCTGCCGGACCGCACGGTGGACCCCGACCGGGTCACCCGCGTGCTGCTGTGCTCGGGCAAGGTCTTCCACGAACTCGACTCCCACCGGCACGACTCGGGCTCGACCGACACGGCGATCGTCCGCGTGGAGCGCCTCTACCCGTTCCCCGAGGAGGAACTCGCGGCGGAACTCGCCCGCTTCCCCGCGGCCGCGGACGTGCGGTGGGTGCAGGAGGAAGCGGAGAACCAGGGCGCGTGGTCCTTCCTCGCGCCGCGGCTGCACCGGCCGACGGGACGCCCTGTGGAATGCGTGAGCCGGCCTGAGGGTCCCGCGCCCGCGGTCGGCTCGGCTCGCCGGCACGGCGTGGAGCAGAAGGCTCTCGTGACAGCGGCTTTCCGGTGAACGAGCCGCCCTGCCGTCGGCGGTCGCTCCCCGTGCGTCCGCGACGGCAGGGCGGCATCGAGGGGAGCGGCCCGTGACAGTCCCCGCGGCCGCCGACCATCGGCCGCGCCGCCGGTGCGGTCAACACGGTGACCCCGGTCGCCCTCGAAGCGGCGGAACCCCCTCCCGAGCGGCGTGGAGATCACCGTAGTGGACCCGCCGCGGGTCCAGCCGCCTCCCGGCGAGGTGTTCGCGCTCGCCGCCGATGACGCGTCCTGGTCGTCACAGCCGAGGACGGCCTGCGTACGGGGGAGTGGGGCCCCGGGTGGCCCACCCTGTAGGAGGCCTGCCTCCGGACGCAGGTGAGCGCCCCGGGAGCGAGCGACGGGTTTCCCCGGAAGGCTTCCCGGGCCGAGATCCCAGCGGAAGGCGGGCCTGAGCGTGCGGACCGTCGCGCACACCGACACTTGCCGAGCCGTCGAGCGGGCTGCCCGCGACGCTCGCCGACCCGCGCCATCGCTGCACCCAAAAGATAATGAAATTCTCTATTCCACCGAAATGCACCTACCGCAAGAGCGGCCGGAGGATGCGTCATGGCCAAGCAGATCACCTGCCGCAGGATCAATGAGCAGACGCCTTCCGAGGACGCCGAGACCGCTGAGGGTGGCGAAGATGCCGAGAGCGGCGAGCGGGTGCTGGTCGACCGGGCCTGGCCGGAAGGCATTCGCCGGCGACGCCCACCCCTCGACGAGTGGTTGCCGGAGGTCGCCCCGTCCGCCGAGTTGCAGCGCTGGTACGGCCACAACCCGCAGCGGTTCGGCGAATTCCGCCGCCGCTACCTCACCGAACTGGATGATCAAGGGCACCGGCAGGCGGCCGACAGACTGCGAGATCTGGCCGGGCACGGCAGCCTCACCCTGCTGACCGCCACCCAGGACATGGACCACAGCCATGCCGCGGTCCTGGCCGAATGGCTCACCGATCCCGGCCGTCACGACGCACGCCATCCCGATGCCGACCCTCCCGGGCCCGAACACGCCGGTCCCGGTCCACGGCCGCCCGGATACCGGACGGCCGTCTCCGCCGCGGTGGCCGACCTCAATCCGGGGGCACTCGCGTTCGTCATGGGCACCGCCATCGTCTCCACGGCCCTGTACGTAAACGGCGCCGGCACCGCCTCCGCCGTTCTGCTCTGGGTGGCCCTGGCCGGCTTCGCGGTGCTGGTGCCCGCCTACGGCTGGCGGCTGCTGCGCCGGCGCGGGCGGTTCGTCGCAGATTTTCTCGGACCGCGCGCCTTCGCCTTCCTCACCCTCGCGATCTCCTCCAACGTGCTGGCCGCGCGCTTCGTGCCGGACGGCCACACCACGGTGGCGGCGGCGTTCCTGGCGTTCGGGGCGCTGGGGTGGCTGCTGCTGGACTACGGCATTCCACTCGCGCTCATCACCACCGTGAAACGGGGCCCGTCGATCGACCAGGTGAACGGCACCTGGTTCCTGTGGGCGGTGGGATCGGAGTCGGTGGCGGTCGCGGCGGCTTCGCTGGCCCGGGTGAGCCCGGGCCAGGTCCTGCCCGCACTGGCGGTGGTGTGCTGGGCCGTCGGGCTGATGCAGTATCTGCTGGTCGCCGCGCTCGTGCTGGCCAGGCTGCTGGCCCGCCCGGTGCGGCCGGAAGGCCTCATGACGTCGGTCTGGATCTTCATGGGAGCGGCGGCGATCACCGTGCTCGCCGGGGTACGGCTCATCGCGCTTCCGCCGGGCAGCACCATGCTCTCGCGTCCCGTCATCGTCGGGTCGTCCGTCGTCCTGTGGTCGTTCTCCAGCTGGCTGATCCCGCTCCTGCTGGCCCTGGGTGTATGGCGGCACGCACTGCGCCGGATTCCGCTGCGCTACGAGCTCGGCTGGTGGAACATCGTCTTCCCGATCGGTATGTACGCGGTCACCACGCACGAACTGGGACGCGCGACCGGAACCTCATGGATGACGTCCATGGGCCGCTGGGAGGTCTGGGTCGCCGCGGCGGTCTGGGCCGTCGTGTTCGCCGCCATGGTGGCCGCCAAGCTCCGGCCCCGCCCCATGACCGCACAGGGATCCGCCACCGCAACCGGGCAGGCGGCCCGCCCGGAGAGCACGGCCCCGCCGCCCACCCGCACGCTGCCCTAGGCACAGGCACAGGCACAGGCACAGGCGCAGGCGCAGGCACAGGTGCGGGCACAGGCACAGGCACGGGTTCGGCGCGGTGCGAGCCAGCGCGAGCCCGTACCCGTACCTGTACCCGTACCTGTACCCGTCCCCGTACCCGTACGACGACGGTGGCGCGGTGGGTTCGTGCCGCGCCACAGCCTCACACCGGGTGGGACTCGGGCTCTGTCACCGTCGGGCCCGCTCACGCCGGCGGACAGCGGTGTGGCGCAGGGAGTGCCAGGCGACCACCGCCCAGGCGACGACGAGCAGGGCGTACAGGACGACGGCGGTCCAGACGAACAGCTGCGAGCCGGTACGGGCGGCCAGAGCGCTGGTGCCGGTGACGAAGGCGCCGAGGGGGAAGATGAAGGACCACCAAGTGGGCGCGAAGGGCAGCCCCCTGCGGACCTCCCGCACGGTCAGCGCCGTGGCGAGCACCAGCCACAGCAGGGCGAAGCCCCATATCCCGAGCCCGCCCAGGAGCGCGGCGACCGCACTTCCGCGGGCGTACGGGCCGGGCAGTGCGCTCGGCGTCGCCGTGGCCAGCGCGCCCAGCGCCGTCACCGCCTGGCCCAGTGCCCCCACGCCGATCCACACCGTGGGCACCGCCGCACCGCTGGGCGCGTCGTGATGCACCAGGCGGCTGTACACCATGGCCAGCACCAGCAGGACCGCGACCAGACCGAGCCCGAGCATGGCGTAGCAGCCCAGCAGCATGGCCAGCCGCACCTGCCCGGCCGGGGCCCGCGGGACGAGCAGCGCGCCCGTCGCGGCGGAGACCAGCGGCGGCACCACCGGCAGCAGCCAGCCGCCGAACGCCGCGCCCGGCGCGAAACGGTGCCGCGTGATCATCAGGTACGGAATCGTGCAGGCGGTGACGAGACCGAGCACGGTACCGGCGGACCACAGCACCCAGTCCACATCCAGCGCCGCACGCTCCCCGATCAGCCGCGGGCCGAGCAGCAGCGTCGCGGCCCCGACGGTGAGCAGCGCCATCGGCGGCGCCCCGAAGAACTGGGACACGACCGGATCACCGGCATGCACCCGCAGCATCCGCTGCCCGAGATAGCAGGCGGCCAGCGCGATCAACAGCAATGCGGTCCCGGCCCAGACAGCCGTGGCGGCCTCGCTGAGCCCCGGGAAGCCGCGCGGCAGCGTAGCTGCCGCGACGGCGACGATCCCGCTTCCCATGACGGCCGCGAACCAGCTGGGACCGAGCCGCTCCCGCCCCCCGCCGTTCGCCGCGGCCGGCCGGTCACGGGCGGGCGCGGACGGTCTTGGAACCGGACCGTCCTGGGACGGGACCGCTCGACTGGTACTGGAGTGGGGTGCCACGGCGTGGAGTGCCTTCTGTTCTTGTCTCGGGTCGTCACCGCCCGCGCTCGGCGACGGTGGCCGGCCGACCGGCCCGCCCGCGCACGGCAGCTCACAGGGCGCAGCCGAGACCGTCAGCCCGTTGGCGGTTCCGAACGTACGGCGCGGCACGGGTCCCGCCACAGAACAGCACGCGCCATGACGCCCTCACACCAGGACATCGAGCACTGTCCCGATGGAGAACAGCACCCGAGGAGGTCCGGTGCCCTTCTTGCGCCGAGTGAGTTTGATAATCAAACTCAAAAGGACTAGGGTGGAGCGTGTCCGTCCGGCCAGGAGGCGCACGATGAAGGACCGGCCATCAGGCAGGAAGCCGCTACTGGTGACCGTGCTGGTCTTCCCCGGCGTACGGCTGCTCGACGTCACCGGCCCGATCGAGGTGTTCACGTCGGCCAACGAATTCGGCGGACGTTACCGCGTGCGCATCGTCTCCCCGGACGGTGCCGACGTGGTCACCGCGGCCGGCACCGGACTGCGCGTCGACCAGGCCGCCGCGCAGGTGCAGGACGTCAGTGACGTGGTCGTCATCCCCGGCGGCCCCGAGTGGCCCTCGCTCATCAAGGACGACGCCCTGCTGGACGCCGTGAGAGCCCTCGACTCACGCAGCCGCCGCACCGCCTCCATCTGCACCGGCGCCTTCCTCCTCGCCGCGGCCGGACTGCTCGACGGACGCAAGGCGACCACGCACTGGCGCTTCGCCGACCAGCTCGCCCTGCGGTACCCGAGGGTGACCGTGGAAGCTGACGCCCTGTTCGTGCGCGACGGCCACGTCATGACCTCCGCGGGCGTCAGCTCGGGCATCGATCTCTCGCTCGCCCTGGTCGAGGAGCACCACGGCGCCGACGTCGCCCGCGCCGTGGCCAAGGACATGGTCGTGTTCATGCAACGGCCGGGAGGCCAGTCGCAGTTCAGTGTCCGCACGCACAGCCCACGCGCCAGACAGGAGATGCTGCGCCGGGTCCTGGACGCGGTCGCCGAAGACCCGTCCGCCCAGCACACCCTTGCCACCATGGCGCGCCGGGCGGGTGTGAGCACCCGTCACATCACGCGCCTGTTCCACGACGAGATGGCCACGACCCCGGCCCACTACGTCGAGCAGGTCCGGATGGAAGCCGCCCAGGCGATGCTGGAAGGCGGCGACGACCCCATGGCCACGGTGGCCCGGCGCACCGGCTTCGGCTCACCGGAATCGCTGCGCCGGGCCTTCACCCGTAACCTCGGCATCACCCCCGGGGTCTACCGGGCACGCTTCCGCACCACAGACACCGCACGCGCCGGCGAACCCGCCTGACACGCGGGCGCGCCGAAAGGACCGGCAACGAACCGTCCCTCGTGCACTTGGTGATCGATGCTGGTGCAGCCGGTCGACGAGTTCAACCAGCCTCGCCTGCCGGCCCGGGCGAGTGTGCGCATCCCGCTTTCGGCCGTCGAAGCCCTGTTCACCGCTTGGCGCTCGGGCCTGCCGGGCGAGCGGGGGAGTAGATTCCTGACGGGCGCGCGGGACTACGTGGCCGCGTCGTTGTGGCGACGGGTGAGCCTGCGCATCGACGAAACCGTCCGCCTTCAGGTGGGGGACTGGTATCCCCAGGTCGGAGCCTTTGGGCGTCCTGCACATCCGGTGGGGCAAGGGCGCCAAGGGAAGCGGGCCCAGACAACGACTGGTGCCGGCCATCAACGGGGTGGACCGGCTGCCGGCGTGGTGGATGTCGCAGGTGCGCGGGCAGTTCGGCGATGACCTCGCCGCCGCTCGCGCGGCTTTGCTGCCCAGCCGCTGCCGCTGAGAGGTCATCTCATTTGGCGAGTCTGCGGTAGCAGATGAGGGTGCGGGCGGTGATGTTGGTCGCACCCGCTCAGGTGGCCGAAGTGTTCTGTGTCGCCTCGCGGGCCTCGGTGAGGGCTCGCTGCCTGAGGTTGCCGCCGAACAACTGAATCGTGGTGGCGGCCAGGATGTCATCCCTGCCGATGGTCCGCCCGTCCCCCCTGCGGGCGGACAGGGCCCGGGGGGAATCCTTGAGGAACGGGGGTGGGGCCGGTTCGCCCGACATCACCAGGGTGACGGTACCGAAACGTTTGACCCCGCCCTCGCGGACGACCATGGCCGCGTCCCGGGCGAGGTCCGTCAGGAACACGCTCGCGATTCCGTCCAGGTCGCGGACCAGCGCCGGGGCGGCCGTCGCCCCCTGGCTCGCCAACAGCTTCTTGACCCCGGCCTCGAACCTGTGGGCGCCGACCACAGCACTCGGTTTGCGCGACCTGCTGCGCTTACGAGAAGGCACGATGACACCCTCGGCGTCGTACAGGACACCGGTCAGGCCTTGAAACGTCGGGCTGTGGTCGTACCACTTGTCCCCCACCTCGAGCTCGACGTTCCGGTCGATCGCCGAGAGAAGGTCCCCGGGAATCAGCCTCTTCCGGGCCTCCGCCGCCGCCGCTCTCCTCGCGCCGTCGATGATCTCCGTCAGCACTGTCCGCGTCACCGACGCGGCGGCCCACGCGGCCGACCGAGAGACGTGCATCGGGGTCACGTCCCTGAACACCGCTTTGACGAGAGAAGGCTTGAACGGCGAGACATCCGTGACCGAGGCGGTCTCGGGACCGCTGCGCTCAGGGCGTGCGGGCTGTGCGGTCATCGGAAGAAACGCTCCCTGCTGTCGGAGTTGTCAGACGCTCACACTTCACCACGCAGACCCACTCTCTTCCCCCATCCTCCGTCGAAGCGGCACCCGGTCAAGGGCCTGACGGGCACATCCCGACGGCCGGGCCGATGATTGGCCACCTCCCGCACGCCCTCGTACCGTGGCACCTGCGTCCCCCGTCCGGCTGTACCCCGTTCTCCCTAGCCCCTGCCACCGAGGAGGAGCGGCCGGTGAAGCGCACGCAGGACGACAAGTGGGCGGCCAACCTGCGGGGCGGCGAAGGCCGTTGGCGGGCCACACGAGCAGGTCGAGGGCGCGGGCGATGCCGACAGATCGCTCAGTCCTGGGCCGGCATCACCCGGGTCACCTTGCCCTTCAGGTCGGCATCCAGATAGCCGGTGACGTGGTCGTCGGCGAGATAGACAGCCAGTCCCAGCGGAGTGTCGAACGTGTCGTCGGCAGGGCGGACCAGGATGTAACGCATGGTCGGCCGCTGTACGTTCAGGTCCTTCTCCGCCCGCTTCAGCAGGGCGGGAAGGACGTCCCAGTCGAAGCTGTCGAGACTGAAGGAGCGTTCGCCGCCGATGATTGCGCTGCTGATGATGCCCTTCTCGACGCCCTGGCCCGGGCGGTAGGTGTAGCTGTCGTACTTGGTGTCGCTGCCCTTGACCATGATTTCCGCGGAGACATAGGTCGGATAGACCGTGAGGTCGCATGCGCGGTCCGTGCCGGTCGCGGCCTTGATCTCCTTCACCGCCGTCCGGATGCCGGCGGGGGTGAGCAGATCCGTCTTCGCGTCGGCCTGAGGCGTCGGGGTCGAGCGGGACGGTGTGCGAGTGGGGTCCGTCGTCCTGGTCGAGGAGGTCGCGCCGGCTGAATCGGCGGGCTTTCCGCTGTCCTTGTCGCCGCCGTCCGGCAGCAGGGTCCAGACCAGGACTCCTGCCATCACGGTCCCGACGACGGACGAGGCGATCGCGATTCGGCTCTTCGCACGGTTGCCCGGCCGCGCCGGCGTCTGCTGTGTGGGGCCCGCCGGGTACGGAGTCGGCGGGCCGAAGCCCGAGGCCGGCCCGAAGCCGGTGGACGGTCCGAAGCCGGCAGGCGGTCCGGACCCAACCGGCGCGGAGGGTGCGGGCGTTGCACCCGGCGGAGGGGCCAGCCTGTACGACGTGGCCCCGTCCGCCCCGGCGGGAGCACTCGGAACCGTGTTGCTGCCCTCGATCGCCTCCGCGAGCAGCCGGTCCGCGGTCGTCGTGTCCGCCCGGTCGGCCGGGTTCTTGACGAGCACGGCGTTCAGGAACCCGGTCAGGACTCCGGCTCGGGCGGGTGGCGGAAGCTGCTCGCTCAACAGTGCTGCCAGCGTGGCGAGGGTGGTTCCCCTGCGCAGCGGGTGATGTCCCTCGACGGCGACGTACAGCATCATCGCCAGCGACCACAGGTCGGAGCCCGGGCCGCCTTCGCCGCCGGAGACGCGCTCGGGTGCCATGTAGTCGGGCGTGCCGATGATCGACCCGGTCGCGGTCAGGGCGGTCGAGTCCCTGATGGTCGCGATGCCGAAGTCGGTGAGGACGGGACGTCCGTCGGGTCTCATCAGCACGTTGGCGGGTTTCACGTCCCGGTGCTGGATGCCGACATCGTGCGCGGCGCGTAGTGCGGCCAGCACCTCGCGACCCAGCCGGGCGGCGTCGGCGGGCGCCAACGGCCCCTTGTCGAGCCGGTCCTGAAGTGATCCGCCGGTCACCAGTTCCATGACTAGCCACGGGTAGACGTACTCGCCGCCGTCCACCACGTGGTGGATGGTCACGACATTGGGGTGATCGACGCGAGCCAGCGCCCGTGCCTCGCGCAGTACTCGGGCCCGGAGCATTGCCGCGCCCTGCGGGTCGTACTCGGCAAGACCCGGATCGGGCGGCCGTACCTCCTTGAGCGCCACGGCCCGGTCAAGGACCAGATCGCGTGCACGCCACACCGTGCCCATGCCACCGCCACCGAGCCGCGTCTCCAGCTCGAAGCGCCCCTCTATGACCCGTCTGCCGGAATCACCCTCGCTCATGGCCGGAAGCCTACGAGATACCTGTGACACGGCCCCACGCAGGTGACCGCAAATGCTCGCAGGCCGGTGCACCGTCGGCGGGCCTGGAGTTGCGCAGCGCTGAGGAGCGCGCCAGCCGTCCGGTGAGCGAGGGGGCCGCAGCACGGACCCGGTGCGCGAGATCGTTCAGCGCACCGAGACGGTGGTGCGCACCCGCGTGCTCTCGGACACGGGTCGGATGCCCCTGGCGCCAAGGCCGGCGCAGCGTCTGAGCGGGCAGCCCTACACCCTGCCGGAGGACGCCATCGAGTGGATCGAGGCCAAGTCCTTCGTGGGGCCGCCAGAAGGTGCGGTTCAACGGGCTGACGGTAGGCGTGCCGAGCTAAAAGAGGCCACTCGCGCTACGTTCGTGCCAGGGAAGAGAGCGAAAGTCCTGGATGTCGTCCCGTCGGTGTCGATCAGTACCTGGTAGGCGGTCCGGCGGTCCGGCGGTCCGGCGGTCCGGCCGTCCGGCCATCGGCCGGGCGCTCACGCTCGCCCACCTCCAGGTGCCCTTGTGGCGCACCCACAGGGCGGGCGGATCGGAGAGCGGCCACGTCCACACTTTCGGCTTCGGGCCGTCTCCCTGCCGCCACGGCCGCGCTTCCACCGCGTCCTCGGGGGCTGTCATGGCCGGCTTCCCGCGCCGGGGAAGACGCGGCGCCGCATCCGTGTCTCGTCGAACCAGTACCAGCCGGACGGTGAATCCCAGGGGCGCGGCGACAGCAGCAGGTTGTACGCCAGTCACCCGTCCCGTGCCTCATAGCTGGCCCGTGCGATGCCCGTGCAGAAGGCGTTGCCGGTGTACAGGTTCACGCGGATCACTTCGCGCGGTGAGTAGCGGCGGACCCCAGCCGTTGTCCCCGGCTCGGGGGCCGGCGCGGCACCCCGCCACTCATCGCTCACGTGTTCGAATGTAGCGGAGGGAGCGGAGATCGGCGATGTGACTCGCAGCGGTAGTTGGCTACTCGCAGGGCTACTTGGCCACGACGGCGTCCTGGGTGGCTTGTCCTGGACCTCGAAGTCGTATGCGGCGCGCGTCGGTTCTCATCCAATCGAGGCATACGCTCGGGCTGGAGTGCCGGCGTCGGCTCATATCCGGTGGGCTACGCTGTGCGGCTATGAATACCGGGACGGCCTTGCGCCACACACGGATCGGTGACCCGGGGCTCTTCTGAGCGCCGTACGGGCCGGTTTGGGCCCGCTGTTTGATCGAGGCTCTTGCGCTGTTGCGCGGGCTCCGCCTCCGTCGTGTTGATCGCAGGCTCTGCACATCAACCACGACTGGAGCAATATTCATGCCCACCAAGACGCTGCGGATTCCCACCACGGACGGCCAGGTCGATGCCTTCGCTGCCTTCCCCGACCACGGCGAGCGGCACCCAGGGGTACTGATGTACGCGGACGGCTTCGGCATCCGGCCCGTGCTGCGGGAGATGGCCCGCGAACTGGCCGGGCACGGCTACTACGTGCTCGTCCCCAACTCCTTCTACCGGCACGGCCCGGCACCGCTGATCGACCTTCCCGAGCACATCGGAGAAGAGGTCCGGCCCGCGGTCCTCGCCCAGCTGATGCCCCTGATCGAGGCGCACACCGCCGAACGCGTCCTGCGCGACGCCGACGCCTATCTCAGGTTCCTCACCACCCAGCCCGAGGTCGGCGCCGGACCGGTCGCGGTGACCGGCTACTGCATAGGCGGCCTCTACGCGATGCGCACCGCCGCGGCCCACCCCGACCAGGTGGCGGCCGTCGCCGCGTTCCACGGCCCCGTGGGCGTCGATGGGGCCAATCTTTTCTCCAAGCTCACCGCCCAGGTCCACCTCGGCCACGCCGAAGGCGACGTGACACCTGAGGCCCTCGGCGAGCTCAACCAGGCCCTGGATGCGGCAGGTGTCGGTTACACCTCCGAGATCTACCCCGGCACCATCCACGGCTTCACCATGTCCGACACCGACGCTTTTAGCGCTTCCGGGCTGAAGCGCCACTGGGATCGCCTGCTCTCCCTTTTGGACCGCACTCTGGCCAACAGCTGAGGCTCCAGCCCGGAAACCAAGCCTGAAGCGGCTGCGACCAGCAGATGGCATGGCGGGCCACACCGATGTCTCCATGGCCCTGGCCCGCCTCTATCGGATCGGGGAACTGCGCAGCCTGTCGGGGCTGGGCTGAGCCCGGCACCAGCGGTCACATTCGGTCAATTCTTGACATCGAAGGCGCGTGGATCTGACCGGTCGGCTGCGGGTTGTGAGCATGTCGGCGAAGTGTCTCCTGGGCGTCTTCTCGTGATGCTGTGCTGGTGGGGTGGCTACGCGGGCCGTGGTGCAGTCGGACAGGTGCGGGCTGGATCAGCTGATTGGCCCGTACTCCATCGCTGACGCCCTACGCGAAAAGCTGGTGCTGGGCGAAGGCTGGCCGTGTCGGTGGTCGTCCACATGGCGGTTCGCGGGCGGTGACGTGGTCTGGCCGGTGCGTGATCTGGCAGCGGTTCCCGTGCTGGGAACAGCGGCTGCTGCTCGTGCTGGACTTTTTGCAGGTGGCGCAGGTGCTGTCGCAGCCGTTCCGGCTGGATTTCGAGCACAGCGGGGGACGTGCTGCGCATGCGCCGGACTTCCTGGCGGTCTGACCGGACGGCGGCCGGTGGCTGTTGGACGTGCGTCCGCGTCGTCTGATCGGGGAGGACGACGCGGTGAAGTTCGCGGCTGCCGAAGAGGTGGCTGCCGTCTGCGGCCGGCGCTACACGGTGGTGACCGGGTGGCGGCCCCACGTGGTCGGGGTGCTGGACGCCCTGTCGGCACAGCGTTGACTGCTGGAGGACCAGCTGGCAGTGCAGGAACAGCTGTTGCGGGCCGTCGAGCATGTGCCCTTGCCCTTCGGGGAGGCGTCCGCGGCTACCTCGTGGCCGGTGGTGGCCCGCGCCCATGCCCTGCACCTGCTCTGGCACCGGCGCCTCGCCGTCTATCTCTGAGAAGAATGGCCAACCACCGCTGAGCACCCGCCGCTCACCAACGGACTTCCCGACGCCTCTGGCCACCAATCGCTGAAGGTCACAGGCGAACCGAGAGGTCACGTGAGGAGCCGGGGCATCGCGGAGTCACTTGGCTTGCTTGGGACGACTGTGTACTGGGGGCAGGGGGTGGTGAAGCACTGCTTGGGGTCGGGCATGCAGGTGTAGCCCGCGGCCACCGTGACGTCCGCGCAGACGCCGGCGGGGTCTGGGTTCGCGTGCGCGGCGCTTGTGGCGGTGAGCAGCAGGGGGGGCAACGATCAGCGGGAGGCCGACCGTGAGCCGGATGAGCTGGTGGATCGCGCGCGATGTGGTCATGAAGCTGGAGCCAATCACTGCGTGCCGCGCACGGCTTGGTCGGCACGCATCAGGTCACTCGCTAGTGGCAACAGTGATACGAGCTGCCGCTCGATGGCACACGAACCTTCGCTGACACAGGAGTGGCCGACCCGCAGCGCTGCCCTCCGCCCCTCCGGAGCCCCCACCGGTCGACAGCCTGCGAAGAAACTTCTGAGCTGGATGCCCATCGATCCCCACTGTGCTGACCTGCGGTGGGTTTGGTCGGGGTCCGGCGGAACGTGGTCGGGGGTGTTACCGGAAAGTGATGTGCCTGGTCGGGGTGCCGTGGTCGGGCCGCGCGTGTTTACGGTGAAAGCCGTTCGGACGCGCTTCGCCCGCCCCTGGTGGAGTGTGTTTGGGCGTCCCGTGGTGGCGTGGATCTGGCACCACGGCCGGCAGGTCTCTGCTGGCCCCGGATCCGCCGCCGCAGAGCCGGCTGAAGGACGGTTCTGTGTGGCCGCGGGTGAGCGGAGCTGACCGGTTGCTTGCGGGGGTGATCAGCTGCCTGATGCGGGAACTGGCGGCTGCCAGACTCGGGCGTACTGCCCGCTTGATGAAGGAGCTTGTCGTGCAGTCGACGTCGCCCAAGCCTGCTGATCTTGCTCGGGAAGCCCGCGATCTGATCGAGCGGGTCAACCGGTCGGTCCTTGATGACCCGGAGGCGTTCACCGCGCCGCGGATCCAAGCGACCACGCGGGCATTGACGGAGCTGACAGGGCGGCTCAGGCAGGCGTTCGGGCGGCCCGCCGCGGTGCTGGAGATGTGGGCACGCGAGGGTGTCATCCGGATGGACAGCCTGGACGACCCCGACGTGGCGGTTCCGCCGGTTGCGGAGGATCTGCGCAGTGCGGCAGCTGCTGCCCAGGACCTGGCGGATCTGCTCGCCCGCCCGTCCAAGATCCTGTGGTCGATGTCCCACCAGGACTGCCGCACCCGCACTGCGCAACCGTTGCGCAGTCCTGTTCCTTCTGCGCAGCGCCTTGCGCACCGGCCCTGCGCATGTCACTGAGCGCTGTAGTTGACCAGTTTGGCCAACTACAGCGCTCAGGACTTGGAGCACCTGTCGGCTACCTGGATCGCCCGCGTCCGGCCGAACTGGAGGCTGGAGGGCGCGAGCGGTTCAGGAGAGCCAGTCGACGTAGCGGGTGGGGGCGAGGTGGGCGTCCTCGTCGGTCAGGACGTCACCCTTGACGGCGGCAAACATGCCGGCGGTGGGGTCGGTGACAACGGTGCGGCCGTCGCCCTTGTGGGTGAGGGTGATCCGGCCCAGTTCGTCCAGGGAGAAGACCTCGGGCCCGGCGATGTTGCGAATGCCCCCCAGCGGGGCGCCCGCGGCGACTTCCGCCACCGCGTCGGCGACGTCCTTGGAGGCGATCGGCTGGATCGGCGTGGCGGGCAGCCGGACGGTGTCGCCGTCGGCGGTCCAGGACAGGACAGCGTCCATGAACTCCATGAACTGCGTCGCGCGGACGATCGAGTAGGGGACCGGCCCTGCCGCGAGGATGTCCTCCTGGAGCACCTTGGCCCGGTAGTAGTCCAGCTCCGGCACCTGGTCCGCGCCGACGATCGAGAGAATGACGAAGTGGCCGACGCCGCCCTTCTGGGCCGCGGCCAGAAGGTTGTCCATCGAGGTCTGGAAGAAGGCCGGGGAGGCTTCGTCGAAGGTCGGGGAGTTCGTCAGGTTGACGATGACGTCGGCCCCCGCCACCGCCTCGCCCAGTCCCTGGCCGCTGATGACGTCGATTCCGGTGGACTGCGAGTGCGGTACCGCCTCGTGCCCGGCGGCGTTCAGATTCTTGACGACCTGCGACCCGATCAGCCCGGTACCGCCGATGACCGCGAACTTCATGACATGCCTTTCTCCAGGAGATGTGTCTGAAATATGGCACAAAATCTCTATGTAGACGTTTGGTATGAGGTCAGGGTCGTACATCCGGCCAACGTGTTGCTCAACTGGCCAACTCCCGCACTCAGTGGCCAACTAGAACGCTCAGTCACAGCGCAGTGCGCAGCAGCCCGTGTCGACTTGCACCAGAATTCGAACAGGTGAGCTAATGGGGTGATGGAGTCCGCGACCTTCCCCCACGATCTGGTTCAGCTGCAGGCGGCCTGGGACCGCACCTACGACGCTCTCGCCGAGCCCCGTCCTGTAGCGAATACGGTGCTGCGTCGGCGCTTGCTGGTGCTGTCGGTCCGGTTGTGGTGGCATCCGTTCTGGTCCGGTCCCGGCACGATGCCGGGAGCCCGGATGGAGCTGCGCACACAGGCCCGCTCGGTGTTGGGCGCGCGGCGGTGAACCGGCGTCCTGCGCATCTGACCGAGCGGGAGGAGCAGATTCTGCGCTCCATCCGTGTGTCGATCGCGGACTGTGGGGAGGGGCCGACCATGCCGGAGACCGGTGCGGCGGTGGGACTGCGCAGCAAGGGATCGGTCGCGTATCACCTGCGCAATCTGGAGGAGCGCGGCGTGCTGCTGAGGGACGGTCGCAGCCGGCGTACGTGCAGGCTCGCCCGCTGACGGCCTGCCCCGATAGCACCGGAACTGTGGGCAAGCCGGTGCGGCGCCCGGGCGCGCTACGCGATCTTTACTGATCTCTCTTTACCTGGCTGGCTGTTGAGGCTGTGGTGATCGTGGGGGACACGAGGGTGAGTGGTTGGGGTGGGTGGGTCGCGGACGTATCCGTACGGATCCACGAGCACGGTGCGCTCACGTGCTGGCGGCGCTCGGTGTCTTGAAGGTCGCAACGGAGGATCAGATGCCCGCCTGATGGCGCCGGGCCACATGGATAACAAGGCGTTCCGGAACGCGGCCCTGGATCTGGCCCTGCACGGCCTTCTGCTATCCGAGGGGAATACGCGGGACTGGCGAACTGCCGTTGCGGAGCGGGGGCGATACGCAGGATGACCGGCCCGTCGAGGCCGTCCGCGCAGAGCCGGTAGGTGTTGTTGCACATGCCTCCTCCCAGCTCGACCGCCGAGGTGATGCGGATGCTGCGGCCGAAGGCACGCAGGGCGATCGCCTGGATGTCCCAGGCCGTGGCGTGCTGCTGGAAGGCTTCAGGGGCGCGGGGGATGGGGTGGAAGTCCATGACGCTCCTTAGACGACGTTTCCTTTGGCGAGGGGAGTCGTTGTGTTGGTATGACGAGTCTTGCTGAGCATCTGGTCTCGGATGAGTTGTGGGAGTTGTTTCGGC
>NZ_JBSFYW010000078.1:0-32047 GCF_053599975.1 Streptomyces sp. NPDC005141 | reverse complement strand
CCGGATCGAGCAGCGGTTCCCTCCTGGACCCACGTCTGATCCAGCGGCGACGGACTGGGATGTACCGGCACGGCCCCGACCCACCCACCGAACCCCCCACCGAGAACCGCCGAGGCCCCCGCACGCGAGGCTCAGCCCCGCGCCACCATCGCCTCGATCCCCGCGACCAGCATCTCGAGTGCGAACGAGAAGTCCCGCTCCCGCATCTCCGAGACGGTGTCCCCGCCCCGCGCCTCCATGAGATCCGCCGCACTCTCGACGTTCGCCGCGAACTGCGGCTGTTCGCTGATGGTGCTCATGGCCTGCCGGAAGTACTCGTCCTGCGACATCCCCGCCGAGGCGCACCGCTGCACGAAGTGCCCCTCGATCGTCCCGAACCCGTACACGAACTGGAACACCGCCGACATCGCCCCCATCTGCCCGTGCGGCGGCAGCCCGGTGTTCCGGATCACCTCCTGCACGCGGAGCGAGAACGCCATGGAATGCGGCCCGATGTTCAGGAAGTTCCCGATGAGCGGCGACACCCACGGGTGGCGCACCAGCAGCGCCCGGTACCCCACAGCCAGCGCCCGCAGCTGATCCCGCCAGCCCTCCCCCGACTCGGCGTCCGGCAGCGCCAGTTCACCGAACACGGCGTCGAGCGCGAGCTCCAGCAGATCGTCCTTGGTGTCGACGTACCAGTACACGGACATCGCCGTGACGTTCAGCTCAGCCGCCAGCCGCCGCATGGAGAACTTCGCCAGGCCCTCCGCGTCCAGCAGCCGCACCGTGGCCCCGGTGATCCGCTCCCGGTCGAGTCCGGACGGCTGGCCGCCACCCCGGGCCGCTCCGCCCCGGGGTGCCCTGCCCTCCAGCCAGACACTGGTCCGCGTCGGCCGCTCGCCCCTGTCGGCTGCCCTCACCATGGCGCACCCTCCTCGGAACTCGAACCACGGAGCGGGCTGGAACTCCCCGGCCCACCCTCCTTCATGATGCTAGGCGGGCCCTCCACGAAGAACCGCCCCGCGGAGCCCGCGCGACCTCGGGACGGTGTTGTCGAGCAGCACGGTGAGCTGCGCGGGACAGATGACGCCGAGGATCAGCCGGCGCTGGGAGGCGGAGTTCCCGGCGGCGACGACGGCGACCCTCCCACCGCGAAAGACGAACGGGCGATGGCCCGGAGCACGTTCGCTCCGGGCCACCGCCCACCTGCCGAAACCGACGCCGACCCATCGGACCACCGGACCACCGAACCCGGGCGCCTACCAGGCCGTCGCCCGCCTACGGGCCCTGCGGACCACCGCCGGTCAGCTGCTGCTCGTCGGCTGCGTCAGGTCGTAGAAGGTGGCCGAACCCACCGTCACCTTCTTGAAGTTGGCCGTGACCCACGAGCTGATCTGGGAGGAGCTCGAGGTCGTACCGGAGTTTCCGCCACCGCCCATGCCGCCACCGCCCGAGATGAAGTAGTGGATCTTGCCGTCCGTCACGTATTTCTTGAACTGGGCCAGGGTCGGGGACGGGTCGGTTCCGTTGAAGCCGCCGATGGCCATCACCGGCTTGCCGGTGGCCAGTTGGTAGCTCGCGGAGTTCTGGGAGCCGACGGCCGCCGCCGCCCAGGTGTAGTGGTCCGCGTTCTTCGACAGCAGCGTCTTGGCCTTGGAGCTGACGGTCGCGCCGTTCAGCAGTCCGCCGACACCGCCGCCGCCCCCGCCCATGCCGCCGTCACCCGTACCGCCGCCGGGCATGCCGCCCTGCTGGTTCTGGCCCTGGGTGTTGCCGTTGCCCTGCTGGTTCTGGCCCGGGAGGCCACCGGTGCCGCCCGTCGGGGGCCGGCCCATGCCGCCGCCCTGCTGCCCGTTCTGTGTGGTGCCGTTGCCGTTCTGCTGGTTCTGGCCGCCACCGGGGAACCCGCCCCGCATGCCGCCACCGCCGCCGCCGGGACCGCCGCCCATCATGCTCGCCCCGGACGGACCGGCCGTCACGATGGATCCGGTGTGCCCGGTGTTCACGGTGGAGAGCGTGTACGCCGTCGGACCCGCGACCGCGGACACGAAGCTCAACGCGACCGCCGCGAGGGCCAGCCTGCGGCCCAGCCGGCCCGCGAAGATCAGGCCGAGCGCGCCGGCCAGACCGCCGACGAGGACCAGCCACTTGAGCCACGGCAGATAGTCGGAGGTGCGGTTGAGGAGGACATATCCCCAGGCAGCGGACGCGGTGACCGCACCGGCGAGGGTGAGTGACGCCCACACCCTGCCCCGCTCCTCCCACAGCACCGTCGCGCCCATGCCGACCACGGCGGCGATGTAGGGGGCCAGGGCCACCGTGTAGTACTGGTGGAAGATGCCGGCCATGTAGCTGAAGACGAGCGTGGTCATCAGCAGCGCGCCGCCCCAGGCCAGGAACGAGCCGCGGGCCAGGTCGGTCCGCCTCGCCTTCCGGGTGAGGACGATGCCGGCCACCAGCAGGATCAGGGCCGCCGGGAGCAGCCACGAGATCTGGCTGCCGATCTCGGAGTTGAACATCCGGTCCCAGCCGGTCTCACCCCACTGCCCGGTGCCACCGCCGCCACCGCCGCCACCGCCGCCGACGCTGCCGGTCTCGTCGCCGTTGATACGGCCGAGGCCGTTGTAGCCGAAGGTCAGCTCCAGGAAGGAGTTGTTCTGCGAGCCGCCGATGTACGGGCGGGAGGACGCGGGCCACAGTTCGACGATCGCGACCCACCAGCCCCCGGCGGCGACCATCGCGACCGCCGAGAGGCCCAGCTGCGCGAACCGCTTCCGCAGCCTCACCGGCGCACAGACCGCGTACAGCACGGCCAGCGGCGGAAGGATCAGGAAGGCCTGGAGCGTCTTGGCGAGGAAGGCGAAGCCGACCGCGACACCCGCCCAGACCAGCCACTTCGTCCGGCCGTCCTCCAGGCCGCGGATCACGCAGTAGACCGTGACGGTCATGAGCAGCGCGAGCATCGCGTCCGGGTTGTTGAACCGGAACATCAGCGCGGCGACGGGAGTGAGCGCGAACACCGCGCCCGCGATCAGACCTGCCGCCGGGCTGAACCTGCGGCGCACGGCCGCGTACAGGACGCCGACCGTGGCGACGCCCATGAGTACCTCGGGAACGAGGATCGCCCAGGAGCTGAGCCCGAAGATCCGTACCGACAGGGCCATCGGCCACAGCGAGGCCGGGGGCTTGTCGACGGTGATGGCGTTGGCCGAGTCGAGCGAGCCGAAGAAGAGGGCCTTCCAGCTCTGGCTGCCGGCCTGCACGGCCGCGGAGTAGAAGGAGTTGGCGTACCCGGAGGCGCTCAGGTTGTACAGGTACAGCACCGCGGTGGCGAGCAGCAGACCGAGCAGAGCGGGGCGCGCCCAGCGCGGGTCCTCCGGCCGGCCTCTCCAGGCCCGCCGGAAGAACGGCTCCTCGGGCTCACCGGACCCGGGCTCCGCCACGGGCGGAACCGGCTCCGGGGGGAGCGTCGAGGCGGGCGGCCCCCAGGAGTGACCGGAGCTTCCGGAACCCTGGGCACCCGCCGCGGAACCGGCGCCGACGGCGGAACTCACGCCCCCGGGACGGCTCGTACTCGTGTCGGCACTCATGCCGGTACTCATGCCGGTACTCGCGTCGGTACTCGTGTCGGGCTGTGTCGTCATCGCGCGTTCCTCGGATCGTGATCGTGCGGGCGCACCGCCTGCAACTGCATGGTCGAGTCCCCCCAGGTGCGGTCCGCGGCTTCACCGGCGCGGAACTGGGCTGTGTCGTACGAGGACGAAGGCGCCGTCGGGCGCTGCGGCAGCGGTCCGTGCGCGCCGTGCCGTACGGCCGTCGGGTGGACCGGCGGACCCGGCTGGTGCGAGGCCACCACCGGGGACGGCGACGGTGTCTCGTCCTGGCGGTCCGGGAAGACCCAGGCGCGGAAGAGCAGGAAGCGCAGGACGGTCGCCGCGAGGTTGGCGGCGATGAGCACCGCCAGCTCGGTGGAGTGCGAGGGATCGCTCGTCGCCGCGTTCAGGGCGGCGAGGGAGCCGCTGGTCAGGGCCAGCCCGATGGCGAAGACGACCAGGCCCTGTGCCTGATGCCGGACGGCGCCGCCCCGGCCGCGTACACCGAAGGTCAGCCGCCGGTTGGCCGCCGTGTTGGCGACCGCCGACACGAGCAGCGCGAGCGCGTTGGCGACCTGCGACCCCGAGAAGGAGCGGAAGCCGCTGTAGAGCAGCAGATAGAAGAGCGTGGACAGGCCGCCCACGACGCAGAAGCCGACGAGCTGACGGGCCAGCCCCTTGGGTACGTCGGTCAGTTCGCGGTCGCGCGGGTCGTCCCCGAAGGGCCGGGCGAGCCGGTCGAGCGACAGCGAACCGGTGGCGAGAGCGCGTCCCACCCGCCACACCCCCTTGAGGTCGTCCGTCGCGGTCTTCACGATGTGGACGGTCGAGTCCGGGTCGTCGACCCAGTCGACCGGCACTTCGTGGATGCGCAGCCCGGCCCGCTCGGCCAGCACCAGCATCTCGGTGTCGAAGAACCAGCCGGTGTCCTCGATCAGGGGCAGCAGCACCTGGGCGACATCACGGCGGATCGCCTTGAAGCCGCACTGCGCGTCCGAGAAACGGGCCTGGAGCGAGCCGCGCAGGATCAGGTTGTACGTGCGGCTGATGAACTCCCGCTTGGCACCGCGCACCACGCGCGAGGAGCGGGACAGCCGCGAGCCGATCGCGAGGTCCGAGTGACCGGAGATGAGCGGGGCCACCAGCGGCAGCAGCGCGTTCAGGTCGGTGGACAGGTCCACGTCCATGTACGCGAGAACCGGCGCGTCGGACGCCGACCACACGGTCCGCAGCGCCCGGCCGCGGCCTTTCTGCTCCAGCCGGAAGGACGTGACCTCCGGGATCTGTGCCGCCAGCCGCGCCGCCACCTGAGGGGTGGTGTCCGTCGAAGCGTTGTCCGCGACCGTGATGCGGAACGCGTACGGGAACGTGCGCTTGAGGTGCTCGTGGAGTCTGAGCACACATGGCTGGAGGTCCTTCTCCTCGTTGTAGACGGGGATCACTACGTCCAGGACAGGCGTACCGGCGTCTGTGGCCGGGAGGTGCTCCCGCGCCGGCAGGTTGCCGGGAGAAGAGTCGGTTCGCATGGGAACGACTCTCGTCAAGCCCCCTGTTGCACCCATGTGGTGGCGCTGTGCTGTGCCTGTGAGTGCGGTTGCCACGATGTTTCGAGGGCGAGCGCGGGCAGATGCAGCGTGAACACGGTCCTGCCGGGCACGCTGTCCACGGTCACCGCGCCCTCGTGCGCGGCCGCGACGGCCTGCACGATGGCGAGCCCGAGACCGGTCGAACCGGAGGATCGGGAACGTGACGAGTCGCCTCGCGCGAACCGCTCGAAGACGCGTGGCAGCAGATCGGGCGGAATACCGGGTCCGTCGTCCTGGACGTCCACGCACAGCCACGGCCCGTGCCGGTGCACCCGTGCGGTGACGGTCGTCCCCGGCGGTGTGTGGGTGCGCGCGTTCGCGAAGAGATTGACCATGACCTGCTGCAGACGGGCGGCGTCCGCCGACACCAGCGCCGGCTCCTCGGGCAGTTCGAGCCGCCAGTTGTGATCGCGCCCGGCGGCCCGCGCGTCGCTCACGGCATCGATCACCAGGGGTACGAGGTCGGTCTGCTCGTGCTGCAACGGCCGCCCGGCGTCGAGCCGCGCGAGCAGCAGCAGATCCTCCACGAGCAGCGTCATCCGCCCGGCCTCGGACTCGATCCGCCCGAGCGCGTGCCGGGTGTCGGGACCGGTCTCCTCCCTGCCGCGTCTGGTCAGCTCGGCGTACCCGCGGATGGAAGCCAGCGGCGTCCGCAGCTCATGACTGGCGTCCGCGACGAACTGGCGTACGCGCATCTCGCTCTGCTGCCGTGCGTGCAGCGCGCCGTGGATGTGGTCGAGCATGCGGTTGAGGGCCGCCCCGACCTGTCCGACCTCGGTGTGCGGATCGGACTCGGACTCCGGGACACGCTCGTAGAGGGTCACCTCGCCGGTGTGCAGCGGGAGTTCGGAGACGCGGGTGGCGGTCGCGGCGACCTTGCGCAGGGGGCGCAACGCGAGCGTCACGATGGCCGCGCCCGCGAGGGAGGCCGCCACCAGACCGGCGGCGGTGACACTGATCTCGACGTAGATCAACGTGGTGAGGGTATTGGTGACGTCCTCGGTCGGGAGCGCCACGTAGAAGGCGCCGTTCCTGCCGTCCGCGTACTGCACGTGGTACTCGCCCCGGCCGGGGATGTCCACGGTGTGCGGGCGCTTGTCCTTCGCGACGGAGGCGAGGACGGCCAGCTGGCTGTCACTGAGCTTGACCGTGGTGGGCTGCTTGACTCCGTTGGAGTCCTTCTTCCCCACGCTGACTATGCCCTTGGTGACCTCGCCGCTCTTCACGATCGCGCCGATGGCGCCCATGCCCTGCCCCCGGGTGACGAATTCCAGGGGATCCTTGACGATGCCGTCCTCGTTCGGGGGGCGGACGGACCCACCGCCCGCCGGGCCGCCCGCGGGGCCTCCCACCGGACCGCCCGCCGCGCGCATCGACGCCTCGGCCACGTTGTCGTCCAGCTGGTCGTACAGGTGCGTACGCAACGCGATCGTGGTCACGGTACCGATCACCGCGCACACGACGGCGATCAGCGCCAAGGACGCGACGACGAGCCGCGTCCGCAGGGTGCGCGGCTGTCGTGCTCGCCTCTTCTGCGCTCGCGGCCGTCGTCGTCCGCTCATGACACGGCGGGCTTGATCAGATATCCGGCCCCACGCCGGGTGTGGATCATCGGCTCGCGCCCGGCGTCGAGCTTGCGGCGCAGATACGAGATGTAGAGCTCGACCACATTGGCCTGCCCACCGAAGTCGTACGACCACACACGGTCGAGTATCTGTGCCTTGCTCAGCACCCGGCGCGGATTGCGCATGAGGAAGCGCAGCAGCTCGAACTCGGTCGCGGTGAGGTGGATGTTGTCACCGCCCCGCGACACCTCGTGACTGTCCTCGTCCAGGGTGAGGTCACCGACGACCAGCACGGACTCGGACCGCCGGTCGGCGGCGCCCGAACGCCGGATGAGACCGCGCAGCCGGGCCACGACCTCCTCGAGGCTGAACGGCTTGGTGACATAGTCGTCGCCACCTGCCGTGAGCCCCGCGATCCGGTCCTCGACCGCGTCCTTCGCCGTCAGGAACAGCACCGGGACATCGGGCAGCTCCCGGCGGAGCCGGCCGAGCACCGTCAGGCCGTCCATGTCCGGCAGCATCATGTCGAGGACGACGGCGTCGGGCCGGAACTCGCGGGCGGTCTGCACCGCACCCGTCCCGTCACCCGCGCTGCGGATCTGCCAGCCCTCGTAGCGAAGGGCCATGGACAGAAGCTCGGTGATCGACAGCTCGTCGTCCACCACAAGCACCCGGACGGGGCTCCCGTCCGGCCTCAGCAGTTCGGTGCGCCCCTGGGGCGAGGTCGTGGTCATAGCGGACACCTTGGTGGGCGCCGCTGAGAGCATCCTTTCGGCAACCTGTGATTTCCCTGAGAAATGCACAGGTGCCTCTCAGGGAACTCCTGGGAAGATCACGCGGTTCCCGGCGGGGCCCCGGACCGGGGCCCCAACCGTCGACGTCAGCCGAGGCCGAAGAGGCGTGCGCCGTTCTCGTGGCAGACCGCCCGCAGCCAGTCGTCCCCCAGCCCGAGCCGTTCCAGCGCGCGCAGCTGGTGGACGTACGGGTACGGGATGTTCGGGAAGTCCGTGCCGAGGAGCACCCGGTCCCCGAGGTCCGCGAGCCGGGGCAGCAGCCCTGGCGGAAACGGCGCGAGCCGCTCGCTGAAGTCCGTGAACGCCATGGTCGTGTCGAGCCGCACCTCGTCGTACCGCTCGGCGAGGCCGAGGAAGTCCGCGTACTCGGGCATCCCCATGTGCGCGAAGACGAGCCGCAGCCGGGGATGCCGGCCGAGGACCGCCGCGACCGGTCCCGGCCCGGTGTGCTTGCCGGGCGAGGGCCCCGATCCGCAGTGGATCACGACAGGAACACCCGCCTCGGCGAGCAATCCCCAGGCCGGATCGAGGAGTTCGTCCCCCGGGTCGTACGCCCCCACCTGCACATGCGCCTTGAAGACGCGCGCGCCCGCCTCCACCGCCTCGCGCACATACCGCTCGACGCCCGGCTCGGGGAAGAGGGTGGACGTGTGCAGGCAGTCCGGGGTCCGGCGGGCGAAGTCGACGGCCCAGGAGTTGAGCCACTCGGCCATGCCGGCCTTGTGCGGGTAGACCATCGCCGTGAAGGCGCGGACCCCGAACTCCCGGATCAGCGCGAGCCGTTCGTCCTCGTCCGCGCGATAGGTGATCGGCCACTCGACGCCTCCGGTGAGTTCACCGAGTCCGTCGAAGTAGTCCCAGACCTTGCGCAGCACCCGCTCGGGCATGAAGTGCGTGTGGACGTCGACGAGTCCGGGCAACCCGAGCCCCTCCCAGAACCCCCGCACCTCGGACGCCTCGGCCCGCGGCTCCGACACCTCGCCCCGAACCTGCGCGGGCACCTCGCCCCGGACCTCCATGGGTCCCTCGCCCGGCACCGCCGCGGCGCCGGCCGCGCCCTCCCGGTCAGCCGCGGGCACGCTCGAACCCATGGCTCCGCTCGACCTTGGCGACGTGCAGGGTGTACCGCTCGTACCACTCGTCCCGGCCGCGCCGCTGTGCCGCCCGGTGCTCCGCGTGCGCACTCCACTGCTCGATGGCGTCCTCGTCCCGGAAGTACCCCACGGTGATGGCCAGTCCGCCCGGCGTCCGCGCGTGATCCATTCCCAGGTAACCCGGGATCTGCTGCACCAGTTCCTCCATCCGCTCGGCGGTCTCCCCGTACCCGGCGTCGTCCTCCCTCCGTACGGAGGTGAACACGGCGACGTAGTAGGGCGGCTCGTGGGCTGCGACAGGCGCGTGAGAGTGGTCGCTCATGTCCGCCACTCTCCGTCCGGGTGTCCCCGGCCGTCCAGCACCTTTCCGAACGGGATCCCAAAGGGATCCAAGTCTTGACCCTTCGCCCCGCACCCCGCCCCCGCACGCGGCCCGCTCAGAAGAGCCCGTCCTGGACACCGAGGTCCGCGGCCCTCAACTCCCTTACAGGGAAGGTGACCCCGGAGCGCTCACGCCCATCGCCACCCACACCTCCGTGCCCGTCCCTGTGGCCCTCCCTGTCCCCGCCCCCGACTCCGGTCAGGTCCCACCCCCTCATCAGCCGTGTGTCGAGAACGACGACTCCCCGCCCGGTGGAGAGATGGAGATCAGGACCCGCGGCACCGCACAGCTCACCGCTGATCACCCCTCCCGCCACCAGTTCGCTCACGACTCCCTGCGCGGGCGGGAGTCCGGCGAGTCCGAACACGTAGGTGTGGTCGACGGGGACGAAGGGTTCGCGCCGCAGCGACTCCGGCCAGCCGTGGAGCCGTCCGGCGAGCGCGTGCAGCTCCCGGATCTCGGCGATGCGCTCCGCCGGCCCCGGCAGCTCCGCCCGCACCACCCGCTTGGCGGCGTACGGAATCCGGTCCGGCACCTTCAGCGCGGCCCGCAGCAGCTCCTCGGTCCTGCGCGCCGCCATCAACGGCCCCTGCCCCAGCCAGCTGAAGGTGACGGCGCCCTGTTCCAGGAGGCGCGCGGAACCCCGCTCGACCCCCGTGATCCCCACCTTCACCATGCCGGGCCCGAACCACGCGAGATACACGTGGTACGGCCGCGGATCGTCGGCCATCGTGTCGGCGGCCACGGAGTGCGCCCGGTCGAGGCGCGCGCACTCCTCGCACCGCGCGCCCGTACCGCGCGGCGACACGACGGCCCGCACGGGACACGCGTTGCCCCGCGCCCCGACGCACGTGCGCACACCCCCGTCCACCACGCCGAAGGCCACCCGCTTCCCCCGGGCCAGCGGACTCCCCCGCCCCCCGCCCCACACGAGCACGGGACCGTCCCCCGACCACCGCAACCCCGAACACGTCCACGCCTGCCGCACACAACGACACTAGAACGTCCCACTGACAAAGCCCCTGACCAGCCGGAACATCCAGGGTGCCGATATAAGCAGCCGAGCGAGGTCAGCGGAGGGCTCCGTCCCGTCTGCCCTCCTCGAGCAGGGCCTCCACCAGGGCGGACTTCGCGCCCGGCGCCACGAACCAGAGGGGCCCGGCGGAGTGGCCCCTGGAGATCTCGATGCGGTGGAGCGCCACGACGAAACACACGCCGGTCATCTGGCACACCCCGGTCACCTCGCTCCAGACCAGGGAGTCGCGTATCCGGCCGAACCGGTTGCTGACGGCCACGCCCTCCGCGCACAGAAAGCATCTGTTCACACCGAGCCGGCCGGTCAGGCGGCGCCAGGGTCGACGTGCGACATGCGGGGACACCCTGGCCACGAGCTCGGTGGCGCTCGGGCTCAGCCCGTTGCCGCAGTCCGTTGCAGCGCTTCTGCCGCGCGCCCGGAAAACGCAAGAGGCCCCGGATCTCTCCGGGGCCTCTTACTCATGTGCACTCGGCAGGATTCGAACCTGCAACCTTCTGATCCGTAGGCGCGTGCAGCTCCATCACGTACCGCTCGCCCGCTGGGATCTGTTGGCTCGTGCGCCGAGGGCGTGGGCGCTGCCGTACGCGGTTGTACGCCTCTGTTGATGTCAGCTACTGATGTCACGACCAGTGGCGACCCTGCTTAGCTCACATACTCGGGAAACCCGGTCGACGGGCTTCCTCACATGCCCCCACTTGGGGCATCGTTGTGCGGACCGGCCCGACCGTAGACGAGTCCTGTCTACCGCGGGCCTCGACGCTGGCAGGTGGAGTCCGCATGACCACGTACCCATCGGATGGCGATTCCGGGAACACCGTCAACCGCCCGTCAATCCCGCCTGTCGGGCCAATGGACCTGCCCCTGCCGTACTTGTCCAGATCTGACAGGCACGGCTCCCGCCGGTCGCCAGCGTCAAGGGACCGCGGGCATGACGACGCATTACCTGTCTTGATCTATCTTTCGGACGAGGCGGCTCAACATGACGTTCAGCTGGCAGTCCTGAGACTATTGGACCGTGTGGGTCTTACTGTGACCGAGGCGGATGATCCAATCATCGGGTCTTGGTTCCGACGTCTATGGGCTCGCAGCTACACATTGCGTGAGACTGCGTACACAGCGGTGCACATGGCTGACCAGCGACTCGTCTTGGCTCAAGACGCAGCTCTTACCTCCGCACTGATGCAGCATGTCCCGCCGCTGATTGCAGCGCTTGATCCCACCAAAGACGCCGTCGTACGTATCGGTGCAGTACTGATCGTCAAGTTGGACTGGCAGGTTTTCGTACTGCAACTGACGGCCGCTCAACAAGCCACGCTGGACCATCAACCGCAGCTCGTTCGGTCACCTCAAGAAGCACTGCAAGCCCTGGGACAACTCACCCGGGTGGAGCCACCTCCGGGCCCAACCGGGTCTGACGGCGATACTGCGAGTGCGGCTCGCTAGGTGGTGCCGCTCCCGGCTGCGTCGTGAACGAGTCGGCTCGTGAAGTCACGAGCCGCGAGGCTATCCGTGGTGTCAGTGCTCCCACACATCTGGACTGCGGCCCCGCCACTCGATCAGCCCAGACTTGAGCACGTGACCGCGCTGGGCAATCTCACGTTTTTCAGGCCGTGTCTCCCGAACTTGATGGCTGGCCAAGCGAGGCGCGGTCGATCTCGGTTGGTTGGGGGTTGTGCGCTGCTGTTGGCATTCGCCCTGGAGCTGTGACCTCGTCCATGGAGGCATAGCCTGCTCGACGGGCCGGACGTTGAGCCCGCCAAGCAGGACCCACGGCCTTGAGCGTGCCCTCAGGAGGGGTTGCAGTCTCGGCAGGCGCGGAGAGCGTCCCCAGTCGAGAGACCTTCTGGCCAGAAACGCTCAAGTCTCACAATGTCTCCGCTGAAGAAGTTCGCCCGTCCCTTCCTGCGACCGAACAGCACTTGGTAGTCCACGTTGAACCAGTCGAATCCCAGGTGGCTGAAAGTGCCTACTGGACTGGTCTGCGAGTCGTAGATGATGCCGTGATCGCCCATCCACAGGCTCCCGCCTTCGATGCAATGGGCATCCCTGAGGTGCACTCCCATCTCATACTTGGCCATGTTGATATTCATTTCGAGGGTCAGATTTGGGAGATCTCGAACCGATCCATCCATGAAGCAGATCAACGGTTGAGGGATCTGAACTCTGCCTTCGGCCAACCGGCAGCAGATGTTCTTCACCAGATATTTCGTCAGCGCTCTGCGCTCGTCCCTCCAGCCTTTCCCGTAGACCCGGGAGAACTGGATTACGCCTGCTTTTACGCTGACATCGCTGTTTTGATGGATGTATTCAGCGAAAACGTCGTAGGCGAGATCGAAGGATTGACTCCTGACGTTATTGCAGTTGGCACACAGCACCTTGGCGAACTTCAACTTAGCCGAGTTGGGTCCCTGGATCCGATCTTCTCGTTTGCTGCCGGACCGGACACGCACCACAGGATCCGGCCAGGGGCCGGATCCGAACGCGCGCACCACGTCAGCCTTCTTATGGCGATGCTCGCGAGAGTCGGCCGTATTACCGCACCACCAGCAGAAGCCTTGATAGTCGTGTTGCAGAAGGGGATGCTGGAGTTGCTGTGCGGGCGGCTGAAAATGGTTCACGCCTTATGCTCCCATGGGAGGCACATTGTCGGCACGCGAATTATTATGCCGCCCCTCTTTCGGTTCTCCCGATGGGAGTTAGCGACGAGGTTGACTTGTAAACCTGTGACGCTCTCCATGAAACGCTATAGCCCGCCCAGCGTGATCCGGGCGAACTACTGGACGGCGGCGACCTCTCGATCCTCGGAGAATTGAAGGCGATCAAAGGGACGAGCCTGTCGTGAGCCTTGCCTCCCAGCGCCAAATCAGCTCCAACGCTGGTTTCCTCGGGGGATGACTCGACTGGTGAAGCCCTCGGAGCACGGCCGGTCGTAGGCGGTCACGACGGCGTCCGGCACAACCTGTTCGATGGTCAGGCCCCGGCCTGGGAAGTCGATCCCGGACCGGTCGCCAACGAGTGGCACCAGCGGCTCTGCGCCCGCGCTACAGAGTGCTCCGGGAGCAGCAAGACCGGGAGCGCAAGGTCGCGGCGACGAAGTGGAAGCCGACGCCGGGGCAGCCGGCCGGACTCGTGTTCACCACGACGACCGGTGGGGTCACGGACCCACGGGGCCTGAACCGGATGCTCACCAACCTGTGCCGTGACGCACGGGTGCGGCGGGTGCGGGTGCACGACCTTCGGCACACGTGCGCGTCCCTGCTGCTCGCTCAAGGCGTCGACGCCCGCACCATCATGGAGACGCTCGGGCACAGCACGATCACCATGACCCTGGACACGTACGCGCACGTGATGAACACGACGCTCAGGGCCGCTGCCGATCGCATGGACGACGCGTTGGGCTTCAATGACACCGATGAGGACGGCGGCGACGATCCAGCCGCGCAGGGTTCCGACTGATGGCCTGTTAGCCCTCGGCTTTCAGGCAAATGGAAGCCACGAGTGGGGCCCTGAGTCGCACGTCCAGGGGCGTTGCCAGACGCTGAGGCTATGAGCGAACCCACCCCTGGGCAGGAGCCCCGTCCCGATCCGTCTCAACAGTCATGGGGGCAAGGCGCGCAGCAACAGCCAGGGGGAGGGTGGCAGTCACCACCCAGTGGCGGATCACCCTATGGAGCAGCACCGCCGAGAAAGAAGAGACGGAAGTGGCCGTGGGTGCTGCTCGTGCTGGTCCTGCTGGTAGCGGGCGGGTGCGTGGCCGTCATCGCCGGCGTCTCGAACGAGGTATCCAAGACGGTCGAGGTGAAGTACGCGGTCACCGGCAACGCACGAAACGTGACCATCGCGTACTCCGTCTGGAACGACGACGGCATTTCGACAAGGTCCGAAGTCGTCAAGACATTGCCATGGCGGAAGGTCGTGAAAACGAAGGGCTTCATGAAGGGTGGGTCGCTGCTCATCAGCCTCAGCGGGTCGGGAGGCACCGCCACCTGTTCCGTGACCGTGGACAACGACACCCCTAAAACGTCCACCGCCTCAGGGCCGTCAGCCGCTGCTACCTGCTCCGGCTTCTGAGGATGCCGCGACGACGTTGATGTCACCCGCTGATGTCAAAGGCCCCGCCGGTTCAACCGGCGGGGCCTTTGATCTGTGTGCACTCGGCAGGATTCGAACCTGCAACCTTCTGATCCGTAGTCAGATGCTCTATCCGTTAAGCTACGAGTGCTTGTTCTGTTGTGCTTCTGTCTTCGCGTCCCGGGCTTTTGCCCCGCTCGCGGCGACAGGAAGAACATTACATGACTGCCGCCGCCATGTGAAATCCGTTTGCCTCACCCCTTGTGAGCTGGGCAAACGCACTTCTGAGCCCTCGCGGACACCCTGGACATCGAAGCGCTCCGCGGCCCTCGCGGACCCCCGGAACGCCGAAGCCCCGGTCCAGTGGACCGGGGCTTCGGATCTTCGCGCGGAGGCGGAGGGATTTGAACCCTCGATGGGCTTGAAGGCCCAAACCGCATTAGCAGTGCGGCGCCATAGACCGGACTAGGCGACGCCTCCCGCACAACCGCTCACGCGAGCGCGAGTGGTGCGTGCAGATGATGACACAGTCGAGCGCGGTGTCACCAATCGCCCCCTACGGTACTAGGCAGGCAGGCCAGAGGGCAAAGTCCCCCACCGGCGCGCAACCGGGCGGGATGCCTCGCGTTAGGCAGGTCATGTTGCGCCGACTGCTCCTCACCGCCGCCGTGTCCGCCACGGCCGCGCTCTCCGCCGTGCCCAGCGCCATCGCCGGCACCCCCTCCGCCGTACCCGAGGCTTCCCCGCTGCCCGGGGCGTCCCCCGTACCCACGGCATACCCCGCGGGACCGTCCTCGCTGTCCGCCGCCGCGTACCGTGTCGCCCTGTCGGCGCTCATGCCGCCGCCTGCCCGCCCGGACGAATCCGTGGACCGGCTGACGGTGACGGTCCACGGCGCGGGCAGCGGCGCGGACGGGACGTTCGAGCTTCAGTGCCACCCCGCGGGCGGGAGCCATCCGGACGCGGCGGAGGCCTGCGACCGGCTGGACCGGAAGACCACCTGGGGCAAGGACCCCTTCACCCCGGTGCCGCCGGACACCCTGTGCGCGATGCAGTACGGGGGACCGGCCACCGCGCATGTCACGGGAACCTGGGCGGGGCGCCCCGTCGACGCCCGCTACGACCGCTCCGACGGGTGCGAGATCTCGCGCTGGAACGCCCTGATGCCTCTGCTGCCCGGCTCCCGCTCATAGAGCGGACCCGTTCAGGACACGGCGAAGTCACGGTGGTCTCACGGTTCCGCGGGCGGAAACGCGTGGTCACAGGTTCTCCGCCTGTTCTGCGTCTCATCTGTGTGCGACCTCCCTCTCATCCGGCATCGCGAGCGCAACCACTGCCCGTAGACTCCCTCGCGTGACACGCCGCGGGCCGGTTGGCAAGATGGCATCCGCGGTCGGCAAGGTGCGGTAACAGGGAGGAAGCGTCTCGTGAGCAGCAGGCCATCCCGAGGCGCTGCTCGCCTCGCAGCCATACTGGACGCGCTGCCCGATGCGTTGGTCCTGGTCAACGCCAACGGGACCGTGGTCAACGCCAACAGCATCGCCCTGGAGGCTTTCGAGACCCCGGGCACGGCTCTGGTGGGGCGCGGGCTGCTCGATCTGCTGCCCGAGTTCGACTCCCGGCTGATCCCCGGATCCATGCGGCGGCCCGACACCACCGACGAGCGCGGGCGGACCAAGCCGACCCGGATGATCGCGCGGCGGACCGACGGCACGGAGTTCCCGGTCGAGGTCACCAGTGCGAATCTGGAGAACGGTCAGCAGGCCTACGACAATCACGGCCCCACCCCTGACGAGCTGCTCATGCTCGTCGTACGCGACCTTTCGGGCACCGTCGACACCGAGGCAGAACTCGCGCGTTCGCAACGCCAGACCGAGATGATCCTGCGCGCGGCGGCCGAGGGTGTCGTCGGGACGGACACGGAGGGGCGGGTCGTTCTCGTCAATCCCGCCGCCGCCCAGATCCTCGGCTACCGGGCCAGCGACCTCGGCGGCAAGGACCTGCACGCCCTGATCCTGCACTCGCGGGCGGACGGCGAGGACTTCCCCTATGAGGAGTCGCCGCTCGCCGACACCCTGCGTTCCGGGCGCAAGCACCGGGTTCGCGGGCAGGTGCTGTGGTCGAAGTCCGGGGACAAGGTGCCGGTCGATCTGACGACCTCTCCGGTGCGCGACGGGGACCAGCTCGTCGGCGCCGTCATGACCTTCACCGACCGGCGGCCGTACGACACCCTCGTCGAGGAGAAGGACGCCGAGGCCACCCGGCACGCCGAGGAACTGGAACGGATCGGCGAGGAGCACACCGCCGAACTCAAGGAGCTGCGCGAGCGGCACGCCGCCGAGCTCGCCGAACTGAGCGAGGGGCACGAGGAGGAACTCGCCGCCGGCGACGAGCGGTACGCCGCACTCGGCGAGCGCGAGAAGGACCGGTACGAGGCCCTGACCGCCCGGCACGAGCAGCTGCTCGCCGTCCTCGGCCAGTCCCTGCGCGGGCCGCTCGACCAGTTGCGCGGCGAACTCTCCAAGCTCGCCGCCGACGACGCGGGGCAGCTGTGGCCGGAGGCCAACCAGGTGCTCCACCACCTCGCGGCCGGCTACTCGCGCATCACGACGCTCGTCGACAACGTCCTCGGCTACCAGCGGCTGGACTCCGGGGCCGAGACGATCGTCCGTACGAACGTGATGCTCGACGCCGTGGTCGCGGCCGGTGTGGACGGGGCCGTCGATCTGATCGGGCCCGGACGCGTGCAGTTCGCCGTGCACGCGCCGCCGATCGAGGCCGAGGTCGATCCGCAGCGTCTCGCGGGCGCCCTCGCCCACCTCATCGCGGACGTCGCGGGAGTCGACGCGACCGGCAATGCGCCGGTGTCGGCGGGCGGTTACATGGACAACACGGTCGTCGTGGCGGCGGCGCAGCGCGGCGAGGTCGTCCGTATCGAGGTGCGCGGACCGTACGCCGGGGGAGATCCGGTCCACGAGCCGATCGTGCGCGGCATCGTGCGCGCGCACGGCGGTGTGCTCCAGACGCACGAGGTGCCGGGGATGAGCGGCAGCGCGTTCGTCCTCGAGGTGCCCATCGGGGACGGGGCCGGAGCGGTTCCGCCCGCGACCGGACCGGCGGTCTCCACCGAGGTCGCCCTTCCCGAGCAGGCCTCGCAGCAGAGCGGTGGCAGGCGGCGGGCCCGGCGGTCCTCCGTGGACGCCTTCCTGGAGAGCGAGTCGGCGGGGGAGTCCGGCCCGAAGGCGCTCGAGCCGGCCGGAGCCGGTGCGGCCGCTCCCACCGGGCGCCGTCGACGACGTGCCGCCGAGGAGCAGGCGGCCGGCGAGTCGGCGGTTCTCGCGCAGGGGCCGGCGGCCGAGGGCTCCGGTGACGGCTCAGGCGGTACCGGGCGACGGCGTGGCCGGCCGAGTCCGGTCGAGGGCACGGACGACGCCGCGGCACCGGGCATGACCGACGGCGTCTCCGAGGGCGCGGTCGTGATGGCGGGCGAGCACGGGGCCGGGACCGCGGCCGTGGGAACCGGGCTGGGCGGGACGGTGCCTCCGCAGGGGGTGCCGGTTCCCTCCGGACGACGCGCGCGCCGGGACGGCGAACAGCACGCACTGCCCGCGGCGTTGCCGGCGGCGCCGGGTGCGCAGGCCGCTCCGGTCGCGGGGGAGACCGCGCCGGACAGCGGTCCGGCCGAGGACGACGGTGCCGCCGCGGACGCGGGGCAGCCGACCGGGCGGCGCCGCCGTGCGCTGGCCGCGGCGGCCGAGCGTGCCGCCGCCGCGCAGGAGACGGGCGCCCGTACGGTGTTCGCCCTGCCGCCGGCGGAGGCGGACCGCTCGCCGGAGTACGTCCAGGCCGAGGCCCAGGCGCAGGCCGCCCAGGCCCAGGCGGCTCAAGCACAGGCAGCCCAGGTACAGGAGGCTCGGGCGCAGGCCGCTCAGGCGGCGCAGGCTCAGGTCGCGCTGGCTCAGCAGTCCGGCGGCCAGGGCGCGGCCGGTCACGGGCAGGCCGACGACGGCCGCCATGACGCGATGCTGCACAGCCCCGAGGACGATCACACCCCGCCGCAGCCGCACCCCGTGGCGGCCCCGACGGGCCGTCGGCGTGCCCGTCAGATCGCGGTCCCGGACCAGTCGGCCGCGGCGGCCGGGACAGCCGCGCGGGCGCTCCCGGCGCAGGCCGTTCCCGCCCAGCCGGTCCCCGCGCAGGCGGTCCCGGCGCTCGGTCAGACCGTTCCGGCGCAGGGGATTCCCGCGCAGGGCGTCCCGGGCGGGGTCACCGCCGGTCGGCCTGTTCCGCCCGGGCAGCCCGCCGTCGCCGCGCAGGCCGCTCCGGCCGGTGCCGCCCCCGTGGCTCCCGGTTCCGCGCCCGCTCCGGCTCCCCAGCCGTGGCCCGACGCGAACACCGCTCCAAGCGTCGACAACGCCTCGGGCCCAGGTGCCCCGGCGCCCGGCAGCCCGGTGCCGCCCGGCGGCACCGCGCAGCCCGCGCTTCCGGCGGCGAACGCGGCGGCCCCGGCCCAGCCGATCCCCGCCCCGCTGCCCCCGGAGCGCCCGGCGCCGCGGGTCGCCCAGCCTCTGCCCGCCGAGGCGACGCCCGCGTCCGCTCCGGCCGACTCCCATGGGACGCAGGGCCGTGCCATAAGTGTGCGGACGCTCGGCCAGGGCGTTCCATTCGCCCGTCAGGTCGCGGCGGCCCGGCCGGGCGGCGGTGTCCAGGCCCCGACGCCTCCCCCGCACCAGGCGAACGGCGGGGGCCGCCGCCGCAAGCTCGGCACTCCGCCCGAGCCCGTCGCCGAACAACCGGACACGGCCGCGCGCTCGCTCCCCCAGGGCGGCCAAGCGGGTCCCGGCCCCCGGCTCCCCGGAGCCACCGAGGGTGCCGGACGGTCGTACGCCATAGGAGCACCGGACGAGAACGCCGCCGAGGGCCCCGAGCCGCTCGACGGTCCCGGCGGTGCCGTCGAGGTCGCCGACCAGCCGCAGCCGCGGCCCGTGGACGACGAGTTGCCCCCGGAGCCGCTGGACAACCCGCGGCGGCTGCTCGTCTGGCCGGCGCCCGACGTCGCCACCCAGCAGGCGCTGAGCGACCGCGGCTACCGGCCCGTCATCGTGAACTCGCGCGAGGAGGTCGACGCGCAGATCGCGGCGTTCCCGGCCGCGCTGTTCGTCGACCCGCTGACAGGACCGATCACCCGCACGGCGTTGCAGTCGCTGCGCCAGGCCGCTGTCGCCGCCGAGGTGCCCGTCCTGGTGACGGCGGGACTCGGACAGGCGACGCGCGAGGCGGCGTACGGCGCGGACCCCGCCGTGCTCCTGAAGGCGCTCGCGCCCCGCGACTCCGAGCAGCACCCGCCGCGGGTGCTGCTCATCGAGGAGCACGCGGAGATCGCGCTGGCCCTGACCGCGACGCTGGAGCGGCGCGGGATGCAGGTCGCGCGCGCCTCGACGGACGAGGACGCCGTCACCCTGGCATCGCAGATGCGGCCGAACCTCGTGGTGATGGACCTGATGCAGGTACGGCGCCGGCGTGCCGGAATCGTCGACTGGCTGCGGGCGAACGGGCAGTTGAACCGCACGCCGCTCGTCGTCTACACCGCCGCCGTCGACCCGGCCGAACTGCCGAGACTGGCCGCGGGGGAGTCCGTGCTGTTCCTCGCTGAGCGCTCGACGAGCGACGAGGTCCAGGACCGGATCGTCGACCTGCTGGCCCGCATCGGCACCAACTAGCGGGTGCCGTTCGGGCAGGACCGCCCGTTACGGCCGTAAAACCGCGCGTACGCCGGGCGGGGGCCGTGGGGCGCCCGCCCGGCGTACATGTGATGGGTCCACGGGGCCGGCCGTGGGCCGCCCCGTGGCGTCGTCAGAGCTTGGTCACGTCGAGGCCGCCCTCCGCGTACTTCCTGCGGAGCACCTTCTTGTCGAACTTGCCGACGCTCGTCTTCGGGACCGCCTCGATGATCGTCCAGCGCTCGGGGAGCTGCCATTTGGCGATCTTGCCCTCGTCGGCGAGGAAGGCGCGCAGCGTCTCGAAGTCGGCGATGGAACCCTCCTTCAGGACGACGGTGGCCAGCGGCCGCTCGCCCCACTTCTCGTCGGGGACGGCCACGACCGCGGCCTCGGTCACATCCGGGTGGGACATGAGGGCGTTCTCCAGGTCGACCGAGGAGATCCACTCGCCGCCCGACTTGATGACGTCCTTGGCGCGGTCGGTGAGGGTCAGGAAGCCGTCGGTGCTGATCGTGCCGACGTCGCCGGTCTTGAGCCAGCCGTCCTCGCTGAACTTGTCGGCGGGGCGCAGCGGTTCCGCGTCGTTGCCGCCGTAGTAGGCACCGGCGATCCACGGGCCGCGGACCTCGAGCTCGCCGGCGGACTCGCCGTCCCACGGGAGCCGTTCGCCGCCGGGGCCGGTGAGGCGGGCCTCGACGCCCGCCGGGAAACGGCCCTGGGTGAGGCGGTACGCGAACTCCTCGTCCGTGCCCACGGCGTGGGCCGGCGGGCGGGCGATGGTGCCGAGCGGGGAGGTCTCGGTCATGCCCCAGGCGTGGCAGACGCGCATGCCCAGATCGTCGAAGGCGGCCATCAGCGAAGGCGGGCAGGCCGAGCCGCCGATCGTCACCTGGGTGAGGGAGGAGACGTCGCGGGGCTTGGCGGTCAGCTCGGCGAGCAGGCCCTGCCAGATGGTCGGGACGGCGGCGGCGTGCGTCGGGCGCTCGCTCTCGATCATCTCGGCGAGCGGCGCGGGCTGGAGGAAGCGGTCCGGCATCAGCATGTTGATGCCCGACATGAAGGTCGCGTGCGGCAGGCCCCAGGCGTTGACGTGGAACTGCGGGACCACGACGAGGGTGGTGTCCTGGTCGGTGAGCCCCATCGACTGGGCCATGTTCACCTGCATGGAGTGCAGGTAGATCGAACGGTGGGAGTACACGACGCCCTTGGGGTCCCCGGTGGTCCCGGAGGTGTAACACATGGCCGCGGCCTGCCGCTCGTCGATCTCCGGCCAGTCGTAGACCGTCGGCTTCCCGGCGATGAGCTCCTCGTACTCGTGCACCCGCACGCCCGCCCCGTCGAGCAGCGAACGGTCGCCGGGTCCCGAGACGACCACGTGCTCCACCGTCGGGAGGTGGGGGAGGAGCGGCGCGAGCAGCGGAAGCAGCGAGCCGTTGACGATGACCACGCGGTCGGCGGCGTGGTTGACGATGAAGACGAGCTGCTCGGCCGGGAGGCGGAGGTTCAGCGTGTGAAGCACGGCACCCATGGAGGGAATCGCGTAGTACGCCTCGACGTGCTCGGCGTTGTTCCACATGAGGGTGGCGACCCGCTCGTCGCCCGTCACGCCGAGGTCGTCGCTCAGCGCGTGGGCGAGCTGGTTCGCACGCTCCCCGGCCTCGCGGAAGCTGCGGCGGTGCGGCTCGCCCTCTCCCGTCCAGGTCGTGATCTGCGACCCTCCGTGCACCAGCGCCCCGTGCACAAGAATGCGGGTCACAGTCAGCGGTACGTCCTGCA
The DNA here is from genome assembly GCF_053599975.1 of Streptomyces sp. NPDC005141. NCBI lineage: Bacteria > Bacillati > Actinomycetota > Actinomycetes > Kitasatosporales > Streptomycetaceae > Streptomyces > Streptomyces sp. NPDC005141. The sequence continues at coordinate 10,448 of NZ_JBSFYW010000078.1, read as the reverse complement.
TCGTGCTCAGCACGGCGTCCTCCCGGGGGCGACATTGCCTACGCGGTAGTAATGGGTTGCGCTGATTCTGCGCACATACCGCGCGGTATGTCACTAGGGGCAGGAATGATCGATCAGCGAAGGACCTGCTCGGCGACCGGCCGGGGCGCTTCCTGACGGACGGGGATCAGCTCGGGGTCCTCGCGCAGCTTGCCCAGCGCACGGGACACCGCCGACTTCACCGTGCCGACGGAGACCCCGAGCACCTCCGCCGTCTGTGCCTCGCTCAGATCCTCGTAATAACGCAGCACCACCATCGCCCGCTGCCGCGCCGGCAGTTTCGTGATCGCCCGCCACATCGCGTCGTGCAGCGCCTGCTGCTCGGCGGGGTCCGCGGTGGGCAGTCCCTCCGGCTCCGGCAGCTCGTCGCAGGCGAACTCGTCGACCTTGCGCTTGCGCCACTGCGACGTCCGCGTGTTCAGCAGCGCCCGCCGCACATAGCCGTCCAGCGCCCGGTGGTCCTCGATCCGGTCCCAGGCGACGTACGTCTTCGCCAGCGCCGTCTGCAGCAGGTCCTCCGCGTCGCTCGGGTTCGCGGTGAGCGACCGGGCGGTGCGCAGCAGCGCCGACTGGCGGGCCTTCATGTACGACGAGAACGACGCGTGCGGACGGGTCTGCGTCGCCCTTGTGGCGGCGTCCGAGGCGCTCGTGCAGACGAGTGTGGTCATGGCTCCACGCTAGGTTCGCCCCCTCCTCCAGCGGATCGGCCGCAGGTCCCGAAGCCATGTCCGCCTCAGGTTGTAGAAGTGGGGTCGGCCTCACCTCCTAGAGGTGGAGGAGCGGGGCCCGCCCCCTGAGGGTTCACCCCTGAGAGACGGCCACCGGGGGAGCACGCCGGGGGTGCCCGGAAGGTACGCGGGAGTGGCGTCCTCCGGACGGGGGGGAGCACGCCGGGGGTGCCCGGAAGGTACGCGGGAGTGGCGTCCCAGTCCTCCGGGCGGGGTGCCGGCCGGGGCATGACGGGGGCCGGGACGGTGGTCTCACCCGTCGGCCCCGAGGATCAGCCCCGACGTGGGCACCCCCGTACCCGCCGTCACCAGGACGCGCCCGGCGCCCGGTATCTGGTTCACGGACGTGCCCCGCAGCTGCCGTACGGCCTCCGCTATGCCGTTCATCCCGTGCAGATACGCCTCCCCGAGCTGCCCCCCGTGCGTGTTCAGCGGCAGCCGCTCCTCGGCGACGAAGTCCGCGGCCTCCCCCGGCTTGCAGAACCCGAACTCCTCCAGCTGCATCAGCACGAACGGTGTGAAGTGGTCGTACAGAATCCCCACGTCGATCTCCGCCGGGCCCATCCCCGCCGTCCGCCACAGCTGGCGGGCCACCACGCCCATTTCCGGAAGTCCCGTCAGATCGTCCCGGTAGAAGCTGGTCATCTGCTCCTGCGCCCGGCCCGCGCCCTGGGCGGCGGCCGTGATCACCGCCGGGGAGTGCGGCAGATCGCGGGCCCGCTCGACGGAGGTGACCACCAGCGCCTGGCCGCCGTCGGTCTCCTGGCAGCAGTCCAGCAGCCGCAGCGGCTCCACGATCCAGCGCGAGGCCGCGTGCTCGGCGAGCGTGATCGGTCTGCCGTGGAAGTACGCGGCCGGGTTCGTCGCCGCGTACTTCCGGTCCACCACCGCGACATGACCGAACGCCTCGGGTGTCAGCCCGTAGGTGTGCAGATACCGCTGGGCCGCCATCGCCACCCAGGAGGCCGGGGTGAGCAGCCCGAACGGCAGGGCCCAGCCCAGCGCCGCGCCCTCCGCCGACGGCTCCCGCCGCTGCACGCCCGAGCCGAACCTGCGGCCCGACCGTTCGTTGAACGCCCGGTAGCAGACCACGACTTCGGCCACCCCCGTGGCCACCGCGAGCGCCGCCTGCTGGACGGTCGCGCACGCCGCCCCGCCGCCGTAGTGGATGCGCGAGAAGAAGGACAGCTCCCCCATCCCGGCCGCCTGCGCGACGGTGATCTCCGGGCTGGTGTCCATCGTGAACGTCACCATCCCGTCCACGTCCCCCGGCGTCAGCCCCGCGTCGTCGAGCGCGGACCGCACCGCCTCCACCGCCAGCCGCAGCTCACTGCGCCCCGAGTTCTTGGAGAACTCGGTGGACCCGATCCCGACGACCGCCGCTCGTCCGCCGAGGCCGTCCCTCTTCCGCACGCTCATGCGACACCGCCCTCGGCCGAGGGGCCCGCGGGGACGGGGACGTGCGCCGCTTCCGTGGTCGGGACCGTCAACGTCGCGGTGCCCATGACATGCCGTCCGATGCCGTTGGCACCGAGGATCCTCACCGTGACCGTGTCGCCGTCGACCTCCTCGATCGAGCCGGTCAACACCATGGTGTCTCCGGGGTGGTTGGGAGCTCCCAGCCGTATCGCCACCTTGCGCAGGACGGCGTCCGGGCCGAAGTGGTCGGTCACGTACCGTCCGACCAGGCCGTTGGTCGTCAGGATGTTCATGAAGATGTCCGGCGAGCCCTTCTCCCTCGCCAGATCCGCGTCGTGGTGCACGTCCTGGTAGTCCCGTGAGGCGATCGCCCCGGCCACGATCAGCGTGCGGGTGATCTCGATCTCCAGCGGCGGCAGTACATCGCCCACCCTCATGTCCCCACCTCTCCGTTCGCGATCAACTCCCCCAGTTCCTGCAGCACTTCGCCCCCGCACCCCAGATACGCGTCCAGCTGCCGGCCCCACAGGAAGTGCCGGTGCACGGGGTGCTCGAGGTCGGCTCCCGCCCCGCCGTGCAGATGCTGGCCGGTGTGCACCACCCGCTGCCCCGCCTCGGACGCCCACCAGGCGGCTGTCAGCGCGTGCGTCGCGTACGGCAGCCCCTCGTCGTGCCGCCATGCCGCCTCGTACGCCGTCACCCGTATCGCCTCGGTGTCCATGTACGCGTCGGCGGCGCGCAGTTGGACGCCCTGCTTGGCGGCGAGCGGCCGCCCGAACTGCTCGCGCGCGTTCGTGTACTCGACGGCCCGGGCCAGCGACCCCGCGCACACCCCGGCCTGGAGTCCGGCGAAGGCGGTACGGGCGGTGGCCAGCAGGTCGTCGAACGCCCCCGCCCCGCCCAGCGCCTCGCCCGGCGTCCCGTCCAGCGTCAGGTGCCCCGCCGACCACGGTGCCGTCAGCTCGACCGGCTCGCTCCCCGCCGCCTCCGCGGTGCGGACCAGCCAGAGCCGCCGGCGGTCGTCGGCGACGAGCACATGAGTGGCGTCGCGCAGCCAGGGCACTGCGGGAAGGACACCGGTCAGCCTCCCCGGCGCCCGCTCCCGCACGGGAGGGGACCCGGCACCCCCGGAACGGGACGCGGCGACCCCAGAACAAGACGCGGCGGCCTCCGAACCGGACGCGGCGACCTCCGAATCCGCCCCGGCCTCGGCCTGAACACCGGAGCCCGCCCCCGGGCCTTGCCCCGGCGTCGATGTCGCCCCTGACGCCGATCCGGATATCGCGCCGGCCACCACCAGCGTTCCGTCGGCGATCCCCGGCAGCAGCCGCTCACGCTGCTCGGGCGAACCGTGCCCCGCCACCGCGAGCAGCCCGTACACGCAGCTCGCCGCGAACGGCACCTGGGCCGTGGTGCGCCCCTGCTCCTCCAGCAGCAGGACAAGGCCGAGCAGCCCGGTGTCCTCGACGGCCGCCACGAGCCCGGCGGCGCACAACTCCTTCCACAGCCCGGCGTCACTGTCCGTCCCGGTGGCGGTGAGCCGCTCGTGGGTGGAGAGATCGCCGAAGATCCGCGCGGCCAGGTCCCGGGCGGCCGCCTGCTCCTCGGTGGGCGTGAAGTCCATGTCAGCTCCCCTCGACCGAGCGCCCGGCGAAAGGACCGCCGGAGAAGCCCGCGGAGGCCGGGCGGCCGGAACCGACGGGCTCGCGCGCGGCCGAGCGGGCGGGACCTCGGGGTTCGCCGGCTGCCGCGCCGCTGAGCCTGACGGGCTCGCGTGCCGCCGAGCCGCTGAGCCTGACGGGTTCGTGCGCGGCCCAGGCGCCGGGCCCGACGGGGGCACGTGCGGCCGAGGCCGCTGGGTCGCCCTCGCCACCGGACCCGTCCACCGCTCGGAAGACCGGCAGCTCCAACTCCTCGTCGTACCGCTGGAATTCGAGCCGCACCGGCATCCCGATCCGCACCTGGTCGTGCGGTACGCCCACCACGTTGCTCACGATCCGCACGCCCTCGGCGAGTTGGATCAGGCCGACGGCGTAGGGCGGGTCGAAGGCCGGGAACGGGGGGTGGTGCATGACGACGTACGAATAGACGGTCCCCTCGCCCCCCGACTCGACGGTGTCCCAGTCCGGGCTGCCGCACGCGCCGCACCCCGGCAGCCAGGGGAATCTCAGCGTTCGGCACGCCGTGCAGCGCTGGATCAGCAGCCGGTGCCGCTCGACGCCCTCCCAGAACCCGGCGTTGTCCCGGTTGATCACCGGGCGCGGGCGCCGGCGCTTCGCCTCCCCGGTGTTCGCCCCCTCAGTGTTCGCCCCCGCAGTGTTCGGCTCGGCGGCGTTCGCCCCGGCGGTGCTCGCCTCGGCAGCGTTCGGCTCCGCGGTGCCCGACGGGTGCCCCGCGCCTACCGAAGCCTTCGGATTCCGGCGCACCGGAACGTACTTGAGGATGCGGAACCTGTGGGTCCCGGCGAGTTCGCCCCCCGCCCGGATGTCCATCCGCGTCGTGATGAAGAACCCCGTGCCCAGCTTCGTCGTCTTGCGCTCGGAGACGGATTCGATCACCGCGTCGAAGGTGATCTCGTCCCCGGGGCGCAGCGGGCGCAGATACTCCTGCTCGCAGTCGGTGGCGACCACCGAGGTGTACCCCGCGCCGTCGAGCAGCCGGAGCAGCTCGTCGTACGCCCCGGAGCGGCCGGGGTGCCCGCCGAGGCCGCCCATGGTCCACGCCTGGAGCATGGTGGGCGGGGCCACGGCGCCCGGCCCCTCGTACGCCGGGTTGGTGTCTCCCATCGCCTCGCACCAGTGTCGGATCATCGGCGCGTTGACCGGGTCCTTGCCGGCGCCCCCGACGGTGGCCGCGCGGCCCTCGTACCCCCTCAAGCGCGCCGACAGGTCGTCCCCGCCGGGCACGGCACCGACACGCACGGCGCCATCACTCACGGCAGCCCCCTCACCGCCCGCTCCACGGCCGCTCACCGCCGCCCCCTCTTCATGCCGAGCCGCATCGTCGCGACGATCTCCCGCTGCACCTCGCTCACCCCGCCCCCGAACGTGTTGATCTGCGCCGCCCTGTTCATCCGCTCCAGCTCGCCGGCCCCGAAGGTCCCCGGTGAACCGGAGCGGACCAGTGCGTCCGCTCCCACGATGTGCTGACACATTCGGTACACCGCGACCGCGGATTCGGTTCCCATGACCTTCACGCCGCTCGCGTCTCCGGGCGTCGGCCCGCCGGCTCCCAGATCCCCCACCAAACGCCAGTTGAGCAGGCGTGATGCCGCCAGCCGGGCATGCACCTCGGCCAGCTGGAATCGCACCCACGGCTCGTCAACCCTGCGCCGCCCAGTCACCGGATCAGGTGTACGGGCCGCCTCCAGCGCGGCCGCGTAGAAGTCCTCGGCCTGCATGCCGATCGCGGCGAGGGCCACCCGCTCATGGTTGAGCTGATTGGTGATGAGCCCCCAGCCGCCGCTCTCCTCACCGACCAGGTTCCCGGCCGGGACGCGGATCCCGTCGTAGTAGGTCGCCGTGGTGGTCTGGCCGCCGACCGTCTCGATCGGGGTCCACGAGAAGCCGGGAGCGTCCGTGGGAACGAGCAGGATCGAGATGCCCTGGTGCTTCGGCGCGTCCGGGTCGGTCCGGCAGGCGAGCCAGATCCAGTCGGCGTTCTGGGCGTTGGACGTGAAGATCTTCTGCCCGTCGATCCGCCAGTGCCCGCCCTCGGCGCCGGCCGGTCCCGCGCTCCCTCCGGGCTCCCGTACGGCGCGCGTCCGCAAGGAGGCGAGGTCCGTCCCGGCGGACGGCTCCGAGTACCCGATGGCGAAGACGAGGTCCCCGCTCAGGATGCGGGGCAGGAAGAAGGCCTTCTGCTCCTCGCTGCCGAATTTCATGAGGGTCGGCCCGACGGTGTTCAGCGTGACCATCGAGACGGGCGCGCCGGCCCGGTAGGCCTCGTCGAAGAAGACGAACTGCTCGTCCGCTCCGCGCCCCTGCCCCCCGTACGCGACCGGCCAGCCGAGCCCGAGCAGCCCGTCGGCGCCGATCCGGCGCAGCAGCGCCCGCTGTCGTACGGGGTCGTCGGCGGGCGGTGGCCCGTCCGGCATCAGGTCCCGGAAGTACGTGCGGAGCTCGGCGCGCAGCCGCTGCTGGCGCTCGGTGGGGGCGAGGTGCACGGCGGCGGCCCTCCCGGACCTCGTACGAACAAGGTTTTCTGACTGTCCGTCAGATACCGTCGACTGTCAAGGTCACGGACAACGCCCCGAACCGCCCCCGGGCCACCCTGCCGCACCGCCCCTCCGGCACCCCCACCCCAGCTCCCACCCCCGGCACTCCCTCTCACGGCAACCCCCGCGCGGCAGCTCGGATCGGACCCGTACGACACCCTGAGCAGATCGCCGCGCCACCCTGCCCGGATCCGCGCGACGCCCCCGAACACGTCTGCGCGACGACACCGGAGCACCGTCGCGCAGACGCTGTGAAACCCCCACAGAGCACTACCCCACACAGGAGACCCAGGGCCGATGGCGGCGCATCGGCCTCCGGCTCACCAGAGGTTGACGAAGTTGACGCGGACGGTGTCGTTGGACTGGTTGACGGCCGTGAACGCGGAACCGTTCACCTGGGCGGTATTGGTCTGATTCGAGGCTCCTGAGCCCACCGCCTGCTGTTGAGTGGTCGAGGAGTTGCCGCTGTTGTCGCGCCCGACCCCGCTGCCACTGACGGTCGCCACTCCCGCGTTCGATCCGGTGTCCGCGAAGCCGCCGTTGTCCGCCGTGGCGACGCCCGAGCAGAGGGCGGCGGCCAGGGGCAGGGCCGCGACGACGGCGAGGACGCGAGCGGTACGGATGCTTGCCATGTGAATTCCTCCAGAACCGGTTGTACGCACCGGCGGTGAACCGGGATGTACGGGAAATACGGCTTGTTCCAAGGCAGTTGGCCGACCGCCCCGGCGCTTTGCGCGACGTCGCGAGTCCAGGTTTGCCCACCGGTCCCCGGCAAACCACCCCGGAAGCCGTGATTCCCCCTCAAGCGTGAGGACATGTCGATAAACCACCTTCAGGCCCACAAAACCCCTGCTCAACCCCTTGCCGACCGTTCAATCCCAGATGCCGCAACGGCTGAAGCGTTCCGGCACATTTTCGGCCGATCTCGCCCATCGCCGGCCCGGCACCCCTGTGACCCTGGAGAGCCCTTCCCTTTTTCGAACACTCGTACGAACATGGAGGCATGGCCACCACCGACCGGCGGGCCACCACCCTGGCCCTGGCCCACGCCCTGTCCGCAGCCGAGCGCGGACTGGCGGTGATCCCGCTGTCCCGAACGAAGCTCCCGGCCCTGCGCTCCCCCCACCGCGACGACCCCGATCCCACCCCCTGCCACGGCGAATGCGGCCGTTTCGGGCACGGCGTGTACGACGCCTCGACCGAGCCCCGGCGCATCCGCGCACTCTTCGCCGCCGCCCCCTGGGCCACCGGCTACGGCATCGCCTGCGGGCTGCACCCGCACCACCTCATCGGCATCGACCTCGACATCAAGTCCGATACGGACTCCTCGGCGGCCCTGCGCGAACTGGCGCTGCGCCATCTCTTCACGATCCCGGACACGGTGGTGGTCCTGACCCCCAGCGGCGGTCGCCACCTGTGGCTGAGCGGACCGCCGGACGCCGTCGTCCCCAACTCGGCCGGCCGGCTCGCCCCCGGCATAGACATCCGGGGCGCCGGCGGCTACCTCGTCGGCCCCGGCTCACGCACCGAACACGGCGTGTACGAAACGGCCCCCGGCACCGCTCGACTCGCGCCCGCACCCTGTCCGTCCGAACTCCTGCGCCTGCTGCTGCCCCCGCTCCGCACGAGCCATCCGACACCCTCCGCCACCGGCCGGCAGGGCCAGGGACTGGTCCAGTTCGTCCTCGCCGCGCACGCGGGCCAGCGCAACACCCGCCTCTTCTGGGCCGCCTGCCGCGCCTACGAGAACGGCATCGGCTCGCAACTGATCACCCCGCTCGTCCAGGCCGCCGTCCGAACGGGCCTCACCGAACGCGAGGCCCGCTCGACGATCGCCTCCGCGGCCCGGATGACGACCCCTCCGTCCCGACAGCCCTGACGACGGCCCGGCGGACAGCGGACAGCGGACAGTCGACAACTGGCAACTGGCAACTGGCCATCGGCGACGGAGACGCGAACGGCCCCCGACCGATACACCCGGTCAGGGGCCGTTCTATTGCGCCGGCGTGGCACAGGGCCGGCCCGGGTCGAGGGATCCGGCGCGGAACCCGGTCACCGTGGTCGGCAAGGCGCTGTCCCGCCGCGATCCGAACCCGGCTCAAGCAGTGCTGTCCGAGGTCGTTTCGGGTTTCGCGTGGAGGATGTCGCGGGCCTGCTCCGCGGCCCGGGCGATGCTCTCGGAGACGAAGTCGAGGAAGCGGGCGATGTTCTCGAGGCGGGCGGCGGCCGGGGTGCCCGGGCCGAGGATGCCGACACCCTCCCGCGCGGTCTCGACGAGTTGGGCGGTGGACCGGGCGCTGGCCATCATCGACTGGTACCAGACGTCGTCGTCGACGACGTAGCGCTCGCGACGGCGTTCGTCGCGTTCCCGGCGGACGAGGCCCTGGCTCTCGAGGAACGCGATCGCCTTGGAGACGGACGCCGGGCTGACCTGGAGGCGCTGGACGAGTTCGGACGCGGTGAGGCTGCCCGTGTCGGTGAGGGTGAGGCAGGCCATCACCCGGGACATCATCTTGGGCGCGCCCGAGGCCATCATGACGGTGGTGAACGTCTCCTCGAACTCGCGCACCGCCTCGGCATCGCGTCCGTGGGCCTGCGGGGGCGCCTCCGCCCCCCGGGGTGCGGCCTGCCGGCGGCGGTGGGCCCGGTGTTCGGTGGCGCGATGGGCGAGGTCGGCGCGGTAGGCGGTGGGGCCGCCGTTGCGCATCACCTCGCGCGTGACCGTCGAGGTCGGACGGTCGAGGCTCCTGGCGATCTCCGCGTAGGCGAGGCCATCGGCCAGTCCCAGCGCGATCTGCTGGCGTTCCTGCTGGGTGAGCCTGCCTCCCGGCATCGCGGCCTCCTTCGTCGTCTTCGGTGTCCCCACTATAGCGTTCACTTCCAAATCATTGCAACGAATCATGCCCGGTTATTGCATTAGATTCAGAGCCATTGCAATGAATTCTCTACCTTCACCTGCACTGACGCCATCAGTAAGCAACGAGACCGTTGCCGCATCCATGAATGCAACGTAGCGTTTTCATCATCAGAAACAGCGGCCGCAAGAGCGTCCGCGGCAGATGAAGGAGAGCACGATGCAGAAGTTCGACACCCCCGCCCCGATCTCCGCCGTCCTCGACATCCCCGCGGGACACATCCGCCTCATCGCCGCCGACCGGACCGACGCCACGGTCGAGATCCTGCCCGCGGACGCCTCGAAGGGCCGCGACGTGAAGGCGGCGGAGCAGACCACGGTCGAGTACGGCGACGGTGTCCTGCGGATCGAGACCGCACGGGCGAAGAACCGGATCCTCGGCGCTTCCGGGTCGGTCGAGGTGACGGTTCAGCTGCCCGCCGGTTCCCGGGTCGAGGCGAAGGCGGCCGGCGCCGAGTTCCGGGGCGTCGGACGGCTCGGCGACGTCACCTTCGAGGGCGCGCAGGGCTCGGTCAAGCTCGACGAGACAGCGAGCGTCCGCCTCACCCTCCTCGCCGGTGACATCTCGGTCGGCCGCCTGGGCGGCCCCGCGGAGATCAGCACCGCAAAGGGCGACATCCGGATCGCCGAGGCCGTACGCGGCACGGTCGTGCTGCGCACCGAGTCCGGCGATGTGTCGGTCGGAGCCGCCCGCGGAGTCTCGGCCGCCCTGGACGCCGGCACCACCTACGGCCGGATCAACAACACGCTCAAGAACTCCGAAGGCACCCCCGGCCTGACCATCCACGCGACCACCGCCCACGGCGACATCGCCGCCCGCAGCCTCTGAGGAGCACCGATCATGACGAACCTGGCCATCGCGGCGAACGGGCTGCGCAAGTCCTACGGCGACAAGACCGTGCTCGACGGCGTCGACCTGGCCGTCCCCGAAGGAACGGTCTTCGCGCTGCTCGGTCCGAACGGCGCCGGCAAGACCACCGCCGTGAAGATCCTCTCCACGCTCATCTCCGCCGACCCCGCCTCTGGCGAGATCCGGATCGCGGGCCACGACCTCGCCACCTCACCGGACGGGGTCCGCGCCGCGATCGGTGTCACCGGCCAGTTCTCCGCCGTCGACGGCCTGATCACCGGC
>NZ_JBSFYW010000077.1:0-32482 GCF_053599975.1 Streptomyces sp. NPDC005141 | reverse complement strand
TACTCATGTTGCTCTTGCTACTCACTACCTGTGACTGCTTCCTCCGGGACCATCCGTCCCAGTATCAAGCTGTCCGGCCGGCAGGGGGAACCTCAGGGGGAGTTGGATCTCGGGCTTGAGGAGCTGCAAGAGCAGGAGTTCCACAAAGACCTGGGTCAGCTCGACCCGGACGCCGGCCTGGTACTCCTGGCCTACGCGTGCGCCATGGGTACCGGGGTCATGCGCCTTGAGTGGGGAGACGCAGAACTGCGCCGCGGAGACCGCCATCTGCTTTGGCATCACCACGAGCCGCTCGCCCTGCCTGACGCTCGGCGGTCGGCCTAGCTCGTCTCCGTGCCCAAGAGTTGGAGCAGGTGCCTACTGATCGTTTCAGAATGAATTTTGTTGTGGGGCTTGGCAGTTGGGTGTTGTGTCGGCAGGATTCGATGGGTGTCCGCTGATCTTGTGCCTGATGACCTGTGGGAACGTGTGGCCCCGCTGTTGCCGCCTCGTGCGCCCAGACGGCATCGGTGAGGCGCCCGCCGTGGCGGCCGTCGGGTCGTTGCAGAGGAAGCCGGTCGGGCCGCGCCGTGCGGTGCCCCACCGGGAGAACGCGGCCGGGCTGCGTATCAGCGCGGGCAAGATGTCGGCCCTGTGGTCCACCACCGTGGCTCCGGTGTCGATACGACTGGCGCGCCCGCCTCACCGCAGCCACCGACTACCACCGCGCCCACCAGCACCTCGCCGCCCCCGCCACCACCCCCGTCGGCGCATGGCTCGCCGAACAACGCCACCTCGCCGCCAAGAACCAACTCGACCCAGTCCGCGCCGACGCCCTCACCGCCCTCGCCCCCGACTGGCGCCTGCCCCACGGCGCGGACTGGCACCGCAAATACCACCTGCTGCGCGCCCACCTCGCCACCGGCGCCGACCCCGCCACCCTCACCCCCGACACCGTCCTCGCCGGGGTGAAGATCGGCTCCTGGCTGAACCGCCAGCTCACCACCTGGCCCACCCTCGGCCAGCAGCACCTGATGACCGCCCTCAGCCTCACCCCCCAGACCAACCCGCTCACCTCCGCCCGCCGCACCCGCCGCACCTTCGAACAGACCGTCCAGCTCCTGGAACTCTTCCTCCACCGCGAAGGCCGCGCCCCCGCCTCCCGGGAGGAGATCGTCGTCGACGGCGACACCATCCGGCTCGGCGCCTGGCTCGCCAAAGCCCGCACCAAACACCGCGACGGCCAGCTTCCCGAAGCTCACGCCCGCCTGGTCGCCACGCTCTTCGACGGCGACTGGACGACCGAGGGCGCCGTCCCGGCCGCCGTGGCATAGGCACACGCCAACCCTCGCCTCGCTCCGCCGGGAACGGAGAGACACCATGAGGTCCCACTCTGCGACGGTTCCGCCTCGGCCCCTGCGGGCCGGTAGAAGGCCAGGCGGCACCGAAGCAGCTCGGCGCCCGCAGTCGTGTCACCCGACAGCCCCCTTCCCCGCCTGCTAGCAAATCGCTAACATCGCTGCTATGGGAATCGCACAGCTCAACACGCGCGTCGACCAGGAGTTGGCCGACAAGGTGCGCGCCTCGGCGCAGCGCGCCGGAATGTCCCTCAACGACTACGTCACCGGCGTCCTCGAAGCCGACCAGGCCGCCGCGGACGGCCCCGAAGACCTGCGGGAAGCCCGCGCGCGCATGCACGCCCGCGTCGCCTACCAGAAGTGGATCGCCGGCGGCCGGTCCGAGACCGGCTCCATGACCATGGACGAGGTCTTCGGCGCGTGACGGCAATCCCCGCCCGGTTCGCCGCGCACATCGGCGAGACCATCAGGAACCTGCCCGGCCCGGCCAAGGAAGAGCTCCACGACGCGGTGATCCGCGCATGCGCCGACCCCTGGTCCTGGCCGCAGGCCGACAAGTACGACGGCATGGACGAGGCGGTACGCGTCATTACGACCCGCACCGCCATCGTCCACTACGTGATCATCCCCGGCCCCGACCCCCACCTGTGGGTCTTCGCCATCACGGTCTAACGCACACGGGCGCGCCAAGACCGGCCGACAGCTCGACCGGCTTCAGGGAGATCCGGCAGAGCTGGCCGACACCCAGCTGCTTGACGAACTGCATCGAGCGCTGCGCCACTTCATGCAGCGCGAACCGCACTTCCACCAGGTTCCCGCCCCGCCGTGGCACCCGCTTTGCGCATGACTGGTGCCACCCTTGCCCCGACCGAGCGCCCTACCTTCCTGTCTGGCGGACCTGGGGCGCCGTCTGGGCATGGCCCTCGGCGCGTTCTATGCCCACGCCTCCGCACCCGTCAGCGGTAGTAGCCCGCCGACGTGCTGGAAGGACGGTGGGAGTTGGCGAGAAGGGCGGCCGCCTCGCCGCGCAGCTACGCGCCGACTTCGGGTCGAGGAAGGCGGTCCGCGTGATGGACGCGGCGGTGACGGCAGGCGTCGCCTGCACCATCATCGAGATGGAAATGGATACCTCTTGCCCGGGTCTGCGTTCTACCGTGCGGGCATGAGCACGCAGGCCTTCAACGGCGCCTACCTTCTGCCTCTCTTCGAGACGATCGAGCAGGCTCGCGGGGAGGGCGCCTACCGGCAGCTGCCCGCCCCGCATCCGGCCAGCAGCCTGGCCGCCGACGATGCCCCGCTGGGCTCCTACGCCATCGCGCACCTGGTCCGTAACTCCCACGCTGCCGGTGGCTTCGTTCACGAGTCACGGCAGCACTGGTAGGCGAGTTCGGGAGGCACCTGGGCGGTTGCGGCGAATCGAACAGTTCACGGGATCCGACAGCGCCCTGCGCGTCGCGAGTGTCTCCCGGACGGTTTAGCGGGGCATGCCGACGGCGCGGGTGATGACGGTGTCGAAGGCGCGGTCGGGCAGGATGCGGCGCAGGGCGATCAGGGGGCGGGCGCCGAAGCCGGTGGCGTAGCGGGTCTTGGGGCGGCGGGCGGTGACGGCTTTGCCTATGGCGTCGGCGATGACCTGGGGCGGGGAGTTGCGCTTGGCGTTGGCCTCGGAGCGCAGGGAGGAGGCCACGGCGGTGGCCTGCGCGGCGTAGGCGCCGTCGGCGGAGGACTTCTCCAGCTTGTCGGCGGCGATACCGCCCCACTCGGTGGCGATGCCGCCGGGTTCGATCACGACAACGTCGACACCGAAGGGCTTGGCCTCCAGCCGCAGGCAGTCGCTGAGGGCTTCCAGGGCGAACTTGGTGCCGTGGTACCAGCCGCCGAGCGGGGTGTAGATCTTGCCGCCCATCGAGGTGACGTTGACGACGGTGCCGGATCGCTGGGCTCGCATGCGGGGCAGAGCGAGCTGGGTCAGGCGGATCGCACCGAAGACGTTGACCTCGAACTGGTAGCGGGCCTCGTCCAGGGGGACGTCTTCGAGAGCGCCGTAGGAGCCGTAGCCGGCGTTGTTGACCAGCACGTCGATGCGGCCGGTCTCGGCGGTGATCTTCTCGATGCCGGCGCGCATCGAATCGTCGTCGGTGACGTCCATCGCCAGCGGCCGGATGCCGCGGTCGGCCAGTTTCTGCAGCCGGTCGGTGCGGCGGGCGGCCCCGTAGACGGTGTAGCCGAGCTCGTGGAGTTTGAAGGCGGTGGCCTCGCCGATGCCGGAGGAGGCACCGGTGACGAGGGCGGTCTTAGCGGGCATGGCGGAGTCCTCACGGATAAGATGAACTGTGGTTCACCATCTATATTGAACCCAGGTTCACCTTGATGCAAGTGGAAGGGCAGGCACCTCCCGTGACCCCAGCCAGGGCGCCGCGCGCCGACGCGGTCCGCAACCGTAAGAAGATCCTGGCCGCCGCCGGCGAGCAGATCACCGCGCACGGCCCCGAGGTAGGCATGGACGAGATCGCCGCCGCGGCGGGCGTGGCAGTGGGCACCCTGTACCGGCATTTCCCCACCAAGACGGACCTGGTCGCGGCGGTCGTCGCCGCATACGTCGCCCGCGTCGCCGACGACGCCGAGACCGCGCTCGGTCGCGTCGGGGCCGGTGCCCACGCTGTGGACGAGCTGACCGCGTTCCTCGGGCGCGTCGTCGAGGCGTCTGTGACCGACCGCGCCGTCAAGGCCGCTGCCCAGACCCTGGATGCGGAGCCGGGTGACCGCGCTGATGAGGACCGTGCCGGTGCCGCTGTCGCCGCCCTCATCCAAGTCGGCCAGGCTGACGGTGACATCCACCCCGACGTCACCGTCAGCGACATCTACCTGCTGTTCTCCACCGCGCCCACCGACCAGCCACCGGCGGCCCGCGCCCGCTGGCTCGCCCTTGTCACGCCCGGGCTGACCACCCGCACCCGGGAAGCAGGGAACTGACGCAAGAAGCCTCGGACAACGGGTCACACGGTGCTGTCGGATCTCGTGAACATCGAACACGGCCGCGCCAGGGCGCTGTTCAAAGTCGCGTATATCCGCTGCCGCAACTCGTGAACAAAGCCAGGACGTGGCTGGACACGGAAGGGCCAGCGAAGTTCCAGAACCATACGATTGCTGCTCCGACGAGCCCGCTGGCCATCAGCTCCAGCGCGGAGCGCCACCACGGCTGAGCGGCAGGGGCCGGTTCGGGATCGCCTTGGGGCGCGGGCGGCAGGAGCGGTGGTGCGAGATGGTCCTGCAGCTCGGCGTGCCGGAACTGGTAGACGGGCCCGACCGTTCTGAGCAGTCCCAGCCGGTGCGCGTCGTCGAGGAAGGCCATGAGCTGGAAGGGGAGTTCGTCGGCAGGCTGCGCGGGCCACCGCCGACCGCGCCGATCCCGGGAACCATCCCCGCGTGCGCGGGAGCAGGAGTCGTAAAGGTCGCGCTGTTCGGGAGTCAGGGGCCCTTGGAGCAGCGGTGACCAGCGCACCACCAGCGACAGAACGCGTTTCCAAAAAGGCCCACGGCCTCGGCCAGACCTACTACGTGAACGCGCTCAAACTCGCCAACGAGGCAGACGACCACGTCACCTACTGCCGAACGCTGCGCGGCATGTCGCTCCAGGCATCGAATCTAGGGCACGGGCCAACCAAGTGGTCAACGAGAGCGAGACCGCGCCCCGACTCGGCACCCTCATCGACCTCACCGGGCTGCGCTTTGCTGCACAGCGGAACGACGGAGATCAGCGGCTTCCTCGACGAGTACGAGCACGTCTCTTCCGTACGCGGTGACGACCACTTCACGATCCTGCGCAGAACACCGCAGCCCGAGCTACCCGACGTACCCCTTCCGGCTCGCTGCCGGCCTTCCCGCGTGTGCCCTACTGATGGCTGGCGCGGCGCTCCTCGCAGAGTCGTCTGGCCTCCGCCGGCAGTGCCGTCGTCATTGGCAACATGTTCAGCAGGACCTCTCCGGAGCTGGACACGCGCACCTGGATGACGTTCCCGACGGGCTGTGGACGGTGCGCTCCAGCAGACCGAACGAACTGTGCAGGCATGCAATAGCTCCGGATGGGCGTAGCGGACGGTCGGCACGGTGCGCTCCACTGCGCGTTCCATGGGCACGTTGGTCCTGCGCAGGCCGCTGGCGGCCTCGACCACCATGAACTGCCGCCCAGGGGAGAGTCTGAGGGGAACACCGTGCCGTCCGGGTCAACCTTCGGATGCTGCAGTGGGCCGACACGGTGCTGGCGATGGACTGTGAGCTCCACGATCTGGCCGACGACACCAGCGCGGCCAAGCTGGAAGCAGATGCCGTTGACGATCGCGGCGGAGCTGCCGACGAGGGCGCCGGAGATGGATTCTCCGGCGAGGGTGAAGCCGAGCATGTGGGCGTCGGCGAAGAGGCCAACGCATACCACGGAAACGCTGTTGGTCGCCTTGGGCAGGTAGATGAGCAGGCCCACGGATGCTGCCTGCAGCAGGACGCCGGCGACTGCGGGGATGCGGCGGTGGTCCCAGTGGTCGGAGAGCAGGTTGAACAGAGGTGCGCTGATCGCGAGGCCGAGCCCGGGTACCCCGGACCCGGCAGTCCAGGGCAGGTGCTGTCATTCCCGGTCGGCGAAGACGCTGGTGTCCAGGTGGTCGAGGAGGTGCGCGACGTCCCTGTGGACCGCGTCGGCGCCCGCCTCCTCCAGGTCGGCCCGTGGGATACCGCCGGACAGCACCGCCACGGACATCACCCCGTCCCGTGCGGCGGCCTTCATGTCCCAGACGGTGTCGCCGACGAATACGGCCCGTCCGCTCGGGACGCCCGCGAGCTCCCTGGCCCGCGCGACGGGGTCGGGGGCGGGTTTGCCCGAGCGGACGTCGTCTGCGCTCGCCGCCCCGAGAATGACGTCGTCGGCGTCGATGGCGCGGCGCAGCGCGGAGAGCTCCGCGCCGCCCGCTGAGGTCGCGAGGACGATCTCCCAGCCGCGCCCGGCCAGCGTGCGCAGCAGTTCGCCCGCGTCCTCCAGCGCGGGCAGCCGGTCGAAGAAGGTGGCGTAGAGGGCGTGGTGGGCGGCTTTGAGCTGTCCGTCGTCCTTGGGGTCGCGGTCCTTGCCGAGCAGGTGCTCGATGAGGTCGTCGCTGGCGAGGCCGACGGCCCGGTGCACCTCGCGCATGGGAACACGGTGTCCGGCCTGCCGGAACGCCTCCCACCAGGTGACGACGTGCAGATGATTGGTGTCGACCAGGGTTCCGTCGACGTCGAAGATCGCGGCGCGCTTCGTGCTCATCGCTGGTGTCCTCGTGCTCTCACTGGTCGCGGAGGGCGGGAAGCAGCTTCCGCTCGGCCCAGTCCGTGAAGGGCTCTTGGTGGCCCCCGCCGATTTGGACCAGCGCGACTTCGGTGAACCCCGCGTCGACGAACGGCCGTACGGCCTCGACCACGCTCTCCACGTCGTCGCCGCAGGGTATGGAGTCGGCCACGTCCTCGGGGCGTACGAAGCGGGTGGCGCTCGCGAAGGAGTCCGGGCCGGGCAGTTCGGAGTTGACTGGCCAGCCGCCGCCGAACCAGCGGAATTGGTCGTGGGCACGCTTGATCGCCGCGTCCCGGTCGGTGTCGTAACAGACGGGAAGCTGGCCGATCTTGGGCTTGCCGGCTCCGCCGTGCCGGTCGAACGAGGAGATCAGTTCCGGTTCGGGTTCCGTGGCGATCAGGAGGTCGGCGAGGTGACCGGCGATCTCGCACGAGTGGTCGCCTGAGACGGCGACGCCGATCGGCGGTGGAGTGTCCGGCAGATCGAAGAGCCGGGCGTTCTCCACGTCGAAGTGGGCGCCGTGATGGTTGACGTTACCTCCGTCGAAGAGAGCCCGGATGATCAACACGGCTTCTTCCAGCATGTCGAGACGGACGTGGGCCGCGGGCCATCCATCGCCCACCACGTGCTCGTTGAGGTTCTCTCCGGAGCCGAGTCCGAGGCGGAAGCGCCCCTGGGACAGGAGTTGCAGGGTGGCGGCCTTCTGAGCGACGACCGCCGGGTGGTAGCGGATCGTCGGGCAGGTCACGTACGTCATCAGCGGGATGCGTTCAGTGGCTTGCGCGGCCGCGCCGAGCACGCTCCAGGCGTACGAGGCGTGGCCCTGGGAGCCCAGCCAGGGGAAGTAGTGGTCGGACGTGACGGAGAAGTCGAATCCGGCCCGTTCGGCGCGTACCACGTGGTCGACGAGTTCGCGCGGGCCGGCCTGCTCGGTCATCATCGTGTACCCGATCTGCACCATGTCGCTCTTCTCCTTCGTGGGGACGTTGACGGGGCGTTCGGCGTGCGGGGCGGTGAGCCCGCGTACGACAGCGCTGAGCCCACGCACGACGGCGCCCCGTGACCGTCCCCAAGTCCGGCGGCTCCCAGTCGGTGGCGTTCGGTCGCCGGTACAGGACCTCGCCCCGGCCCGTGGGCCCTCGCTGCCCGCGTCACCCGCCCGAGCGTCCGCGGAGCGTGAGGGTGTCAGTCCGTCGGTTCGTCCGGCACCGGGTGCTCGGGGCGGGAGCTGCCGGAGTGCGGGGCTCCCCTGGGGCCGGTGCCCGCCTCGTCCGCGTCGGGGACCTCTGCGTCGGGCTTCTCCGAGTTCTCGGCTTCGCCTTCCGCGCCACGGCGCTCCGCGCCGGTCCGGCGGCTCTGGGCCGACTGTCCGGGTTCGCCTACGACGTCCAGGGGGTCCTCGTCGGGTGCGGCCTGTTGATCGGGCAGGTCCTTGGGTACAGGCTTCGGCATTGGCCCCTCGCCGGTCCCGGGGCCCTGCGGGCGGGGCTCGCTCACGGCGTCCTCCATTTCCTCGCGCGGGTGTGGCGTGACGCGCGAGTACCCCTCTCGTTCGTGAAAATGCAGGTGATCGCCGGACCGCTCCGCGCCAGGTCCGGCGCCAGCGGTCCCGCGCGGGGACCACACCGCCACCGGTTCCCGTCGGGCGCGCCCCTCCCGGTGCTTGCGGTGCTGTTCACCGTCCTGCAGGCGCCGGACGTCGCCCTGTCGCAGCTCGCGGTCGGCTCGGCGCTCACCCCCTTGCCGATCCTGCTGCCCGTGCGCAAGGTGCGGCGCCGCGGGCGGCGCCGCAGGAGGGTGAGCGATGAGCCGCCGGACACGGATGTGGATCCTGGCCGTGGGCGCGCTGGGCTTCGCCGCCCTGTTCACGGCCGCCTGCCTGCGGCTGCCCGGCTTCGGCGGGGACAGCCACCCCTACGGCCAAGCGTGCCGCGCGCGCGGCGCTCGCTGAGCGAAGGGGCGCCAGCCGGGGCCGCGCACCTAGTCCGCCCCGGGTAACGAGCGACGACTCCCCGATCCCGACAACCGAAAGGGTGTCTCGTAGCGATCCAAGGACGGACGGCGCATGGGCCCAGCGCAGGCCCTCGGCCTCCAGCTCCAGGCTGCGCATGACCGGCGAAGCCGCGGCAAAGGGATAGGAGGCGCTGAGCAGGTCGCTCGGTTCGGCTCGCCGACCTGGACTGACCGCCCCTGCTCCGTGTGGTCGCCGGACGACTTGCGGTCAAAAGCACACAGGTGGTCGCCCAAGGGTTCAAATCCCGTGAATGGGCTACGCGATTGACATGGCTCGTACGCGAGAGACAGAACGCACATATGCGGCGCCCGACGCCGACATCTCCTGGCTGCCCGACCTCGTTGGCGCGGGCCCGGTCGCCACCGTAGTGGACCAGGGGACGCAGGAACTGGACGCCATCTACTACGACAGTGACGACCTGCGACTGACTCGCACCCATGCCTCCCTACTGCGCAGGACGGGTGGCACCGATGCCGGCTGGCACCTGAAACTTCCCCTCCCGGGCGACAGTCGCGAGGAGATCCAGGCCCCTGTGAAGTCGGAGGACGTTCCTGAGGAGCTGCGGGATCTCGTGCTCTCCCGCACCCGCGGCGCTGCGCTGCGGCCCGTGATTCGGATCCGCTCCAGCCGCTCCCTGCATCATCTCCTCGATGTGGAAGGCGACGTCCTGGCAGAGCTGAGCATGGACGAGATGTCTGCCGAGGCGCTCCTCGACGGAGGAGGCGCGGCCTGGTCGGAGGTAGAGGTCGAAATCGTCGAGGGCGGCGACCCGGCCCTCCTAGACGGCGTCGAGAGGGTACTGCGCCAACACGGTCTCGACCGGGCGCAGAGCCCGTCCAAGGTGGTACACGCCTTGACGGAAGCAAGGTTGCTCCTGGAAGACGCGCCGGGTACGCGCGCCGACGCCGTCCCGGGATCGGCTGGCGCATACGTGCTCGCCTACATGGACCGACTCGTCAGTGCTCTCACAGACCTTGACCCCGCAATCCGTCGCGACGCGCCCGACTCCGTCCACCAGATGCGCACCACAGCGCGCCGCCTGCGCGGCTGCCTGCGCTCCTACCGCTCCGTCCTGGACAGAAAGGCCACCGACCCCATCCGGCGCGATCTGAAGTGGCTCGCCAACGAACTCGGCGTGGAACGCGACCACGAAGTGCTCCGCGAGCGGCTCACCTCGGGCGTGAGGGAACTGCCCGGCGAGCTGGTCCTGGGCCCGGTCGAGGCACGGCTCAAGGCTTGGGACGTGGAGCAGCGGACCGAGGCCCGCCGCCGCACGCTCGATGCGCTCACTTCCCCCCGCTACCTGAACCTGCTGGAGCAGCTTAAATCGCTCACCGAAACGCCACCGCTGGACGCCGCCAAGGCGGCTGGCAAACCCGGGAAGGTCCTCGGCAAGGCACTCCGGAAGGAGTACCGCCGCCTCGCCGGGCGCATGGAGCCAGCGCTCGACATGGTGCCGGGCCCCGAGCGCGACAGCGCGATCCACAACGCCCGCAAGGCCGCCAAGAGGCTCCGTTATGCCGCAGAGGCGGCCCGCCCGGCCCTAGGCAAGCCCGCACGGCGTCTTGGTAAGCGCGCCAAGACTGTGCAGCGGGTGAGCGGAGCCCAGCACGACAGTGTGGTGACGCGTGACGCGCTGCGCCGGCTCGCGGTCCTCGCCCACGCGGCGGGGGAGCCCGGCTTCACCTGGGGCGTCCTGCACGGCCACGAGGGGGCCGCGGCCAACGCCCGGGAGCGACAGCTTCCGCGTGCCTGGGCCAAGACCCGCGCGGCAGTACGGAGGAAACCCCTCCGGCCCTGAGGAGTGCAGACGGTGCCCCAGCACGCCCCCGCAAGCGGGCCAGGGGAGCGCCGGCTGGGGCGCACTCACACACGTAGCCGATCTCACTGATTCGCGGCACGTCACTTCGCGCGCGAGACGACGCGGATGCACCGATCCGCCCCGCCACCACCCTGCTGCGCGTCTCCTGACCCGACCCGAACCCATCACGGAATCGAGACCCGTGTTGCTCCAACCGCCCGGATTCCCGGGCCTGATGCTCCACGCGCTGCCGCACTGGCCTTTTCGACCCCTTGGCGCTGAGCTCCAAGGCGGGGCGCGGGTTTGGGCCATTGCTGTGGAGGTGGCAGTGTCGCGCCGAGCGCGGCCGGATGCTTTGAGTATGGGAGATTTTTCGGCGCGCGCGTATGGGCACATGCTGGATCTCGCTGTCGCGATCGTGGAGAGCCGTGATCCGCAGATGATGTGGCGGCAGGTCGGTGAGCATGTCATCGCTGCGTTGGGCGCGACAACGACGATTTTCCTTGATCTGGACTCACGCAGTAGGACGGGCAGTGCCCAGGCCTGGGCGCCGGAGTGGGTGGGGCGTACTCCTTTGCAGGAGCTGGTTCCCCGACGGATGGAGCAGGGGCATCCGCTGTTCCTATACACGGCGAGGGGTGAGCGTCTGCCGGTGACCGCCGATGAGATTTCTGACCGCCGTGCTTGGCATGCGTCCGAGGCCTTCCAAGAGGCCTATGAGATTTACGGGACGACACGGCAGATGACGCTCCCGTTCTTCACTCCGCGGGGTCTCATCCGGGGGTTCATCCTCGGTCGTCCCGGCTGTGATTTCACCAAGGCGGAAGTGGAGTTTGCGCGGCGTATTCAGCCTCTGTTGACCGGCGCGGACCGGCATGTACGAGAACTGCGCTGCTTGGCGCATCGTACATTCGGCGAAGGCGACACGATCGATGTATGTGGGGCTGCTGCCCGTCATGGCATCACACCCAGGGAGGTTGTGGTGGTCGGTCTCCTGGCGGAAGGCCTGACTGCTGCTGCCATCGGTAGGCGCTTGGCCATCTCGGCTCACACGGTGAAGCGCCACCTGGAGAGCATCTACCGCAAGCTTGGGACGCACGATCGGTTGAGCACAGTGCTCGTGGCCCAGCAGTTGCGTCTGGTTGCGGCTCGGCCTGAGTGACGGGACGCTTTCCTTCGGCGCACGACCGAGGAGGGGCTGACGTGCAGCACCTCCTCGGCGCAGTCGGCACGACGAGAATCTCGGTCTCGGGCGCCGAGCCGGGGTGAAATCGTCACGGGACGAGTTCGACTCGATAGACAAGTTCGTAGTCCCAGCCGTTACCGGCGAAGTGCTGGCTCTGCTCCTGACCGAGGTCGGTGGACGTCACCCAGATGGTGCCGAGGTCGTCTGAGTTTTCCCACCCGTTGTCCATCTCCCACATGTCGACCTTCAGCGAGACGCCCGTAAACGTCGTGGGCGGGGGATAGGCCACGTGGCCAGCGGGGAAGTAGTCGAAGAACACCTGATCGCCGTAGTAGAGGTTGATTTCGTCCCTCCAGTCCGGCCAGGGGTCGTCGAAGTCGATGCAAGTCAACCGCACCGGTACGAAGCGGTAGACGGGCACAGCAGTGACGGCGCCCGTTTCGGCTGTCTGTTGGGAGGCCGCGCTGGCGACTCCACCGAAACCGGCGGTGGGAAGGGCAAGGGCTGCCACTGCCAACAGGGTGATCACCAGGGCCTTCAGGGTTTTCAACATGTCTGTTCCTCTCTGACGACTTATGAGGTAGCCGCCTGCCGAGAAGCATTGCTGCGCACCACCAGACCGACTATGGGAAGAGCTTCCTATGGACATGTCGGTGCTGTGCTTGGAGCCGAAGCCGGTGTGTGCGGCCAGAGGCACAAGCGGGCGGTGCGGGCCGGCAGGGTCAGCGGCGCGGCGGCGGGCGCCTGGTCCATCCCTTGTTCTTCGCGGGGAATCCCGGCGTTCAGGCCGGGCGGGAATGCGATCCTCGGTCTGGAGGCGCGAAGCGCCGGTCAGCCGACGAAGACGCCATCAACATCGTGGACCAAGCCGTCTGACCACCCCACCCCCACAGCCGACAAGCCCACCACCGGGGCCCTCGGCCGAACCGCCCTGCCTACACGCCGCCGCTACAGCGCGGCTGTCGCCCTGTACGCACACGCCGTCGAACGAGGCGATGGCGGCGCGCGGGCGGCCCTCGCTCCAACGGCTGCCTCAAGGGCTGCTGCCGGCTCGCCGCGCGCCCAGTTCAGCCGCACCAGCACGGCCCAGGCGGACCGCGCTCGTTGGTCGCTGGCCGCCGGTTGGTCGGCACGGCGCGAGCGGTCAGAAGCCCGCTGCCCTCCCTTCGCGCACCCGTCGCCGTCCCCGGCCCCGCTCTTCGGTCTGCCGGGGTGACGCGAGCGGTGCGGGAGGCGGTGGCCGTCTTCCGGCACCCCGGGGCCGTCACCAGTGTGGTCGGCCCCCTCCCAACAGCAAAGTTCGAATCCCTGCCGGGGATTTGACTGAGCGCTTCACCTGGCAAGTGAGCCATTGACTTGCCGGGGCTGAGCACTTGAGTTGGCGGCCAGGGTGGCGGGCTGGCTTCTTACCCGCGGGGGCGGGGGCAACGCCGAGGCGTATCAGATCGCCCTCCACCGCATCGCTGGCATCGTCTCCGGCACGAGCGCCTGAGGCGGCCGCTGGAACTGATGGCGAGGCGGGGCAGAGGAAAAGCAGGTGCCGACTCATGGGCCGTGCGGGCAGCATGCCCGCATGTCTACCGAAGTCAGCGGGATGATCGAGTGTCGACCAGGTGCCCGCCTCTGGGGCCCCGACGACGAGGACTCCGTGTGGCACGCTGCCATCGACCTCTTCCTGCTTAACAACGGCAATGCCTACGACGCCCTCGCCTGCCTCTTCGGTATCCGGAACTCCTTCGGCTTCCGCCCTCTGGCCGAAGGCCGCGACTTTCCGAGCGACGCGTCCGAGGGCCTGCAGACCAAATACGCCGCGTACGGCGGACCTCCTGACGTCCACGGCACAACATGGATCACCTGGGCCGAGCTTGCCTCCACCGACTGGCAGGAGGCAGACAGTTCTGGTACGCGAAGCCGAGAATCGGTCGCCGGAGACAAAACCCATTGGGGGCCGGTCTGGAGCGTGATGCGGACACTCAGCGAACTCCACGGAGCAGACAATGTGCGACTCGTTGCATGGTTCCACTGACCTTGACTCCGCGGCGAAGCGCCGCTTGTTCGATGGGAAGCGGCTCTGCTCCAACGGGTGCGGTCACTGGTGGCACAGGCTGGCCGCCGCTGACTGATCCCTCCGTCGGCACCTGTGCACGATGCCGCTCGTGCGATCAGGTACACCGCTGGCAGATCGTCGAGAAACAGGCGCAGGGCTCGGGCAGCGGCCCGCAGCTGAACCGTCGCCGGATCTGCCTCCCGTCCGTCAGGCCCGCGCGCCCTCCAGAGCGGCCGCGGACGGGGCACAGCGGTGACAGTTCGTGAGGGGAGAGGTGTTGCCGTGGTGTGTTCAGCGCCTGGCGGGCACGGGTGGGGAGGTTGGGGTGCGTCTTTCCAGCCAGGGCCGGACGGACAGCGTGCGGCGGCCAGCGCGGATGGCATGGCCCGTATCGCCATGCGGGAGAGCAGCCCCGATGCCTGTACCGCCCAACAGCGGCCGTCTGCAAGGGACCGACGTCCCCCTGCCGCCACGATCAGCGTTGAGCACCGCTGACGCCGAACGCCAAGAGGCGCGCGCTCAACACACCAGGCGGGTCAGGAAACAGTCCATGCACGCAACTGGCGGCCGATCAGGCCAACACCCATCACGCCGGAAGCGGCGTCCCGCACCAGAGAGACCGCCTCCTTGGGCGGGTAGTCGAGCCGACACCCGTTCAGGGCCAGGTACGCCTCCGCACAGTGCCAGGCGAAAGCCTCATTGGAGTGCTCCAGACACGGCAACTTCACCAGTGTCTGGAGCAGCGCGGCCCCTCTGAGGTACACAGAGCCGTAGATGTCGCGATCCATGGCCCGGGCGTTGACCCGGGCGACGGCCGCGTAGAGCGGGCCGTAGTCGTCGACCTGCGGATCACCGGGCAGCAACTGCGCGGCATGCAGCAGGAAGGGCACCTCGAGCGGCTGGAGCGGATCGTTCTGCGTCACGCGGCGTGGCCCCGCTCCCGCTGCTCCTCAAGACCGCGCCGCGCCTCCAACTCCGCGGCGCGCTGCTCCGTGCCGGGATCGGCTGAGCCGGCCTCCTCGGCAAACGCGTCGCTACTGCGGGACATCGATTCCCTGAACCCGTCGAGGAAGCGCTCTTGCACGGCAGTGGCGCGAGCGTAGGCGGCGGACAGGATGTACTCCTGCAAGCTGACGCCCTCCTGCTTCGCGGCAGCCTCGATCGCGGCACGCTGGTCCGGATCGGGAAAACGTAGGTTCATGGCTTTGATAGGTGGCATGGTACCGATGGTACCGCCGGTACCACAGGTCGGGCCAGAGCCCAGACAGGGGGCGACACAGAAGGGCACCCGTGCTCTGTCGCTGAGCGAGCCTGGACCTCGAACCCTGCTGACGACCGCGATCCTGTACGGACCGCAACTGTCAGGGAAGCCGGTGGACTGACACGTTGGCGACAAGTCACGTGGATACCGCCATCTTCAACCGGAAACTGCACGGGCAGGTGATCACAGCAGCCGGACCCCTCCCGCATATCCGAGCATCGCGTTGACCGCGTCCAGGCGGACCACGGTGCCCGGGCGGGCGGCGTTGATCATCTGTCCGCTGCCCAGGTAGATCCCGACGTGATAGATCGTCGCGTCGCGGCCGGAGGCGTCGGCAAAAAAGACGAGGTCGCCGGCCTTGAGTGCGCCGGTGCCGAGAGCGGCCCGGATCCGCCGACCGGTCCCGGCCTGCGCGGCTGCGGTGCGCGGCAGTTGAATGCCGGCCTTGGCGTAGGCGTAGGCGTACACGGTCAGTCCCGAGCAGTCGAAGCCTGATGCTCGCGCCGCTCTTCCCGCTCGGCTAGCCCCCGAGAGACCGCAAATGTCCCCGAGCTTCGCGTAGGGCATCCCCGCTCTTCACGACGGGGCGGCTGCGAGCCCTGTACGGGATCGTGCGTCCCTGCCCGGAACTGGTCTGCCTGTCACCGCAGCTGGAGTTCCAGCACGTTGTGGTGCGCGATGAGCAGGAAGCCCGGCAACTGGCCGAGGTGATGTCGCCGCGGGCCCGGATCACGCACCTTGGCCTGTCCCGCGACACGGGCGGCTGCGAGTTCTGATACCTGTCCGGGGCCGGGCGGCAGTTCCGGGACCGACAGTGCGCGATGCCCGGTCCGGCCCAGCAGGGCGGTATTTGCGCGCGGGGAGGTGCGCGACGTCATCGGCGCGGTCGGCGGAGGTTTCTCGGTGACGACAGCAGGCCGAGCACGGCATGTCCCATGTGGCGGCTGCGCCGCCGCACGGCGAGGGCACAGCCGGCGAACGTGCCGAAGCCCTGGTCTGTGGAAGAGTTCAGCTCGACCGTGCCCCAGCCGCCGACCACCGCGGCGAAGGCCGTATCACTCGCTGCGCCAGGACTCCAGGCGCAGCGCGACGGTACGCAGATCGGCTTCCTGTCCGCGGATGGCTTGGGCGAGTTCGTACAGGTCATCGTCCTTGGGCTGCAGGGGCTGGCCGGAGAGATGCATGTACTGGCTGGCGCAGGCCCAGCCGATGACCAGGTTGTAGTCGGTGAACGGGCGCAGCAGCAGCGCGGTGTGCAGGAAGGTCGCGGCCCGGGAGGCAACCTCCTCGTAGTACAGGACGCCGCGCTCCCGCTCGAACGTGTGCCGGTCGGCCATGTACCCCAGGCTGCCCCAGTCCGAGATGGGCACGTTCAGCGGGGAGATCGCCGACTGGATCTGCAGGACCCAGCCGACATCGACGCGGATGATCGGGCTCATCGCTGTCCTGCAGGGAAGCGGGCCTCGACGCCAGGCAGCACCCGGGCGGCTTCGGCGACCGCACCCTCCACGAAGGCGAGCCGGTCGGCTTCTTCGACTGTCACGTCGTGGACGTGCTGCTTCAGGCTCCGGCCCGCCAGAGCCGCCCGGTCACGCAGCCGCGCCATCTCGTCCTCGCTGAATTCCACATTGAGTGCAGGCATGAATCCAAGGTACCTCGCTTGGTACCGAACGCGGTACCAAACTGCGCGCCCGAGATATAAGGCGGGAAGCCGCCGCTCGGAATCCGCGAGGCTCACGGCGAGCGGGCCGGCCCGCGGACTGTCCGGTCCTCGTGCGTACTGGCAGCCGCGCCGTCGCGCACGACTACGACCCGCAAGCCGAAGGCGCGCCGCGAGCCCCGAGCATGCCCCCGCACCGGCCGGCGGCAGACGGTCGCCGCAGCCCGCCGACGTGCCGGACAACAGGCACGAGTTGGCGGGGAGGGGCAGCCGGTTTCCGTGCGATGCCGTCCGGCAGGACGCGCACCGCCCGCCGCTGTATCCCCGCCCGCGCCGGGACAGCATTTGACGGCCAAGGTCCCCACCCGGGCCCGCGACACCCACCCGCACGACTGCGGGCAGGCGCGGGGTGCCCGGAGAGAAGCTGTCATGCCACGCAAAGGAGGTGTTCCATTCGAGGCGGCGCCCAGCCTTGTGTGCATCGCCCCCCCCGCATGTGTCCTTCGACAGGGAAGTTAGTCGTGCGGAGCCTGCTGACCTGGGACGACTAGGTTGGATGTCAAACATTGGTGGTGTATCTGGGAGCTGACGTCACAGCACGTCGTCCCCCGCGAAAATTTCTGCCTGGGGTTTCACGGGGACGGCGTGCGCAGGACGCCGTGGCGGTCAGGTCTGGCACTGGGAGGTCGCGGCGCCGGTCCAGTTGCTCCAGGCGCCTCCCGCGGGTTTGACGTGGACGCGAATCTCGACCTTGGCGTTGACGACGAAGCAGACGCGGGTGGTGCTGCCGATTTCGGTGGGGCCGGTGGTCGTACGGCGGGGGACGAGGGTGCGTCCGTTGCCGATTTTGACCCAGTGGCCGCCGGAGACGACGCGGAAAAAGGCTTCGTAGTCGACGTAGGCGGCGTGGGGGCGGGTGTTGGTCAGGACGACGTGGGCTTTGATGTCGCGGGTGTAGATGCGTCCTTCCTTGCCCTTTTCGGCGCTGATGCAGCCGTTGGCGGCGACGCCCTGGGTGGAGACGGAGCCGCCGCAGGCGACGGCGGCGGCGTGGGCGTTGGTGGCGGGAAGCAGCAAGGCGAGCGCGGTGGCGGAGGTCACGGCTGCGGTGCGCGTCAGATGCATGGGGGGTCCTTCCGGTGGAGGAATGTCCCATCTTCCACCGGAATTTTGAGTAGTTCTTCCTCCGTCACCCTTTCGCGTGATCTTCTTCCACACGCGGTCCAGTGCGGGGCGCGGGCGGCGAGCACACGGGCAGCGTCGCAAGCCGGTCGCCAGCCACATCGGCCGCGGCCATCAACGATCCCGGCTGCGCGAAGACCTCCACCAGCCTCGCAGCGACAGGACCTTGCCGACAGCGGGGGGCGACGGATACGGGGGAACCACCGCACACTCGCCCCTATCACCGCCTCTGCTTGCGGCCGTCTGGCAGAGATGCCCCTCGCCTTCACCACTGCCGTGATTGCCTTGGTGATTGCCTACCAGCGACTGGACATTGGGCCCAGGATCGCCGTCATTCCGCCGATGGTCCTCCTCGCGCCGGTCCCTCTTGTCGCAGCACTATCGATTGCCGGCGGGTGGCTGGCTGCCGTCGTGGGCGGGGCCTGGTCGCACTGGCCGCACCGGGCAGGTACGCGATCTTGGGGTTCGCAGCCTCGGTGACCCTTTTCCTTGCCTCGCTCGCCGTCATCGGAACTCCTCCGTGGATACCCGGCCTTCAGGCCGGGGTGGGGGTACCTCCCGCTTGCGGGGGAGAAACGGACTCCTGCGGAGCAGGGCAGCGGGCTGGGATTCGCCGTCAGGGCGGATCTCAGTGCTCTGACCGGCAGGTTAGATCCTTCGCCAACGTTGATACTAATTTGTGAGCCGTGGCCACTTACGTGAAGCGGGCGTTCAAGTAGCGCTTTTGTCCGACCGATGTGCAGGCGGCGGAGTTGTTGCGCACGTTCGGATGCGTGCGGAAGGTCTACAACCTGGCGCTGGCCGCGCGTACGCAGGCGTGGACGCGGCAGGAGCGGGTGAACTACTACCAGACCTCGGCGATGTTGACGGTCTGGAAGAAGACCGAGGAACTGGCGTACCTGAACGAGGTGTCGTCGGTTCCGTTGCAGCAGGCTTTGCGGCACCTGCAGGTGGCGTTCACCAACTTCTTCGGCAAGCGGGCGAAGTACCCGCGGTTCAAGTCCCGGAAGAAGTCGCGGAAGTCCGCCGAGTACACCACCAGCGGGTTCCGTTTCCGGGACGGGAAGCTGACGCTCGCGAAGATGCGTGAGCCGCTGGACATCGTGTGGTCGCGTCCGCTGCCCGCCGGCGTGTCCCCCTCGACGGTGACCGTCTCCCAGGATCCGGCCGGACGCTGGTTCGTCTCGATGCTGTGCGACGACCCGTCCGTCCAGCCCCTCCCGGCCACGGATACGGCCGTCGGTATCGACGTCGGCCTGAACCACCTGCTGACCCTGTCGACCGGCGAGAAGATCACCAACCCGAGGCACGAGCGCCGCGACCGTGCCGCCCTCGCCAAAGCGCAGCGCCGCCTGGCGAAGAAGGCCAGGGGCGACGGCGCGAACCGGGCCAAGGCCCGCCGCAAGGTCGCGAAGATCCATGCCCGGATTGCCGACCGCCGCCGCGACACCCTGCACAAGCTGACCACTCGACTCGTGCGCGAGAACCAAACGCTCGTGATCGAGGACCTGAGTGTCCGTAACATGGTCAAGAACCGGAGCCTGGCCCGAGCCGTCTCGGACGCGGCATGGACGGACTTGCGGAGCCTGCTGGAGTACAAGGCCCAGTGGTACGGACGTGAGGTGATCGCCGTCGACCGGTGGTTCCCCTCCTCCAAGCTGTGCTCCGCTTGCGGCGCTCTGCGGGAGCGGATGCCGTTGCATGTCCGCGCCTGGACATGCGACTGCGGCACGACCCATGACCGGGACGTGAACGCGGCGAAGAATCTGCTGGCCGCCGGACTGGCGGTGACAGCCTGTGGAGCTGGTGTAAGACCTCAACGGAGCACTCCGGGCGGGCAGTCGGCAACGAAGCAGGAAACCCCACGGCGCAAGCCGTAGGAATCCCCCTCCTTCAGGAGGGGGAGGAAGTCAACATGGCTGTTCTCCTTTGATTGACGGGTGGATCACCCGGCCGGCGGCTGTCGGTCGGGGGTCTTGGGGCGCAACTCGGCTGCATGTGTTGCGCGTTGGGGTGATACGGCCTGCGGTGGTACGGGCCTGGTGGCGCGGCTCGTGGTGACGCGGCCGGCGATTGTGCCGGTCCCTCGCCGGACGGGCAGGCGGTCGGGCCGGGGTCCGGCCGGCCGGCGCGGTGGGCGGGGGGCCGGGCGGGTCAGCCGTGGCCGTCGGGCGCTGGTGGTGTGCGGCCGGGTGCGCCGGTGCAGGGGAGGAAGGGGGTGCCGGCCAGCGCGGTGCCCAGGGCCAGCAGCACGCCGGCGGAGCCGGTCGCCAGATCCGCCGAGAGTCGCAGCAACTGGTCGCCGGGGAAGGCGAGATGGCCCTGGTAGGAGATCTGATGGAGGGCCAGCAGCCTGCGGTGCCGGTCCAGCGCGATCTGGCGGTCGTCGGCCGCGTCCGCTGCGTCCGGGAGGTGCGAGGTGCGCGGGGCACCCGGGGTCTGCGCAGTGCCTGGGGTGCCTGGGATGTGCGGCCGGGTCAGGGCCAGATAGCCGAGGAGTCCCGCGCGGCCGTTGAACAGGCCCGGCTGGATGATGAACTCGGGTTCGGCCGCGCGGCGGATCGGCGCTTCGTAGCCGGCCGAGGGGCTGTCGGGCCGGTGGGCGAGCAGGGCGTTCAAGGCCAGTCCGATACCGGCGCTGCCGGTCTCGATGTAGGGGAGCACGCGGTACTCGTCGAGGACCTGGACCGTGCCGTCCGCGGCGGTCACGCACCGGTCGAGGTCCCGTGCGATCAGGGTCTCGGCCTGGTCGAGCAGGGCTTGGTGACCGGTGTGTTCGTAGAGGCGGACCAGGGCGAGCGCCGCACCGGAGGCTCCGGCCAGCAGGCTGGCCTTGCGCCGCCCGCCGCCGGGGCTTTCCTTCTCCAGTTCGTCGGCCGCGGCCCGCGCGTGGGCCAGGGAGGAATCCAGCAGCCGGGAGTCGCCGGTGGCGGAGGCGAAGTGCAGCAGGGCCAGCGCGATGCCCGCGTCGCCGGAGGCGAGGTCTGGGCCGGGCGGGCCGTCCGGGGCCCGGGCGAGCCGGTCCAGCAGGTCGAGCGCGGCCTCCCGTTCCCCGAGCAGGTCCAGGGTGTGGGCCACGCCGTGTCCGCCGGAGTAGAGACCGGGGACGGCCGGCCGGGTCCGCGCGGCGTCGACGAGCCACTTCACGTGCTCGGCGTCGATGGCCGCACCGGTGGCGTGCAGGGCGTAGAGGACGCCGGCCGCTCCGTGGGCCAGGCCCAGGCCGCCCTGGGTGAACTGGGCGATGTCGCCGGGGAAGAGCCGGTCGGCTCGGTGGGGGGTGGCCATCGCCTGGATGCCGGCGGCGAGCGAGTCGCGGATGGCCGGCCAGTCGGCCCGCGGCCCGGTCAGCAGGGCCCGGACCTCGGCCCTGCGCAGGCCGAGTTCGGGCCGCGGGGTCCGGCCGTCCGAGGCCGAGGGCGCCAGCAGACGGCGGATCTCGGCGGTGTATCCGGGGGGTAGAGGGAAGCGGTGCTCGATGACCTCGGCGAGCTCGGCGCCCTTGCCCGCGTCCAGGGCCGGTAACTGCGCCAGCGGCAGGAACAGCCACAGCTGGATCGCGGCCAGCCCGTACCAGTCGATGTCGGGGCCGGTGTACCCCGACGGCGCGGTGAATCCCGCGGTGCCCAGTGCGGGGCGGACGAAGTCGTCGACGGGGCTGGCGAGTTCGAAGTCGATGAAACAGATGTCGCCGCCCGGCCGCATGATCAGGTTGCGCGGGTGGAGGTCCCCGAACGCGACTCCGCGGGCGTGCATCGCGTGCAGGATCCGCTCGATGCGCTCCACGATCGCGACCGCGTCCCGGGTGTACTCGGCCACCACGGTGTCGTCCGCGCCGGGATGGATCAGCGGGTACCGCGCGGTCAGCCACTGGCTCAGGGATTGTCCCTCGACGAACTCCTGGACCAGGAAGCGGTGTTCCCAGACGGTCAGCAGCCCGTGCAGGGCGGGGACGCCGGGCAGTCCGGCCAGCCGGGTCATCATGGCGTGTTCCTGGCGCAGCCGGGTCGTGGCGTCGACCCCGCGCTGGTCCAGCCCCGCGTACGGGCGGGCCTCCTTCAGTACCACCCGCGGGCCCTCGGCGCCCTTGCGTGCCACGTAGACGCCGCCCGCGTTGGAGAAGTGCAGGACACGCTCCACGGTGTAGGGCAGTCCGTCGTCCCGCCGCGCGGTGCGCTCGGCGAGGGCCTCGGCGACGAAGGCGGGCACGGGCGCCCAGTCGGGGACCGAGAATCCGGCACCGCGCACGTCGGGAACGAGCCGTCCGTCCGGGTCTTCGAGGGCGAGCACGCGCTCGCCGGCGTCGTTGCGGCAGTGCCGTTCGGCGAATCCGCCGTAGCGCAGGTAGAGCGGGCCCTGCCCCCAGCGCAGATCGCTGAGGATGTACGGTCCGCGGCGGCCGGCCAGCAGCCGGCCGGGGCCGTCCAGACATCGGCGTAACTCGCCGTCGCCCACCGGGTAGAGCGTGCAGAACTTCCCGCTCGACCCGCGTGGTGAGTACTTGGAGTTCTGCATCTGCAGGATCGGCAGCCCGCGCAGGAACTTGAACGTGATGTGCTCGCGCAGGCAGTAGGCGTACACCTCCTCCAGCACCGCCTCGGCGTCATCGGCGCACGAGGACACGTGGATCTTCCAGCCCTGCGAGGGCAGTTGGACGTCCTGGGGGCGTACCATCGCCCAGATCTCCAGGTCGCCGCGCTCCCATCCCGCGGGCAGCGGCCGGCTGACGGCGGCGAACTCCTCCTGCGCGCCCCACCGTCGCGGCGAGTCGTAGAAGATCGGGTCTGCGTAGGCGTAGGCCTCGTACCGGTTGTCCATCGGACTTCTCCTCAGGGCAGGGCAGGGCAGGTGCGGGTGGGACGGTGAGGGGGGCGGGGACCGGTCACGCCCCGGGGTGCGGCGGGAGCCGAGTACGTCATCGGCGGGAGCCGGATTCCCTGACAGGGCTGTGACAACTCGAAGTATCGGGAAAGCGCCACTTCGTCCACAACGGCGCGAATGAAGGCTTTTCTGATAAATGTTTACTCCGGCGTGATAGTCGGACTGCATATTCACCAACAGCGCCGAGGCGTGCACCGGATCACCGAACCGGCCCGGCGCGCCGTGCACCGGCTGATCCGGACGCGCCCGTCATCACCCCACCAAGGCTGTGACCAGGAGATTTCGCAGGACGGGGCCGTGTGGGCAGTTCCGCGGCGCCTGGGCCCTGGGGCGTGGCGAAGACGGCATCGGTCCGGCGCCGGATGCGGCGCAAAATATGCCCGGACGTCATGCCGGTCCGGACGATCCTTTTGTCATACCGGCACGGAAGGTGTCCCTGCCCGGCACGCCGCCCCTCTGAAACCCGTCCGTAGCCGGCCGCGGCTCGCCGCACGGCATCCGCTCGGAACCACGAGCTGAGCCGAGCCGGCACGGCCGGTTGCAGATGTACAGGCGCCCTCGCACCGAGGGGCCCCCGTCCCCGGCCGGGACGCGGTCATGGGGCAAGCCGTTGCTGAGTCCGTAGTCGGGTCTCAGCATTCCGGGTATTTCGGCTCGGAAGGTCCGTCACATCACCAAAGCGTCAGGGCTTCGGCTTGAGGACGGTCTCTCGTTTCCGTCTGCCGCTGTTGCGGCAGGGTTGCGCCACCTGCCCGCCCCGTCCCCGCCGTGCGACGGGGGCGGGTGGTGCGGGTCTTGTGGTCGGCTCCACGAGGCTTCGACACCTTGGCGGTGTCCTGGTCTCCGGCCACTCCGGTACCAGTCGTTGCTGCTGTTGCCGTTGTCGCCAGGGCGGCGAGGTTGTATGCGCGCCCCTCCTCGGGAACCTGTACTGGGCCGTCCGCGTGCAAGGACGCGCCACGCTGCGCAGGCGCTCCGGGGGAGACCGGCTTCGGCTGCTAGCTTCATGATCGATCCGCCGGTTGCCGCCCACCTCGTGGGCAAGGCCCGGAGTCAGGGCGTGCGTGGAGGGTGCAGTGACGGACAGGAGAAGTTCTCCCGAAGGGCCGGCTGCTGCCCCGTTGAGGCGTCGCAGTCTCCTGGCATCGGCTGCGCTGGCGGTCGGTACCCCCACCGCGACGGCCGCCGCCCCTGCCCCGCAGCGGCCGGAACCCGGACAGCTTCCCGCACCGCAGGGCGGGACCGCGGTACGTCTGGTCGCCGTTCCGCGGAAGCGCCGCGACGTCGACTGGCTCCGGGCGGCCCTTCAGGTCGCTGTGGAGATCGAGATCTCCACCATCCCGCCGTACCTGTGCGGCTGGTGGTCCGTCAAGGACCGCAAGAGCGACGTCGCCCAGGTGATCCAGCGCATCGTCTTCGACGAGATGTACCACCTCGGAGTGGTCTGCAATCTGCTGGTGGCGCTGGGCGGGCGGCCGCGCATCAAAGAGGGGGCACCCGTCTATCCCGGCTCGCTGCCGGGCGGGGTGCACCCCGGGGCCACCGTTTACCTGTCGGGCCTGACCCGGTCGTTCGTGCACGACGTGATGATGGCCATCGAGGCCCCCGCGGCACCGCTCACCGGCAGCGTGGGCGACCCGCTCAGCATCGGCGTCTTCTACGAGGAAGTGCTCAAGACGTTCCGGGCCGTCGCACCCGAGCTGTCGACCCGCCGGCAGTTGAACGAGCGTATCGGCGGGGACCTTCTCCAGCCGGTCGCAACCCTCGACGACGTCGAGCACGCGATCGAGATCGTCCGCGAGCAGGGCGAAGGCACCTCCAGCTCCCCTGCCGACGCCCCGGGCGATGACCATGTGGCGCACTACTACGCCTTCGCCGAGATCTACTACGGCCGCCGGCTGCGCGAGACCGAGGAGGGCTGGCAGTTCACCGGAGCGCCCGTGCTCTTCCCCGACGCGCGGCCCATGGCCAGGGTCCCGGCGGGCGGCTGGGACCAGCCGCCCGCCGAGGCCCAGCGACTCCTGAGCGCCTTCGACAGCACCTACACCGCCGTACTGGAAGCACTCGATGCGGCGTGGGCCGACAGCGGTCCCCGCAGCCTGCACACGGCCGTGCGCAACATGCGCCGACTGGAGAACCCGGCCGTGGAGCTGATGGATATCCCGATCACCGGCACGCCGGAGACGTACGGTCCTCAGTTCCGCCCGCGCTGAACACGGGCCCGTGCCCGTGGCCGGGCCGTCGCGGAACTCCTCTCAGAACCCGCGGCTTGTGCGAGGGGGGTTCCGAGAGACTTCCCGCGTGACCTGACGCCTGATCAAGCCGCAAACAGAATGGAACGAACGACTGTCCGGCATGCGGGGCCCGGGCACCTGTGCGCACGCGTGGGAGCACGACTGCGGCGAAGCACCTCACCCGCTTTAGGCGAGGTGCCGGGTGCGGATGGGGGATGGCGACCCGCGTCGCGGCGCTGGAACGTGCGCTGGCTTCCTGGCAATTCTCGGGCGACTGCCCGCACGCCAGCGGGGGTGAACCTCTGCCGATCCAGCTGTCCAAGGCCGCAGGGCCGTCCTACACTGCTGACGTGACCGCTGCATTCGACTACGAGGACATGCACCACCTGGTGGACCGACTCTCCCCGACCCAGGTGCGACGCCTGCGCCTGCTCGTCACCCAGGATGAGGAACTGTCCCAGGTTGCCCAGTCACTGTCGGCAGTCGACGCGAACGAGGACGAGGAGTCGGTCCCTGCCGGGCTGCTGGCCCTGATCGGCAGCGTGAATGGCCCAGAGGATCTGGCTGAACAGCACGACGACTACATCCGCGAGCGGATGCGCGAGCGCTTCGGCGACTCGGCGTGATTGCCACGGTCCTGGACACCGGACCCCTGGCTGCGGCGTTCAACGCGGCCGACCGGCGTCACCCGGAGTGCGCCTCCCTGCTGACGTCGCTGACCGCCGCCGTCTGCTGCCCAGTCCGGTCATGACCGAGGTCTGCTGGCTGCTGGAGCGCTGGCCCCGTGTTGAAGCGGCGTTCCTCGCCGAGGTCGCACGGGGAACATTCGAGCTGGTCCACCTCACTCCCACCGACCTGACGCGCATGGCTGAGCTGGTCCTCCAATACGCCGACTTTCCGCTCGGCGGGGTCGACGCCTCGGTCATCGCGGTAGCCGAATGCTTCGACGTGGACCGGGTAGCCACCCTCGACCGACGGCACTTCAGCGTCGTCAAGCCTGCCCACGTCCCCGCGCTGACGCTGCT
Organism: Streptomyces sp. NPDC005141; assembly: GCF_053599975.1. Lineage (NCBI taxonomy): Bacteria > Bacillati > Actinomycetota > Actinomycetes > Kitasatosporales > Streptomycetaceae > Streptomyces > Streptomyces sp. NPDC005141. The sequence continues at coordinate 6,540 of NZ_JBSFYW010000077.1, read as the reverse complement.
GCCGTAGGCCGACCAGTGGTCTACACCCCTGACGGCAGCGCTGACGGCAACAGAGCATGTGGGCCCACGCCTGCCCTCGGGCGGCACCTCGCCCACGCGGCCCTTGTGTAGAAGATCCGCAACGGATCACTGCCCAAGGGCACCCGGCTGACTGCAGCGGAGGCCGCCGAGGCTATCGGCCCCAGCGAAGAGAACACCGAGCGGCCCTGGTCGCGCTGGCCCTGGAAGGGCATGCCCGCAAGGGTCTACAAGAACCCGTGCAAGGAGATCCCCTCCCGCACCCGGCCGAGTGCGCCGCATCCGGAAGAACTGGTGTACGTCATCGGCGAAAGCCTCTTCTGGGAAGAACCGGCAGACGCGGGGGTACCGACGACGGTTCCGCAGAGTCGCCGCAGTCCGCGCCGCCAGGGTCCGGGGATGTCGACCTGGCGGGCAAGCTGGACCTGATCCTGGAGCAGATGGCCGACATGCGCGAGCGGTGTGACGGGTGCCGGCTGGAACGGGAGATTGCGATGGGCGGTCAGTCGAGCTGCGAGCAGGTGGCTCAGGTCGAAGCCAAGTTCCGTGCAGCTGGGCGCTTTGCCGGCCGCGTCCAGGGCGGCGTGTGTGACGAGGGCAGGGGTCGGCAGCGCGACCTCTGCTCCTTGACCCTGCGCAGGGCCTGCGCTTGGCCCACCGGGCCGGGCTGTCGAGCGAGGTGGCCGCAGCCGAGCGTTCCTTCGGGAACTGCGGACCTCACTCGTCGGCGCCAGGTGAACAGGGCGGCATCACTCCATCTCGCTCGGCAGAGTGAAATGCCGTCAGTTGGAGTGAGGGTGATGTCTGGGGGTGTCTCCCAGGGAATGCTGCCGGGCGTGGTCTGTGTGCGGCGGTGGCCGAGGAGCGGCTTTCGCCTTGCCTGGTCGTGCAGGCAAGGGAGTGCGCGGCGGGTCCGGTCCGAGGGCGGTGCGGGAGTAACAGGCGTTCGCAGCAGGCCTTTTAGGGCGAGAGGTGACCTTCCCTGACGGCCTGGATGAATTTGTTCCAAGCCGGGGCGGTCACATGCGCCAGCATGGCAGAGGCATTGGCCGAATCGCGAATGGAGATGTCGTTCCCGAGGAGCCTCACCTCAAGGCAATTCCCCTGGGCCCCTCCGCTGTATGTGCTCTTTCGCCAGGGGTCTCCGCCCTTGCCAGACGCTTTCACTCAGCACCTCCCGTGCCAGACGCGGACAGTTGTCGATCCTGGAAGATCGCCTTCCTTGGTTGCGAGGCGTGTTTTCCCTGGACCCGCAGAAGTTGGCAAATCGCTTAAGTATCCGCAGCCTGCTGCCGGTGGGCCAGACACGGAGCGTCAACGGCAGGGCTGATGAATCATGATGTGTAGTGACATAAGGCTGTCTTTGGGTGCTCCTGTCTGTCTTTTGACTGAAACCGATCGCCTCGGTGCCTGGAATGCGTGGCGCAGGGGAGGGGGCGCGAGGCTTGTGTCCAAGGGGTGGGGGAGCGCCCCGGGGTGGTGGGAGGCGTGCCCGGGTCAGTCCATTCCCCATTCGTGGCGCAGGGCCGCTTGCGTCTTCTTCAGGGTGCGGGTGAGGTGGTCCGCGGCGCGCGCCTGCTCCCCGGCCTGGGCGAACAGGTTGTGCCACAGGTGCAGGGAGCGGGGCTGGGGCGGGGTGTTGAGGTCGGTGAGTGTCGGCAGGAGGTGAGTGCTGACGGCGTCCAGATCGGTGGCAAGAGAGGTCAGTGCCGCAGGCAGCCGTCCGGGCGCGTAGGTGGCGTACTGCTCCGCGGCCTTCTTCAGTTGAAGGAGATCGGCCGCCTCGGGGTCGTCGGTGTGGAGTCTGCGCCGGCGTATCTCGTACTCGATCCGGCCTACGGAGACCAGGAGATCGTCGATCCGCTGGTAGTGGGCCGTCCAGGCCGTCCGGTTGGCGATCTTCCTGTCCCGCAGTTCTTGCTGCGCGTGCTGGGCTGCCTGCAGGGCTTGGGCTGCCGTGCGGTCCTGGCGGCGGTTGCGCTGGCCCTGGGCGAGCGAGGTGCGGGCCGTGAGGAGCGTGACGCCCGCGCTGACGCCCGCGGCCGCCAGGCTCGACACCAGGGCGAGATACCAGGGCAGCGAGCCGGCCGCCTGGGACTCGGCACCGTCGGCGGCGACGGCGGGACTGCTCTGGCCGATGAGCAGCACGACCACCGCAACGGCGACCGCGCCAGCCCGGACGGCACGCTGCCCCCGGGGCGGATTGCCGCGCGAGGGGGCTGACTGGGTGCGGGTGGATCGCAGCGTGGGACCGCGCGTCCCCTGAGCGCTAGACTGCACGACGAACCCTCCTGTCTGAGTTGTATGCAACGGTTGGAGCGGTTTGCGATGGGGAGCCCTCGGCGGTGCTTGCCGGCTAGGCCGAGACGGCTCCCTTTCGTCTGTCTCACGTCATGGCGAAGCTGGCAGTCACCCTCTCGATGAACTCCGGCGAGATTTCCTCGGCATAGTCCCCCTCGACGATCCAGAAGTCCTGCAGATAGTCCGAGGGCTTCCTCTGGTCCGCCATCGGTGCCTTCTCGCTGAGAATCAGACTGCCGTCAGGATTTTCCAGGTAGGCAACGATGTCGTCGTTCGCGTCGGAGAACTCGAAAATGACGTAGGGCGATCGGAAGCGCGGATAGATGCCCCGGGAAAACGGCACCACCATGATGGTCACGTGCGGGAGCTCGTTCAGTGCCAGCAGGCGCTCGAGTTGTGCCTGCATCACCACCTCGTTGCCGACGACGCGGCGCGTGGCGGTCTCGTCCAGGATGAAGAAGAACTGCCGGTCCCGGCTCTCCAGGGCCCGCTTCTGACGCTCCATCCGCAGATTGACCCACATGTCCTGCTGGCCGTCGGAGTCGTCGATGAGCACCTGGGCGTACTCCCGGGTCTGCAGCAGCCCGGGGATCAGGTTGGACTCGAAGTTGCGGATGATGGAGGCCGAGGTCTCGTACCCTAGGTACGAGGAGAAGCTCGACGTCATCGTCCTGCTGTAGCGCGCCCACCAGGGCTGCTTGCGGGACGTCAGGACCATCTCGGTCAGCTCGTCGATCTGCTGCTGGTCGGTCACGCCGTAGAACTGCAGCAGAGCCCTCAGGTCGGTGACGGAGATCCCCACGTCACCGGCTTCCATCCGGATGACCTTCGAGATGGACCAGACCAGGGCGTCGACCACGTCCTTTTGGGTTTTCCCGGCGGCCTCACGGATCGCGCGGAGCCTGCGACTCAGTCTCCGCTTCGCGAATTGCGGATCTTGGTCGGCCACAATGCTTCCTCTCCATCTGACTACAGGTGAGCAGCGACCTCTCCATCAGTACGGCATCTGTGTGCGACCTGCAATCTGCGGCGGGCCATACGATAGTCCGTCAGTTGCTTTCAGCCGTCTGCCAGTTCGTCATCTGCTACCTGTCACTCAACCATAGGGCACGAACCGTTCCGGCCGAAACACCGCCCATCAATCAGATACAGACGGTGAAAAGAAGCATCACCGGGGCGTGGGTTACCACCAGATGCGCCGCCGGGCCCAACGCCCACGCGAGACCGGGCGCCCACACCACCCACGGGGAGCAACCGGGTCAACTGCGCAGCCCCAGACAGGGCTTGCAGCCCCGCACCCGACCCACCAACCCACTGCCGCAACAGCAACCCCACCACGCCTGGCACGAGCCCGACCCTGAACGGGCACCGTGCGCCCCTCCGCGTCCCTGCCGGGCGCGCATCCGGCGCGCCGGGTGCCGCCCCGGCCGGTGGGCCTGCGTGCCGCAGCACCTGCACCGCACCTCTAACCGCGGAGTGTGTTCACCGCCTGCGCCGCGATGTCACAGACGGCGGGGCTGTCTCGTCCCAGATCCCGGAGACCGACTTCGACAGCGGGAAGGTGATGGTCATGCGGGTGTTCGTGGCAGGCGGGACCGGGGTTCTGGGACGGCGGCTGGTGCCGCAACTCGTGGCGCGTGGTCACCAGGTGACGGCCACGACGACGAGCGCGGCCAAGCTCGGCCTGGTGGAGCAACTGGGCTCCCAGGCGGTGGTGATGGACGGACTGGACGCGATGGCCGTCGGCGAAGCGGTGGCGGCCGCCCGACCGGACGTGATCGTGCACCAGATGACCGGGATCTCCCTGGCCCATGCCGGCAAGCCCGACCTCAAGCACTTCGACCGGTGGTCCGTCCCCACCGTCCGGCTGCGCACCGAGGGGACGGACCACCTGCTGGCCGCGGCCGAGGCGACCGGCGTCCCCCACTTCGTCGCACAGGGCTACGCCAACTGGAACGGCATCCGCGAGGGCGGATGGATCAAGACCGAACAGGACCCGCTGGACCTGCACGAGGGAACAGCCGCGCACACGGCGATGGCGGCACTGCGCCACGTCGAGGACGCGGTCGGCGCGGCCGGCGGCGCGGTACTGCGCTACGGCGCGTTCTACGGTCCCGGCGCCAGCGACGACCAGCTCGTACTGGTGCGCAAGCGGCAGTTCCCGCTGGTCGGGGACGGCACCGGCTACGCCTCGTGGATCCACCTCGACGACGCGGCGAGCGCCACCGTCCTGGCCGTGGAGCAGAAAGCGACAGGGGTGTTCAACATCGTCGACGACGAACCGGCCCCGGAGAGCGAGTGGCTGCCCCACCTGGCGGCGTGCGCGGGAGCGAAGCGGCCGATGCGGGTCCCGGTGTGGCTGGCCCGGCTGCTGGCCGGACAGGTGGTGGTGACGATGATGACCGAGGGCCGCGGCTTCTCCAACGCCAAGGCCAAACGGGAGCTCGGCTGGCAGCCGCGCTATCCGTCGTGGCGCCAGGGCTTCCAGGAGGGGCTGGCTTGAATCCTCCCCCAGCCAAAGCAGGGGATTCCTGGCTCACGCCGCCTGCGGGTCAGCGACCCGGCAGGTCTTCCGCGATCAACACCAGCCGGGTTGAAACCAGCCCGGTCTGACACAGCAAAGCCTGGAGGTGCAGGTGCTGTCTTGGCTCCCGATCAACACGGTGTGCGCGCTCGGTTCTCGCACCGCACGGCGTGCACCCTACCCAATCAGGGGAACGGTGTTCAGCCCTGGGGGCGAAATCCCGCTTCCTGCCCTGCTCCGCAGGAATCCGACTCCTCCCCGGCCCGAAGACCGAGGCATCCTCGGAGGAACCCGGTGACGGAGACGGAGGAGTTCGAAGAGCTGCGGCCGCTGCTGTTCTCCATCGCCTACCGCATCCTGGGCAGCGTGAGCGAGGCCGAGGACGCGGTCCAGGAGACCTGGCTGCGCTACGAACTTTCCCCGACCCCGCCCGCATCGGTGAGAGCGTTCCTGTCGGCCGTGGTCACCCGGCTCTCGATCGACGTCCTGCGCTCGGCCCGCCTGCGACGGGAGGAGTACGTCGGGCCGTGGTTCCCCGAGCCGCTGCTCACCGACCCCTACGAGGACCCGCAGCAGTCGGCGGAACTGGCCGACTCGCTGTCGATGGCATCCCTGCTGCTGCTGGAACGGCTCTCCCCGCTCGAACGGGCGGTGTTCGTGCTGCGGGAAGTATTCGCCTTCGGCTTCGCGGACATCGCCTCGGCAGTGGGCAGATCGCAGGCGGCGTGCCGCCAGCTCGCCGTGCGGGCGCGCCGACACATGGACGCGGGCCGGCCCCGGTTCGAGGCCGACCGCAAGGAACGCGACGAACTCGCCGAGAAGTTCTTCGACGCCGTCCGCGAAGGCAACATCGAGGGCCTGCGGACACTGCTCGCCGCCGACGTGGCGCTGCTCGGTGACGGCGGCGGCAAGGCCCCGCAGTGGGCCAGGGGATTCACCGGCGCCGACGCTGTGTCCCAGGTGCTCGCCGCCCTCCTCCCGCCGTTCGTCCGCATCGGCGGCATCGTGGAACCCCACCACGTGAACGGCCAGCCGGGCGCGGTCTTCCGCGACCGGGACGGCAAGGTCCTCAACACCTGGACACTCGACATCCTCGACGGACGGATCCAGACGATCCGCACGGTCAGCAACCCCGACAAGCTCGCCCACATGGGCCCCGTGGCAGACGCCTGGGCAGTCCTGCGCGAAACACAGCAGCTCCACCCGGACGCGGGCTGACCCAAGCACTCGACGCACACCAGACCTGTGACGCCGGGCGCCGGGTGACCCCATGCGGCCGCGGAGCCCGCCACAGCGCCAGGCAGCACCCCGCCATCGCGGACGTACGCACCGGGGTCGAGGAAACGGACCACGAGCTCACCACCGCGGACAGACAGGCACCTGCGACGGAGCCCCCCGGACCGATCAGGAGAAGCACCGCCGGACGGCAACGACGTGCCGCGCCCCACTCCAAAGCAGTCAGCGACAGGCCCAGCGCACCAGCACCGGAACCAGAAGTAGAACCAGGACCAGGACCAGCACAGGAGAATCGGACATGACCAGGATCGGCATCATCATCGGCAGCACCCGCCCCGGCCGCAACGGCGAACGGGTCGCCCACTGGCTACCGGGATTCATTCGCAGTGCCCCGGCGTTCACGCCGGGGGTGAAGCGAATCTGATGATGGCGACGCGGAGCGTCGCCGCATCTGGCCCGGC
>NZ_JBSFYW010000076.1:0-34116 GCF_053599975.1 Streptomyces sp. NPDC005141 | reverse complement strand
GCTGGATCAGACGTGAGTCTGGACGCGAGCCGCTGCTCGATCCGAACGTAAGCGACGGACATCAGGGATGTACCGGCACGGCCCCTCCCGCGCAAGATCCAGCCCCTCCGGCGTTTGAGGAGCGGGGTCTGGGGCGGAGCCCCAGGTACGGGACGGGTAGGGGCGGAGGGGGCGAAAACCCGCTACCCCCGCAGCGCCGCGAGCTGCTCCTCGAAGGGGACGACCCGGAAGCCGTCCTGGCGAAGCGACCTGGCCGCCTGGGCAGGCACGTCGGACGCCACCCGGGCCGGGGCATCACTCCGGGACTCGGACGGCGCCGGGGCCTGGACGCCGGCCACGGACTCGGACGGCGCCGAGGCCGGGGCCGAAGAACTGGACGCCGGCCGACCCGTCAGGGCGGACATCAGCGCCGCCAGTTCCCCGGCCGCCCGCTCGATCCGCTCGGCAAGCCCCTCCGCTCCCCAGTCCTCCGAAGCGGCGTACACCCCGGTCGGCACGATCACCGCCCGCAGATACGCGAACAGCGGACGCAGCGCGTGTTCGAGGACCAGCGAGTGCCGCCCGGTCCCCCCGGTCGCCGCGATCAGCACGGGCTTGCCCGCCAGCACGTCCTTGTCGAGCACGTCGAAGAAGGACTTGAACAGTCCGCTGTACGAGGCGGAGAACACCGGCGTGACGACGATCAGTCCGTCCGCCGAGGTCACGTCGTCGATCGCGGCGGACAGCGCCCGCCCGGGAAAGCCGTTGGTGAGGTTGTGCGCGATCTCGACGGCGAGGTCGCGCAGTTCGACGACCCGCAGGTCCACCGTGCCGGACACCCGGCCGGCGGTCGCCGCCGCCAGCCGGTCGGCCAGCAGCCGCGTGGACGACGGAACGCTCAGCCCCGCCGAGACGACGACGAGCTTCATGCGACGGTCACCTCTTCCTTGGCGGCGGCCACCCGGGCCGCGTGGGTCGGCGCGTCCGGCACATCGGCCGGCCGCCCCTTGGCGAACTCCTCGCGCAGCACCGGTACGACCTGCTCGCCGAGGAGGTCGAGCTGCTCCAGGACGGTCTTGAGCGGCAGCCCGGCGTGGTCCATCAGGAACAGCTGGCGCTGGTAGTCACCGGCGTAGTCGCGGAACGCCAGCGTCTTCTCGATGACCTGCTGCGGCGAGCCGACGGTCAGCGGGGTCTGCTCGGTGAAGTCCTCCAGCGAGGGCCCGTGGCCGTAGACCGGCGCGTTGTCGAAGTACGGCCGGAACTCCCGTACGGCGTCCTGCGAGTTGGGCCGCATGAAGATCTGGCCGCCGAGGCCGACGATCGCCTGCTCGGCCGTGCCGTGCCCGTAGTGCGCGTACCGCTCGCGGTAGAGCTCGACCATCCGCTTGGTGTGGTCGGCGGGCCAGAAGATGTTGTTGTGGAAGAAGCCGTCGCCGTAGTACGCGGCCTGCTCGGCGATCTCCGGCGAGCGGATGGAGCCGTGCCAGACGAACGGCGGGACACCGTCCAGCGGGCGCGGCGTCGCGGTGAACGACTGGAGCGGCGTACGGAACTTGCCCTCCCACGTCACCACGTCCTCGCGCCACAGGCGGTGCAGCAGGGCGTAGTTCTCGACGGCGAGGTTGATGCCCTCCCGGATGTCCTTGCCGAACCAGGGGTAGACAGGCCCGGTGTTGCCGCGGCCCATCATCAGGTCGACGCGGCCGTCCGCGAGGTGCTGGAGCATCGCGTAGTCCTCGGCGATCTTCACCGGGTCGTTGGTGGTGATGAGCGTCGTGGACGTGGACAGGACGAGCTTCTCGGTCCGCGCGGCGATGAAGCCGAGCATGGTCGTCGGGGACGACGGCACGAACGGCGGGTTGTGGTGCTCGCCGGTCGCGAAGACGTCGAGGCCGACCTCTTCCGCCTTCTGCGCAATGGCGACCATGGCCTTGATGCGCTCGTGCTCGCTCGGCTCCCGGCCCGTGGTCGGGTCCGGAGTCACATCGCCGACGCTGAAGATCCCGAACTGCATGGTCGCTCACTCTCCATGTTGTTGATTGTTCAACTATATCCTTCGAACCATCACCCCGCCCCAGGTATTCCGCGACTGTCAGCACCCCGCCCTACGATCCCCCCATGGCCGCCCCACGCCGTGACACCCGAGGCATCGTCGACGCCGCGGAACTCTTCGCGCGCGTCCGCTTCCGCCGCCACGAGCCCGCCGAGCCACTGCGCCCCTACCTGGAGCACTACTGGCTGATCGACTGGGACCTCACCCAGCCGTACGCCTCGCACGTGGTCCCCCACCCCTCGGTCAACATCGTCTTCCAGCGGTACACGGGACAGGACCCCTTCGGCGAGGTCGCCGGCATCGGACTCGACCTGTTCACCCAGAAACTGGAGGGGCGCGGCAGGGTGTGCGGGATCCAGTTCCGCCCGGGCGGCTTCCGCCCCTTCGCGCCCAGCCGCCCCCTGTCGTCCCTCACCGGGCAGCGGCTCCGCCTCCCGGAGGTCCTCCCCGGCTCCGGGAGCGCCGTCGCCGGCGTCCTCGACCCGGACGACGAGCGGGCCCGGGTGGCCGCCCTCGACACCTTCCTCCTGGACCTGGACCCGCGGCCGGACCCGCAGGCCGGCCTCGCGACGGCCCTGGTCGACCGCATCCGCACCGACCGCACGATCCGCCACGTCGGCGAGTTCGCCGAGGCACAGGGCCTGACGGTCCGCGCCCTGCAACGCCTCTTCTCCGCGTACGTCGGCGTCGGCCCGAAGTGGATCATCCTGCGCTACCGCATCCACGAAGCCCTGGAGCGCGCCGAGACCTCCGAGGCGGTGAACTGGGCCGCCCTCGCCGCCGACCTCGGCTACGCCGACCAGGCCCACCTGGTCCGGGACTTCACGGCGACGGTCGGAGTCCCCCCGGCGGCCTACGCGAGCGGCCACCAGCCTTCCTGACCCCTCGCGGCCCCCGCACCCACCACCTCTCCGGCAAAACACTTGACGGGGCCGCACCTCATGCCCGACATTTATCTGCGTGACACAGACACTGCATGACACACATGAATCCGGGCACCCGCCTCCTCATCCGCCCGCCCGCACCCGCTGGGCGATCCTCGGCGTCGTCCTCGCCGCCGACGTCCTGGATCTCCTCGACGGCACCATCACGAACATCGCCGCCCCGACCATCGCCCACGACCTCGGCGGTGGCACCGCCCTCATCCAGTGGCTCGGCGCGTCCTACGCCCTCGCGCTCGGCGTCCTGCTCGTCCTCGGCGGACGGCTCGGCGACAAGTACGGCCGCCGCCGGCTCTTCCTGACCGGCCTCGCCGGCTTCACCGCTGCCTCGGTCGCCTGCGGCCTCGCACCGACGCCGGAAACCCTCGTCGCCGCCCGCCTCGCCCAGGGCGCCTTCGGCGCGCTCGTCATTCCGCAGGGCTTCGGCATTCTCGGCGCGACCTGGCCACGGAACGAGATCGGCAAGGCGTACAGCCTGTTCGGACCGGTGATGGGCCTGTCCGCCGTCGGCGGCCCGATCCTCGCCGGACTCCTCATCGACGCCGACCTGGCCGGCCTCGGCTGGCGCTCGATGTTCCTCATCAACATCGCTCTCGGCGGCGCCGCGCTCCTCGCCGCCGCCCGGCTCCTCCCCCGCGACACCGGCGACCGCGCGACCACCGTCGACGCCCCCGGTTCCGCACTCCTCGGCGCCACCATGCTCGCCGTGCTCACCGGCCTCATCCAGGGCTCGGCCCACGGCTGGACCGCACTCCCCGTCCTCCTCCTGGTCGCCGGCCTCGCGCTCTTCGCCGCGTTCTGCCACCGCCAGCGCACCGCGCCCAGCCCCCTGATCCGGCCGTCCCTCCTGCACAACCGCGGCTTCACCTCGGGACTGCTCCTCGGCATCGTCTTCTTCGCCGCGGTCGCCGGCCTCCTCTACGTCGTCTCCCTCTTCCTCCAGCAAGGACTCGGCCGCTCCCCCGCGGCTGCCGCCGTCGCCCTGATGCCCCTGTCGGCGGGCATCGTCATCGCCTCGATCGCCTGCTACCGCCTGATCGCCCGCCTGGGCCGTCGCCTCGTCCTCATCGGCTTCCTTGTCACGCTCGCCGGGACCGCCCACCTCCTCACCCTGGTCGCCGTCTCCGGCACGGACACCGGAAGCTGGGCCCTGGTCCCCCCGCTGCTCGTCATCGGTCTGGGCATGGGCGCCTGCTTCGGCTCGCTCTACGACGTCACCATCGGCGACATCGCGCCCGAGGAGGCCGGAAGCGCGGGCGGCTCGCTCGGCGCGGTCCAGCAGCTCGCCAACGCGATCGGAGCCGCCGCCGTCACCAGCGTCTACTTCCGGACCGGCGGCGGCGAGACCCACGCCACCACCGTGAGCCTCACCGTCGTCGCGGCCATCACCCTCCTGTGCTGTCCCCTCGTACGCCTGCTGCCGCTCAAGGCACCGGACGAACAGCACCACTAGGGAACGAGGACCAGCCGGCCCCGCAGCCCGCCCCCCGCGAGCCGCGCGTGCGCCTTGACGACCTCGTCGAGCGCGTATGTCTCGGCGACCCGGGTCGTCAGCACCCCCTCGTCGACGAGCGCCACCAGCTCCGCGAGCCGGGCCCCGTCGGCGGCGACCTCCACGGCACCGGTCCGCACTCCGCGCACGGACGCCGGGTGGGCCCCCGGGATGACTCCCACGAAGGCACCTCCGTCCCGCACCCACTCCAATGCGTCCGCGCCGAGGATCGCCGCGTCCAGCACCGCGTCCACGCTCCCCGGAGCCACCGCGCCCGAGACGAACCGGTCGGCACCGAGGGACCGTACGAGCTCCTCGTCGCCCTGCCGGGCCAGCGCGGTCACGTGCACGCCGAGCCGGGCGGCGAGCTGCACGGCGTACCCGCCGACCGCCCCCGCGGCCCCGGTGACCAGCAGCTTCCGGCCCGGCTCCAGCTCCAGCGCGTCGAGTGCCTGGGCCGCGGTCAGGGCGTTGAGCGGCAGGCTCGCCGCGTGCACCGCGTCGACCGAGCGGGGCGCCGCGGCCACCGCGCCGGTGTCGACCACCACGTGATCGGCGTGCGTGCCGAGGGGCTTGGCGGTCCCGTAGGCCAGCGCCACCACCTCGTCGCCCACACTCCATCCCGAGGCGACCCCGACCGCGTCCACGACACCGGCCACGTCCCAGCCGAGCCCCAGCCGCTTCCCCGCGCCCCCGAAGACACCCGAACGCACCCCGGCGTCCACGGGATTGACCCCCGCGGCCGCCACCTTGATCCGCACCTGCCGGGCCCCCGGCTCCGGCACGGCGACCTCGACGATCTCGACGGCTTCCGGACCACCGAACGACGTCACAACCGCTGCACGCATCCCAGCTCACCCCATCAGTAGGTCATCCACGGGTCTCTTTCCCGATGCAACAACCCTAGGAAGAGTTACTATCCATTGGTAAGTAGGCACCTGAAGGTGCGTACGTCACCCGGAGGTGAGTCATGGCGACCACGACAGCGGCCCAGCGGCGCCAACAGGCCCGTGTCGAGTACGACGCGTTCATCAAGAGCTGCCCCACCAACCAGCTCCTGGACCGCATCAGCGACAAGTGGGTCAGCCTGATCGTGAGCGCGCTCGCCGGCACGGGCGGACCGATGCGCTACAGCGACCTCGGCCGCAAGATCGCCGGCGTCAGCCCCAAGATGCTGACGCAGACGCTGCGTTCACTGGAGCGCGACGGCATCGTCTCCCGCACGGTCACCCCGTCCGTCCCGGTCCGCGTCGACTACGAACTCACGCCGCTGGGCGGCAATCTGAGCTGCCTGCTCACCGCCGTCAAGGACTGGGCGGAGCACCACATCGAGGAGGTCGTCGAGGCACGCGAGCGCTACGACGCCTCGTCCGAGGCCGCCTGAAACTCCCCGGACCGCAACCGCGCGACCTGCCCGGCACTGAAGTCGACCGTGCGCCGCATGTGCCCGATGATCAGGGCGACTTCATCGTCGTCGAGCCCGTCGAACAGGCCGTACCAGCCGCCGCCCAGCCGCTCCCACATCCGGCCGAACTCGGCGATCTTCTCCGGCACGGTCGCCACCAGCACCCGCCGCCGGTCCACCACATCGCGCTCCCGCACGACATAGCCCGCCTTCTCCAGCCGGTCCACCAGCCGCGTGGCCGACCCGGTCGTCAGCCCCGTCATCTCGGCGATCCGCCCGGTGGTCACCGGCCCCGCCTCCAGGCTGAGCAGATTCACGCACTGCACATCCGTCGGATGCAGCCCGACATGGTCGGCGAGGGCCTGGTTGAACAACGCGTACGAGGCCATGTACCGCCGCGACACGACCGCCAGCTCCCCCAGCAGCCGCTCCCGCGCTTCCCCAGCCATACCGGCCCCTTCCACCGCACCAACGGAAATCGTACGTGCGCCGTCCGGCGGCCAACCAGGCTCCCCGGAATCCGGCGTTCACATGGCCCCCGCATGATTGCCGGCCCCCTGGGGCTCCGCCCCGGACCCCGCTCCTCAAACGCCGGAGGGGCTGGATCTTGCACCCGCAGTGAAAAGCGTGCCGGGGCCGCGCGCAGCCACGAATCACCCGCAGTCGGCAGCGCACGGGAGGGGCCGTGCCGGTACATCCCAATGTCCGTCGCTTACGTTCGGATCGAGCAGCAGTTCGCACAGGTAGCCCACGTCTGATCCAGCGGCGACGGACCGGGATGTACCGGCACGGCCCCGACCCACCCACCGAACCCGCACCCACACCCGGGAACCGCCGAGGCCCCCGCCCGCGAAGCCACCCGGGAACCCCGGACGGCTACGCCGGTATCACCGCCGACACCCGAAACCCACCCGCGTCCGTGGGCCCCGACACGAACACGCCCCCCAACGCAGCCACCCGCTCCTTCATCCCCAGCAACCCGTTCCCCCCACTGGGCAACCGCACCGACGACCCCGCCCCCACCTCCGGCGGACACTCGTTCTCCACCTGCATCGCGATCTCGGACACCCGATGCGCCACCCGGACGTACGTCTTCGCCCCCGCCGCGTGCTTGTGGACGTTCGTCAACGCCTCCTGCACCACCCGGTAAGCGGTCTGCTCGACCTCCTGGGCGTACGCACGCGTATCCCCCTCGACCGACAGATCCACGACCATCCCCGCGGCGGCCGACTGCCCGATCAGCTCATCGATCTCCGCCAGACACGGCCCCTCACCGGCCCCGAAATCGCCCGCGGCCCGCGACGCCGCGGCGGCCGCGGCCGCCCCCACCGCCGCAAGCGGCACCGACGGAACCCGCGCGCCAAGCCCGTCCCCCGTACGCAGCACGCCCAGCATCTCCCGCAGCTCCGTGAGCGCCTGGCGCCCCATGTCCCCCACCAGCGCCGCGTTCTTCACGGCCTTCTCGGGATCCTTACGGGCGATCGCCTGAAGGGCCGCCGCGTGCACGACCATCAGGGAGACCCGATGCGCGACGACGTCATGCATCTCGCGCGCGATCCGGGTGCGCTCCTCGTTCCGCGCCCACTCCGCCCGCTCCTCCGCCCGCTCCGCGAGCAGCTGCAACTCCCGCTCCAGCGAGTCCGCCCGCTCCCGCAGGCTCTCCATCAGCCGCCGCCGCGCCCCCATGTACAACCCGAGCAGCACCGGCGGCGCGGTCATCCCGATCGCCGTCGTGATGGAGGCGAACGGGACCAGCCAGTCCCCCATCGGCACATCCCCGCGCACCACACCCTGGTGCGCCCGGACGAACGTGACGATCAGCATGCCGGCGAAGGACATCCCCGCCAGCGCCCCGATGATGCGCCGCGGCAGCTCGGACGCGGCGAGCGTGTACAGCCCGACGAGTCCCATCAGGTAGCCCATCTGGGCGGGCGTGATCGCGATGGACACCAGGACGACCGCGATCGGCCACTTCCGCCGCACCAGGAGCACGGACCCGGCGATCACCCCGAAACCGACGCCCACCGGAACGGGCAGTCCCGCGTCGTGCGCGAACCGGACTCCTTCGCCGCCGCACTCCACCGCGGACGCCAGAGCGAGCCCCGCGTCCAGCACCGCGCTTCGCCATCCGACCCACCACCACGGCCCGGTCCCGGCCGCGGTGTGCTCTTCCCCCGTCGTGGTCATGACTCCAGCCTACGGTCGCCCCCGGTCCATTTCCGGTGAGTTTTGCCTACTGGCCTACACCACACCCCACCCTCGAACAGAAGCGAAACCTGCCGATATACCTCGAACTGCTGAATCGATCACCGTTCGACCCCGGAAGCCCACATTCCGGCCGGACGGTATGCCTATGGCACATTCATCGAGCAAGTACGCGGATTTCGGGACCTTGCGAGAACAAGCGGTGACCCTGCGCCGGGCGGGACTCAGCCGCCGCCAGATCCGCGACCGACTGCACATCTACAACAACGACATCCTCAACCGTCTTCTCCAGGGCGAGCCGCCCCCGGACTGGACCAGGCGCCCACGAGCGAAGGACGATCTCCGCGACAGGGCCCACGAGCTACGCGTCCAGGGGTGGACGTACGACCGGATCCAGATCGAACTGGGCTGCTCGAAGAGCTCGATCTCACTGTGGGTACGGGATCTGCCGAGGCCGGAGCGGAAGAAGCGGACCCGGGAGGAGGCTTCGGCGATCGCAAAGCGCGGCTGGGAGGCCACGCTGCACGGGCAGGAGGAGGAGCGTCGGCAGACCAAGCATCTCGCGGCCGAGGAAGTCGGTGCCATGACCGACCGAGAGCTCTTCCTCGTAGGCGTGGGCCTCTATTGGGCCGAGGGATCCAAGAGCAAGCCCTACCGCCGACAGGAGCGCGTCGTCTTCGTGAACAGCGACCCGGACATGATCACCGTCTTCCTGGCCTGACTGCACCTGCTCGGCGTCGAGCGGGAACACCTTCGGTTCGCGGTGCACATCCATGAGACCGCCGACGTGACAGCCGCCGAGGGGTTCCGGGCGAAGCACGTCGACATCGAGACGGCCGACCTCCTCAAGAAGCACAATCCAAGGACGAACCGCAAGAACACCAAGGAGGGTTACCACGGCTGCCTTCGAGTCGGCGTGCGCGGCGGCGCCGACTTGTACCGTCGCATTGAAGGCTGGTGGTACGGCATAGTGTTGTCCGCACGCGAAGCCGATGGGTCAAATCGGACATAGCGCGTAGACCATCCCGGGTCGTCTAATGGCAGGACAAATGGTTTTGGTCCATTGAATGAGGGTTCGATTCCTTCCCCGGGAGCCTCCAGAGGACGGGCCCTGACAG
This sequence comes from Streptomyces sp. NPDC005141, assembly GCF_053599975.1. Lineage (NCBI taxonomy): Bacteria > Bacillati > Actinomycetota > Actinomycetes > Kitasatosporales > Streptomycetaceae > Streptomyces > Streptomyces sp. NPDC005141. Next base: position 24,920 of record NZ_JBSFYW010000076.1, on the reverse strand, counting down.
CACTGTCAGGGCCCACTCTCATGTCCCTCCTGATTCGCCCCGGTATCCTGCGGATGTCCACACCCCAGCATCCGAAGCCGAAGGGCATACCCCGTGAGCGCCAATCGCCCGGCAGCCGTCGTCGTTCTCGCAGCGGGTGAGGGCACCCGTATGAAATCGGCCACACCCAAGGTCCTGCACGACATCTGCGGACGCTCCCTCGTCGGTCATGTACTCGCCGCCGCTCGCGAGTTGGACCCCGCGAACCTGGTCGTGGTCGTGGGGCACGCCCGCGAGCAGGTCGTCGCGCACCTCGCGGACATCGACCCGGGCGTCCGGACCGCGGTACAGGCCGAGCAGAACGGCACCGGGCACGCCGTACGGATGGGCCTCGAGGAGCTCGGCGACCGTGTGGACGGCACCGTCGTGGTGGTCTGCGGCGACACCCCCCTGCTCAGCGGCGAGACCCTGCGCGCGCTCGCCTCGACCCACGCAGCCGACGGCAACGCCGTCACCGTGCTGACCGCCGAGGTCCCCGACGCCACCGGTTACGGCCGCATCGTGCGGGACGGCGCCAGCGGCGCGGTCACCGCGATCGTCGAGCACAAGGACGCGAGCGATTCACAGCGCGCGATCCGTGAGATCAACTCGGGTGTCTTCGCCTTCGACGGGCAGCTGCTCGCGGACGCGCTCGGCAAGGTCCGCACGGACAACAGCCAGGGCGAGGAGTACCTGACGGACGTCCTCGGCATCCTGCGCGAGGCCGGGCACCGCGTCGGCGCCGCCGTCGCCGCCGACCACCGCGAGATCGCCGGCATCAACAACCGTGTGCAGCTCGCCGAGGCGCGCCGCATCCTGAACGACAGGCTGCTCACCGGGGCCATGCTGGCCGGCGTCAGCGTCATCGACCCGGCGACGACCTGGGTCGACGTGACGGTCACCTTCGAGCAAGACGCGATCGTGCACCCCGGGACGCAGCTGCAGGGCGCCACGCATCTCGCCGAGGGCGCCGAGGTGGGGCCCAACTGCCGTCTGAAGGACACCCGGGTGGGGGCCGGCGCCCGGATCGACAACACGGTGGCCGTCAGCGCCGAGGTGGGTCCGCGGGCGACCGTGGGGCCGTACGCGTATCTCCGTCCGGGGACGCGGATCGGCCCGAAGGCCAAGGTCGGTACGTACGTCGAGACGAAGAACTCGTCGATCGGCGAGGGCACGAAGATCCCGCACCTGTCGTACGTGGGGGACGCGACGATCGGCGAGTACTCGAACATCGGTGCCGCGAGTGTCTTCGTGAACTACGACGGGCAGGACAAGCACCACACGACGATCGGCTCGCACTGCCGTACGGGTTCGGACAACATGTTTGTGGCTCCTGTCACGGTCGGGGACGGCGCGTACACCGCGGCGGGCTCGGTCATCACCAAGGACGTGCCGCCCGGTTCGCTGGCCGTGGCCCGAGGCCAGCAAAGGAATATCGAGGGCTGGGTGGCTCGCAAGCGTCCGGGAAGCGCGGCGGCGAAGGCCGCGGAGACGGCTTCCCGGGGGACGGAAAGCGAAGGCTGACCGGAAAGCGGCACGTCTGGGACGGCGTACCGTGATAAGTGCACACCCGCACCCCAGCTGAGAAGGCCTCTCGCAACCCAGCTGAGAAGACCTCTCCGCCCACTGAGAAGACCTCTGAGGAGACAGTGCTGTGACCGGGATCAAGACGACCGGCGAGAAGAAGATGATGTTCTTCTCCGGCCGCGCCCACCCCGAGCTTGCCGAGGAGGTCGCCCACAAGCTGGGTGTCGGGGTCGTCCCGACGAAGGCCTTCGACTTCGCGAACGGCGAGATCTACATCCGCTACCAGGAGTCCGCCCGCGGCGCCGACTGCTTCCTGATGCAGAGCCACACGGCCCCCATCAACAAGTGGATCATGGAACAGCTGATCATGATCGACGCTCTGAAGCGGGCCTCCGCGCGGAGCATCACGGTGATCGTGCCCTTCTACGGTTACGCCCGTCAGGACAAGAAGCACCGTGGACGTGAACCGATCTCGGCGCGTCTGATCGCGGACCTGATGGCGACGGCCGGTGCGGACCGCATCCTCACGGTCGATCTGCACACGGACCAGATCCAGGGCTTCTTCGACGGACCGGTGGACCACCTGTTCGCGCTGCCGATCCTCGCCGACTACGTGGGCGCCAAGGTCGACAAGTCCAAGCTCACGGTCGTCTCCCCCGACGCCGGCCGGGTGCGTGTGGCCGACCGCTGGTGCGACCGTCTCGACGCTCCGCTGGCGATCGTGCACAAGCGCCGCGACAAGGACGTCGCCAACAAGGTCACCGTCCACGAGGTGGTCGGTGACGTGAAGGGCCGCGTCTGTGTGCTCGTCGACGACATGATCGACACCGGTGGCACCATCTGCGCCGCCGCCGACGCGCTGTTCGCGCACGGCGCGGAGGACGTCATCGTGACGGCCACGCACGGTGTGCTCTCCGGTCCGGCGGCCGACCGTCTGAAGAACTCCAAGGTCAGCGAGTTCATCTTCACGGACACCCTGCCGACTCCGGGCGAACTGGAGCTCGACAAGATCACGGTGCTGTCGATCGCGCCGACCATCGCGAACGCGGTGCGTGAGGTCTTCGAGGACGGCTCGGTGACGAGCCTGTTCGAGGAGCAGTAGAGATCCTTTTGGGTGTGGCCTCCCCTCCGAGTAGACTCCTGGAGTTGCTCGGCGAGGGAGGCCGCACTTTTTTGTGCGGCGGTCCGTTATCGACGCGCTCTTCGTAGCAGGCCGATGGTTTGGCCGGGTGACCTCTTTCCCCAGATCTACGAGGAGTGAACATGTCCGAGGTCAAGCTCGCCGCCGAGACCCGCAACGAGTTCGGCAAGGGCGCCGCCCGCCGCATCCGCCGTGAGAGCAAGGTTCCCGCGGTCGTCTACGGCCACGGCACCGAGCCGGTTCACATCACGCTGCCGGGCCACGAGCTGCAGCTCGCCCTGCGTACCCCGAACGTCCTGCTCACCCTGGACATCGAGGGCAAGACCGAGCTGGCGATCCCGAAGGCCGTCCAGCGTGACGCCATCAGGGGCAACCTCGAGCACGTCGACCTGCTCCTCGTGAAGCGCGGCGAGAAGGTCACCGTCGAGGTCTTCGTGCAGACCGAGGGCGAGCTGGCCCCGGGCAGCTTCCTCGTCGAGAACGTGCTGAACACCCTGACGGTCGAGGCCGAGGCCACCCACATCCCGGAGTCGGTCACCGTCTCCATCGCGGGCCTGGAGGCCGGCGCCTCCATCCACGCCAAGGACATCAAGCTCCCCAAGGGCACCACGCTGGCGATCGACGAGGACGCGGTCGTCATCCAGGTCCTGTCGGCGCAGGCCGAGGAGCCGGCCGCCGAGGGTGACGCCGCGGGCGACGCGGCCGCCGAGGCCTGATTCCCCGGAATCTCTTCATCTGTGTCAGCCGCCGCTCCTGTCAGGAGCGGCGGCTGCCGCGTATCAAGGACATATGGGAGACACGGACGTGACGACCGACGCCAACGCGCCCTGGCTGATCGTGGGCCTCGGCAACCCTGGCCCGGAGTACGCCATGAACCGGCACAACGTGGGCTTCATGGTGGCCGATCTGCTGGCGGAGCGGGTCGGCGGAAAGTTCAAGCGGGCGGGGAAGGCGCAGGCGCAGGTGATCGAGGGGCGGATCGGGCCGCCCGGTCCGGCGAACCGCCGGGTGATCCTGGCCAAGCCGATGTCGTACATGAATCTGTCGGGTGGTCCGGTGACCGCGCTGCGGGATTTCTACAAGGTGCCGACGGCGAACATCGTGGCGGTCCATGACGAGCTCGACATCGACTACGGCGTGCTGCGGCTGAAGCTGGGCGGCGGCGACAACGGCCACAACGGGCTGAAGTCCATGACGAAGGCGATGGGCGCGGACTATCACCGGGTGCGGTTCGGCATCGGGCGCCCTCCGGGCCGTATGCAGGTCGCGGATTTCGTGCTGAAGGACTTCGCGTCGGCGGAGCGCAAGGAGCTGGACTACTTCGTGGACCGGGCGGCGGACGCGGTGGAGTGTCTGGTGATCGAGGGCCTGGAGCGGGCGCAGGGCACGTACAACTCCTGAGGGAGGCCCGGGGACGGGCCGGCGGGACGATCCGGCGGGCGATGTACTCGTACAACTGCCGACTTGTCCTCCGTCGGAGTTGACCAAGCGCGTGGCCATGGCCAATGATCCCCGCCATGCGTGCCGTCACCTCCAGTCAGAGCGCGTACGCGGCGCTGCGGTTCGGGCAGCTCGCGGTGATGGGCGTGGTGACCGGGCTCATCCTGATCGCGGGCGTCTGGGCCTCCTGGGGCACCGCGCAGCACGTCATGCTCGGCAAGGGCCGGGAGCACGGCACGATCGAGGTGTCGGCGTGCTCGGACGAAACGTGCACGGGGCCGTACACGCCGGCGTCGCACGGTTCGCGGGCGCGGGCCCGGGTCGTCATCGAGCAGTCGGTGGCGGTGAAGAAGGGCCGGACGTACACGGTCACGGTGAAGCCCGGCAGCGACGAGGTCGTACGCAGCGGTCCTGCCGGTCTGCTCTACGCCTGGATCCCTCTCGCCGGTGCTCTGCTGCTGGCCTCGGTGGTGGTCGCGGGCGGTCTGCGGCTGACGCGGACGGCGTGGCTGATGGCGGGGACGGGGCTCGCGCTGCTGACGCTCACCTTCGTGGCCCTGTAGGCACCCCGCACCTGGCCCTGACCCTGCGCGGGTCCGGAGCATGAAGGCGCCCTCCGCGCTCGTACGGGTACGAGCGCGGAGGGCGCCTTCGCGCATGCTCAGCCGGTGTCGCGTGGCCCTCTGCTCAGCCGGTGTTGCGCAGTCCCGCCGCCACTCCGTTGACCGTCAGGAGCAGGGCCCGCGAGAGCAGCGGGTCCGGGTCCTGGCCGGCCGCGGCCTCGTCGCGCTGGCGCTTGAGGAGGGCGACCTGGAGGTAGGAGATCGGGTCCAGGTAGGCGTCGCGGATGGCGAAGGTCTGCTGGAGCACCGGGTGGGTGTCGAGGAGCTTCTCGCCGCCGGTGATGCGCAGCACCTCGCGCACGGTGAGCTCGTGTTCGGCCTCGATGGCGGTGAACACGTGCTTGAGCTCGTCGGGGACGAGGATGTCGACGTAGTGGCGGGCGATCCGCAGGTCGGTCTTCGCGAGGGTCATCTCGACGTTCGAAAGGAAGTTCCGGAAGAAGTGCCACTGCTCGTGCATCTCGTCGAGCACGGTGTCCAGGCCGGCCTCGCGCAGCGCCTTGAGGCCGGAGCCGACGCCGAACCAGCCGGGCACGATCTGCCGGGACTGGGTCCAGCCGAAGACCCACGGGATGGCGCGCAGTCCGTCGAGCGAGACGCCCGAGCCGGGGCGGCGGGAGGGCCGCGAGCCCAGGTGCAGGTCGGCGAGCTGGTCGACCGGCGTGGAGGCGAGGAAGTACGTCGGCAGGTCGGGGTCCTCGACGAGCCGCCGGTAGGCGGAGTGCGCCGCGTCGGAGACGACGTCCATCGCCGCGTCCCAGCGTGCCAGTGCCTCGTCGGACTGGCGGGGCGCGGTGTGCAGGGCGGACGCCTGGAGGGTCGCGGCGACCGTGAGTTCGAGGTTCTCTCGGGCCAGCGAGGGGACCAGGTACTTGTCGGAGATGACCTCGCCCTGCTCGGTCACCTTGATCTCGCCCTCCAGGGTGCCCCAGGGCTGCGCGAGGATCGCGTCGTGCGAGGGGCCGCCGCCGCGGCCGACGGTGCCGCCGCGGCCGTGGAAGAGGCGCAGGCGTACGCCGTAGCGGTGGGCGACGTCGCGCAGGCGGCGCTGGGCGCGGTGGATCTCCCACTGCGAGGTGGTGATGCCGCCGAACTTGGAGGAGTCGGAGTAGCCGAGCATGACCTCCTGGACGTCCCCGCGCAGCGCCACCAGGCGGCGGTACGAGGGGTCGGAGAGCATGTCCTCCAGGATCGTGTCCGCGGCCTTGAGCTCGTCGGTGGTCTCCAGGAGCGGGACGATGCCGATCTTCGCCCAGCCGGCGTGCAGGTCGAGCAGTCCGGCCTCGCGGGCCAGGACGGCGGCGGCGAAGACGTCGTCGGCGCCCTGGCACATCGAGATGATGTACGACTCGATGACCTCGGGCCCGAAGATCTTCAAGGCCCGCTTGACGGTCTCGAAGACGCCGAGGGTCTTCTGGCCGGCGGCGTCGAGCGGCGCGGGGGTCGGGCCGAGCGGGCGCCGGGACCGCAGTTCCTTGGCGAGGAGCTTCGCGCGGTAGTCGCGCGGCATGTCCACGTAACGCCACGACTCCTCGCCGAGGCGGTCGAAGAGCTGGCCGAGGGCGTGGTGGTGGGCGTCGGCGTGCTCGCGTACGTCCATGGTGGCGAGCTGGAGGCCGAACGCGGCGAGGGTGCGGATGGTGCGGTTCATCCGGCCGTCGGCGATGAGGCCGCCGCGGTGCTCGCGCAGTGAGGTCTGGATGAGGGTGAGGTCGCGGAGCAGCTCGGCGGTGCCGAGGTAGTCGCGGCCGTCCTCGTGGGGCGTGCCCTTGGCCAGGCGCTGCTTGGTGTTCTCCAGCTTCTGCCGGATGCAGGTGGCCTTGAGGCGGTAGGGCTCCTCGGCGTTGAGGCGCTTGTAGCGGGGGCTGATCTCCGGCAGGCGTTCCAGGTCGCTCTGGAGGGATTCCAGCAGGTCTTCCGTGGCGCCGGTGTAGCGAATGGAGTTCGACAGGAAGCCGCGGAGTTCGTCGATGAGTTCCAGGGCGTCGTTGATGCCGTGCTCGTGCTGGAGGATCAGGACGTCCCAGGTGACGTCGGGGGTGACGTTCGGGTTGCCGTCGCGGTCGCCGCCGATCCAGGTGCCGAAGGTGAGGGGCCGGGTCTCGTCCGGGAGGACGACTCCGACGCGCTCGAGTTCGGCGGTGAGGTCCTCGAGGACGTCGCCGACGGCTCCGGCGTGCAGCTCGTCCAGGTAGTAGATGGCGTTGCGGGCCTCGTCGGCGGGCTCGGGGCGGACGACCCGGAGCTCGTCCGTCTGCCACACCAGGTCGATGTTCTCGGCGAGGCGGGTGTCGTAGCGGCGGCGGTCGGCCTCGATGACCGGGGTCTCCAGGAGCGCGGCGATGCGCCGCAGCTTGTTGAGGACCGAACGCCGGGCCGCCTCGGTGGGGTGGGCGGTGAACACCGGGCGGACGTTGAGGTTCTTGACCGTCTGGCGCAGGTGCTCAGGGTCGGCGTCCTTGAGCCGGTCGGCCGTACGGGCGAGGAGGCTGCCCTCGGCGGCGCGCTTGGCGCGCAGTTCGCGGCCGCGGTGCACCTGCTCGGTGACGTTGGCGAGGTGGAAGTACGTCGAGAAGGCGCGGACCAGCTTGGCCGCGGTCTCCAGTTCGGTGCCGCGCAGCAGCTCGGCGGCTGCCTCACCGTCCTCGCGGGTCAGGCGGCGGACCTTCTCGACCAGTTCCAGGAGCTCGGGGCCCTCCTGCCGAACGAGGGTCTCACCGAGCAGATCGCCCAGGCGGCGGATGTCGGCGCGCAGCTCGCTGCTGGTCGTCGTGGTCTGGTCGTCGGCACTGCTCACAGGTGCGGCTCCTTGCAGTGTTGAAGCTCGTCTGAAGAGTGGGGAATCTCGTCTGAAGCTCGTCTGGGAGGGAACCCGGGTGGCGACCGCGCGCGGCGGGTGCCGCTTAGGGAGGTGGCATCCGGGAAGAAATCAGAACGGACCGCGCTGTCCGACCGACTCCAAGGATAGGTGTCCTCGCGGACGCGCAGGCTCTCGGGCTCTTGCCGCCGGGCGACGCGCTGACATACTTACGACGCCGTAGGTTACGGACCCGTAGGGATTCCCGTCGGACGACGAGGGAACCCTGGGGGCCGCACGCGGTCACTCTTCGCCACGCTTCCTCACCCTCGAACCCCACAGGGGACGCCCATGACCACGAGTTCCGATGTGATCGACGACGCCCCGCAGGCGGACAACGGCGACACCCAGCTCCTCGCCGCCACCCTCGGCGGCGAGAAGAAGGGGTCACTCGAACAGATCACGCTTCTTCTCTTCATCGCCGTTCCGTTCCTCGCGCTGCTCGCGACTGTGCCGCTGGCCTGGGGATGGGGGGTGAGCTGGCTGGATCTCGGCCTGATGGTCTTCTTCTACTACCTGGGCTGCCACGGCGTCACGATCGGCTACCACCGCTACTTCACGCATGGCTCCTTCAAGGCGAAACGCCCCTTGCGGATCGCGATCGCGATCGCGGGGTCCATGGCGGTCGAGGGTCCTCTCGTGCGCTGGGTCGCCGACCACCGCAAGCACCACAAGTTCTCCGACGCGGAGGGTGACCCGCATTCGCCGTGGCGTTACGGCGAGACGGTTCCGGCGCTGATGAAGGGCCTGTGGTGGGCGCACATCGGGTGGATGTTCGACGAGGAGCGGACGTCGCAGGAGAAGTACGCGCCGGATCTGGTCAAGGACCCGGTGATCCGGGCGATCTCGCGTCAGTTCCTCCTCTGGACCCTGCTCTCGCTGGGCCTGCCGCCACTGATCGGCGGTCTGGCGACGATGTCGTGGTGGGGTGCGTTCACCGGATTCTTCTGGGGCTCCCTCGTCCGGGTGGCCCTGCTGCACCATGTGACCTGGTCGATCAACTCGATCTGCCACGCGGTCGGCAAGCGCCCCTTCAAGTCGCGTGACCGCTCGGGCAACGTGTGGTGGCTGGCGGTGCTCTCGTGCGGCGAGTCCTGGCACAACCTCCACCACGCCGACCCGACGTCCGCCCGGCACGGTGTGGACCGCGGCCAGATCGACTCCTCGGCCCGGATCATCCGCTGGTGCGAACAGCTGGGCTGGGCGTACGACGTGCGCTGGCCGTCACGCTCTCGTATCGATTCCCGCCGGAACGCCGACGGGAACGGTTCCCGAGGCAAGACGGAAACCGCTGAAGCGGCATGATTGACGGCGTGGCGACCGACTCCAGCAGCACCCCGAGCAGCAATGAAAAGCCGCGGCGTGCGCGCCGCACCCGCATGACCGGCGCCGAGCGCCGTCAGCAGCTGCTGGAGATCGGCCGCACCCTGTTCGCGGCCAAGGGGTTCGAGGGCACGTCGGTGGAGGAGATCGCGGCGAAGGCCGGGGTCTCCAAACCGGTGGTCTATGAGCACTTCGGCGGCAAGGAGGGTCTGTACGCGGTGGTGGTGGACCGCGAGATGCGCCGGCTGCTGGACATGGTGACCAGCTCGTTGACGGCGGGCCACCCGCGGGAGCTGTGCGAGCAGGCCGCGTTCGCCCTCCTCGACTACATCGAGGAGTACACGGACGGTTTCCGCATCCTGGTGCGCGACTCCCCGATCCCTCAGTCGACGGGGTCCTTCGCGTCGCTCATCTCGGACATCGCCACCCAGGTGGAGGACATCCTGGGCCGCGAGTTCAAGAGCCGCGGCTTCGACTCGAAGCTGGCCCCGCTGTACGCCCAGGCCCTGGTCGGCATGGTCGCGCTGACGGGCCAGTGGTGGCTGGACGTCCGCAAGCCGCGCAAGGCGGAGGTGGCCGCGCACCTGGTGAATCTGGCGTGGCACGGCCTGGACGGGCTGGAGCCGAAGCCGCGGTTGATAGGGCATCGCAAGGCCTAGCGTCCCGCGGAACCGCTCCCCGCCCCGGCTCAGCCCGGGTCGGGGAGCGGTTCCAGGAATTCGAGGCGGTTGCCGACCGGGTCCTCGGAGTAGAAGCGCCGGTGGCCGGGCAGGTCGTCGTCCCAGGTGACGGGCGCGCCCGTCGCGGCGATCCGCGCGGCGCAGGCGTCGATGCCGGTGACGCGCAGTCCGGGGTGGGCCTTCTTCGCGGGCCGGAAGCCGGTCTCGATCCCGAGGTGGAGCTGGACGGCTCCCGCCCGGAACCAGCAGCCGCCGCGGGCGCCGAGGACGGGCGGCTTGGGCATCTCGGTCATTCCGAGGGCGTCGGTGTAGTACGCGCGCAGGCGGTCCTCGGAGCCCGGTGGGGCGGCGAGCTGGACGTGGTCGACGGCGGTGAGCATCAGGCCTTCTTCCGGGCCACGGCGAACAGCCTGCGGAACGGCAGCACCGTGCCGTACGGCTTCGCCGGGTAGGCGTCGCGCAGCAGGTCCCGGTATTCGGCGACGAAGGCGTCCAGGGCCTCGGGATCGTCCGCGAGGGCGGTGAGAACGGGCCGCAGTCCGGTGCCCTTCACCCAGTCGAGCACCGCGTCCTGCCCGGTCAGCAGTTGCATGTACGTCGTCACCCAGACGTCCGTCGCGCAGCCGAGGCCCTCGAGACGGTCCAGGTAGACGAGCGGGTCGTGGACCGAGTCCGCGGGGCGCAGGCTGTCGCCGAGGAGGCCCTTCCAGCGGGCTGAGGCGGCGAGTTCGCGCATCAGGACGTGCAGCGGGGCGTCGGTGTTGTGGGGCACCTGGAACGCCAGGGTGCCGCCGGGAGCGAGGGCGTCGAGCCAGCCGTGGAGCGATTCCAGGTGTCCCGGGACCCACTGGAGCGCGGCGTTGGAGGCGATCAGGTCGTACGTCTCGGTGGGTGCCCAGTCGGTGAGGTCGGCGTGGGCGAAGTCGAGCCGTCCGCCGCCGGCCGTGGGGCCGGCGTGCTCCTCGGTCCTGGCGAGCATCTCGGCGGAGTTGTCGTAGCCGGTGATGCGGGCGGTGGGCCAGCGGTCGGCGAGCTGGGTGGTGACGTTGCCGGGACCGCATCCGAGGTCGGCGATGCGGGCCGGGTCGCAGGGGAGTTCCGGGACCTGGGCGAGGAGGTCGGCGAAGGGGCGGGCTCGGTGCCGTGAGTGGCGCAGATACTGGCCGGGGTCCCAGGTGGGGGTGGTGGCGGCAGCCATGGGTGGTCTCCTCGAAGGTCGCCGGAGAGGTCGCGGACCGCCAAAAGGGGCGGCGGCGGCCGGACCGTTCTGGAGCTCCACCTTCACAGGAAAATATCTCGACGTCAAGAGACTCCACATCAAGAGACTTCACGTCGACACAACCATTACACTGATCGTCATGGAGGACGAGGTCGATCGGCTGGTCGCTGCGTGGCGCCGGGAGCGCCCGGACCTCGACGTGGAACCGCTCGAGGTGCTCAGCCGGGTGAGCAGGCTGGCCCGGCACCTGGACCGCGCGCGCCGGCTGGCGTTCGCCGAGCACAGCCTGGAGCCCTGGGAGTTCGACGTCCTGACGGCGCTGCGGCGCGCGGGATCCCCGTATCAGCTCTCCCCCGGACAACTGCTCACCCAGACGCTCGTCACCTCGGGCACGATGACGAACCGCATCGACCGCCTGACCAAGAAGGACCTGGTGGAGCGCCTCCCGGACCCGAGCGACCGCAGGGGCGTGCTCGTACGCCTCACGGACGAGGGACGTGACCGCGCCGACCAGGCGCTGGCCGGCCTGCTCGACCAGGAGCGGGCGATCCTCGCGGAACTGAGCAGGGCGCAGCGCGGTGAACTGGCCGGACTGCTACGCCAGTTGACCGCCCCGTTCGACAACATCCCCGGTTAGGTCGACGGGCCCGACCCCGGCGCGCCTGGCCAGTGCCACGGCGGCGAGGGTGGAGTGCACCCCGAGCTTCCCGAGGACGTTCTGCATATGCGTGCGGACCGTGTGCGGCGAGAGGAAGAGCCGCTCGGCCACCGCCTTGCGCCCCAGTCCGGCGACCATGCACCGCAGCACCTCGCGCTCCCGGGGCGTCAGCGACTCGACGAGCCGCTCGCTCTCGGTCCGGTGCTTGCGGGCGGCGGTGAGCTCCCGGAGCACACCCGTGAGCAGGGCGGGCGGCAGATGGGTCTCGTCGCGCAGCACACCCCGTATGACGGTGAGCAGCCGCGACAGCGAGCAGTCCTTGGCGACCCACCCCGAGGCCCCGGCCTGCAGGGCGAGCGCGGCACGGCGCGGATCGTCCTTCTCGGCCAGCACGACGGTCCGTACGCTCGGCTGCCCGGAGCGCACCCCGGCCACGAGCGAGATGCCGTCCACCAGGCCGTCCTCGTTGCTTTCCTGGACGGGCACCGCCGGACGCATGCCGGGCAGATTGCCGCCCAGGTCCGCGTCGACGAGCAGCACGTCGAAACGGCGCCCTTCCGCCGCCGCGCGCTCGAGGCAGCGCAGCGCGGCCGGACCGCTGCCCGCCGCGGACACGTCGACGTCGGGCTCGGCCGCGAGAGCGGCGGCGAGCGACTCGGCGAAGATGCGATGGTCGTCGACGACCAGTACTCGGATGCGAACCACTGAAACCCCCACTGTCGGGGGACGGTCCGTGCAGGTACGGCGCCCGAAGTGATCCCGAGCCCGCTTGCGACCCGGAAAACGGGGTGCCGCAGCCGCACGGCCGCCGCCGTGCTGGAAGTGCTACCCCCACTTCGGGCGTCGTACCCGACTGTCTCGCCCCCTGATCAGCACCGGCCCCCACCGGCACTGTTCATCAGAGTAAGGCCGGGGGCGGGGAGCGGAAGGTAATTTGCAGAACTGATTGGCCAGCGCGTTTATGGTGAGCCGTATGTTTCGTATCGAGTCAGGAGACGACAAAGACCGTCGGGATCTGCTCCGCAGACGCCTGCTGGACACGAACACGGCGGCGTCCCCGGTGCTGCGCGCCCTGCGCGGAACCCCCGGGGAGCGTGAACATCCGCTCCACCTCTGGGCCCTGGACGAGGCCGGCGAGCTGGCGGGCGGTCTGGCCGGGCACACCTGGACGACCTGGCTGCACGTCACCTACCTGTGGGTCGACGACCGTCACCGCGGCACGGGCCTCGGCAGCCGTCTCCTGTCACAGGCCGAGCGCCTCGCCCGCGAGGAGCGGGGCTGCCTCGGATCCCGGCTGGAGACCTGGGACTTCCAGGCCCCGGACTTCTACCGCAAGCAGGGCTACGAGGTGGTGTGCGTGATCCCCGACTATCCGCCGGGGATCACGGAGTACACACTGACGAAGCAGATCTGAACCCCTCCGGCGCCATGGAATTTCAGCCCCTGGCGCCAGAGAATGTCAGCCCTCCGCCGCCGGAGATTGTCAGCCCCTCCGCCGCCTGAGAACTTCAGCCGCTCCGGCGCCCGGAAATTCAGCCCCTCCGGCGTTTGAGGAGCGGGGGTCCGGGGGCGGAGCCCCCGGGTACGGGCAGGGCAGGGGCGGAGGGGGCGAAAGAACCCGGGGTCAGCCGATACGCCGGGCCCCTGCCGAGGGAACGGCCGGGAAGACACGGGGAGCGGTGAAGCCCGCCGCGGCGAACGCTTCCGTGATCGCCTTGGTGATCGTGTCGACGTCGGTGGATTCGAGGAGCACGATCGCGGAGCCGCCGAAGCCGCCGCCCGTCATCCGGGCGCCCAGCGCGCCGGCGGCGTTCGCCGAGGAGACCGCGAGGTCCAGCTCGTCGCAGGAGATCCGCAGATCGTCGCGCAGCGAGGCGTGACCGCCCGTCAGGACGGGCCCGATCGCCCGGACATCGCCCGCGTCCAGCAGGGTGATGACCCGGTCCACCCGGTGGTCGTCGGAGACGACATGGCGGACGTAGCGGCGGACGCGCTCGTCGGAGAGACGGTCGAGGGCCGCGTCGAGGTCCTCGTACGCGACATCACGCAGGTGGGAGACGCCCAGCTGCCGCGCCCCCTCCTCACAGCCCGCGCGCCGCTCCGCGTAGGCCCCGTCCCCGAGCGCGTGCTTCACCCGGGTGTCGACGACCAGGAGTTCGAGGCCCTGGGAGGCGAGGTCGAAGGGGACCTGGCGGATGGACAGATCGCGGCAGTCGAGGTGCAGGGCGTGGCCCTCGGTGCAGCACGCCGACGCCGTCTGGTCCATGACACCGCACGGCACACCGACGAAGTCGTTCTCGGCGCGCTGTGCCAGTCGTGCCAGTTCGGGGCGGGTGAGCCCGAGTCCGTACAACTCGTCGAGGGCGAGGGCCGTGACGACCTCCAGCGCCGCCGAGGAGGACAGTCCGGCGCCGGTGGGCACCGTGGAGGCCAGATGGATGTCCGCGCCGCCGACGGCGTGGCCCGCCTCGCGCAGGGCCCACACCACGCCCGCCGGATACGCGGCCCAGCCGGTGTCGGACCGGGGCACCAGCTCGTCGACGCGCAGCTCGACGACCGGTCCGTCGATGTCCGCCGAGTGCAGCCGCAGCACCCCGTCGGACCGGCGGGACACCGCCGCGACCGCCGTGTGCGGCAGCGCGAGCGGCATCACGAACCCCTCGTTGAAGTCCGTGTACTCGCCGATCAGGTTGACCCGGCCCGGCGCCGCCCAGACGCCCTCGGGCGCGGCACCGTACAGCTCCTCGAAGCCCTCACGTACCCCCACCTGCTCCACCTGCTACCCCTTCGCTACGTTCTGTGCGAACTCCCACGCGTCCGCGACGATCCCCGCGAGATCCGCGCGGGACGGGTTCCAGCCGAGCCGTTCCCGGGCGGCGTCGGCCGAGGCGACCAGCACCGCCGGGTCCCCGCCGCGGCGCGGTGCCACGACCTCGGGGATCGGGTGCCCGGTCACCCGGCGCACCGTCTCGATGACCTCGCGGACGGAGAAGCCGTTGCCGTTGCCGAGGTTGCAGATCAGGTGCTCGCCCGGGGTCGCGGCGTCGACCGCCAGCAGGTGCGCCTCGGCGAGGTCCGCGACGTGGATGTAGTCGCGGACGCAGGTGCCGTCCGGGGTCGGGTAGTCGTCGCCGTAGACGGAGATCGCGTCGCGGCGGCCCTGCGCGACCTGGAGGACGAGCGGGATGAGATGCGACTCGGGGTCGTGCCGCTCGCCGCTGTCGCCGTACGCGCCCGCCACGTTGAAGTACCGCAGGGAGACGGCACCGAGTCCGTGCGCCGCCGCCTCGCCGGTGATCATGTGGTCGACGGCGAGCTTGGAGGCGCCGTAGGGGTTGGTGGGCCTGGTCGGCGCGGACTCCACGATCGGGGTGGTCTCGGGTTCGCCGTACGTCGCGGCCGTGGAGGAGAAGACCAGCTTGCGCACGCCGGCCTCGCGCATCGCGGCGAGCAGCGCCATGGTGCCGCCGACGTTGTTGTCCCAGTACTTCTCGGGCTTCACCACGGACTCGCCGACCTGCGAGAACGCGGCGAAGTGCAGGACGGCGTCGTACGAGGAGTCCAGCCACTTGGCGGCGTCGCGGATGTCGCCCTCGACGAACGCGGCGCCGGTGGGGACGCCCTCGCGGAATCCGGTCGAGAGGTTGTCGAGGACGGTGACCTCGTGGCCCGCCTCGAGCAGGTGGCGCGCGACCACGCTGCCCACATAGCCGGCTCCACCGGTGACCAGGTACTTCCCACTCATGAACTCGCTACCTCTCGCAGTCGCTGAGCCGCGGTCTCCGGCGGCACGTCGTTGATGAACACGTTCATGCCGGACTCGGAACCCGCGAGGAACTTCAGCTTGCCGGAAGTGCGGCGAATGGTGAAAAGCTCGAGGTGGAGCGCGAAGTCGTCCCGATTGACGCCTTCGAACTCCTCCAGCGGGCCGAAGGGGGCCTGGTGCCACGCCGCGATGTACGGAGTCGGTGGCTCGCCCGCCCCTTCCTTTCCACCGTCCGGGCCGTCGAAGATCCGGTCGAAGCGCCTCAAGAGTTCCAGATAGACCTGGGGGAACTCTGTGCGCGCGTCCTCGTCGAGGCCGAGCAGATCGGGCACACGGCGGCGCGGGTAGAGGTGGACCTCGTACGGCCAGTGGGCGGCGTACGGAACGAAGGCGATCCAGTGGTCACTCGACAGGACGACCCGTGAGCCGTCCGCCAGCTCGCGCGCGACGACCTCGTCGAACAGGTTCTCGCCGCCGGTCGCCTCCTTGTGCGTGGCGAGCGAGCGCAGCATCAGTGCGGTGCGCGGGGTGGTGAAGGGGTAGCCGTAGATCTGCCCGTGCGGGTGACCGAGTGTCACACCGATCTCGGCGCCACGGTTCTCGAAGCAGAAGACCTGCTGGACGGAGGGCAGATGCGACAGTTCGGCGGTGCGGTCGGTCCACGCCTCCAGGACGAGCCCGGCCTGTTCCTCCGTCAGATCGGCGAAGGACGCGTCGTGGTCGGAGGTGAAGCAGACGACCTCGCAGCGGCCGGAGTCGCCGGCCAGCGAGGGGAATCGATTCTCGAAGACCACGACGTCGTACGAGGAGTCGGGGATCTCGCTCAGCCGGTCGCCGGAGGACGGGCACAGCGGGCACTCGTTCGCCGGCGGGTGGTAGATGCGCCCCTGCCGGTGCGAGGCGATCGCCACCGAGTCGCCGAGGAGCGGGTCGCGGCGCACCTCCGATGTGGTGACGGTCGGGTCGAGCGGGCGCCGGTCCACCGCGTCGCGCACCTTGTCGTCGCCCGCGTCGTAGTAGATGAGCTCACGACCGTCGGCCAGTCGGGTCGAGGTCTTCTTCACAGTCGGACTCCCCATCCACACCCGAACCTTCAAACATAACCGAACACAACAAACCACAAGCCACCACCGCAGTCAACATCACAATCAAACAAAGGACACCATCGGAAGTGTTCATTTCTTAGATGCGGAGACATAGGTTCCGGTCCGATACGTTCACGCGACGAAGCGAGTTCTGATGCAGTCCCCCACACACCTGCCACAACCGGGCACCCTGCTCGCCGCCGAGCTGCGTCTCCCCACGAACGCACTCGACTACACGATCCTCGGCATCTACTTCGTGGTCGTCCTGGGCATCGGCTTCGCGGCCCGCCGCTCGGTGAAGACGAGCCTCGACTTCTTCCTGTCGGGACGCTCACTGCCCGCCTGGATCACCGGCCTGGCCTTCATCTCGGCCAACCTGGGCGCCACCGAGATCCTCGGCATGGCCGCCAACAGCGCCCAGTACGGCGTCTACACCGTGCACTGGTACTGGATCGGCGCCATCCCGGCGATGGTCTTCCTGGGCCTGGTGATGATGCCGTTCTACTACGGCTCCAAGGTCCGCTCCGTGCCGGAGTTCCTTCTCCTGCGCTTCGACAAATGGGCGCACCTGCTGAGTTCGATCCTGTTCGCCTTCGCCGCCGTCCTCATCGCCGGCGTCAACCTCTACTCGCTCGCGATCGTCGTCGAGGCCCTGCTCGGCTGGCCGCAGTGGGTGGCGATCGTGGTCGCCGGCTTCTTCGTCCTCGCCTACATCACCCTCGGCGGTCTCTCCTCCGCGATCTACAACGAGGTGCTCCAGTTCTTCGTGATCCTCGCGGCGCTGATCCCGATCGCCGCACTCGGCCTGAACCGGGTGGGCGGCTGGGACGGCCTGACGGACTCCCTGGACAAGACCCACGGCGCCGACTTCACGACGGCCTGGGGCGGCACGGGCATCGGCAGCGACAACCCGCTCGGCGCCAACTGGCTGACCATCGTGCTCGGTCTGGGCTTCGTGCTGTCCTTCGGCTACTGGACGACGAACTTCGCCGAGGTGCAGCGCGCGCTGTCGGCCAAGAACCTCTCCGCCGCCCAGCGCACCCCGCTCATCGCGGCCTACCCGAAGATCTTCATCGTCTTCCTAGTGATGATCCCGGGTCTGGTGGCTGCCGTCCTGGTCCCGAAGATCGGCACGAGCGGCTCGGATCTCCAGTACAACGACGCGATCCCCTATCTAATGCAGGAGTTGCTGCCGAACGGTGTCCTCGGCATCGCGGTGACCGGGCTGCTGGCCGCCTTCATGGCGGGCATGGCGGCCAACGTCTCGTCCTTCAACACGGTCTTCACGACCGACATCTGGGCGAAGTACGTCGTCACGGACCGCGAGGACTCCTACTACGTCCGCTTCGGCCGGCTGATCACGGTGATCGGCGTCCTGGCATCGATCGGCACGGCCTTCCTGGCCTCGTCCTTCTCCAACATCATGAGCTACCTCCAGACGCTCTTCTCCTTCTTCAACGTGCCGATGTTCGTGGTCTTCATCGTCGGCATGTTCTGGAAGCGGGCGTCGGTGAAGTCGGGTTTCTGGGGCCTGCTGGCCGGTACGACGGCCGCGATGGTGAACTACTTCGTCTTCTACAAGCAGGGAATCATCGGCTTCCCGTCCGACCAGGGCGCCAACTTCGTCTCCGCGATCGCCGGCTTCGTGGCCGGTGCCGTGGTCATGGTCGCCGTCTCGGCCTTCACCGCCCCGAAGCCCGCCGAGGAGTTGCAGGGCCTGGTCTACGGCACCCGGTCCCCCGGCGTGGCCGAGCCGCCCGCCGCCGGCGACGACGCCTGGTACCGCAAGCCCGCCCTGCTGGGCTGGGGCGCGCTGATCCTGGCGGCCGCCTGCTACATCCCGTTCTCGTTCTGACGAGTTCCGACGGGTTCTGAAGAAGGAGAAATCGAGAAACCATGTCCGACCACTCGGAGCGCGACCTCCAGCGCGAAGTCTCGGAACTCGAGAAGAAGTCCGCGACCGCCGCCAGTCTGTTCGACATCCGCCGCATCATCGGCGGCCTGTTCGTGATCTACGGCGTCATCGTCACCATCGCCGGCATCACGGCCTCCGACGCCGACCTCGACAAGGCGGACGGCGTCAACATCAACCTCTGGACCGGCCTCGGCATGCTCGCCCTGGGCCTGTTCTTCCTGGTCTGGCTGTGGCTGCGGCCGCTGCCGGCACCGGTACCGGAGGCGCCGGCCGAGGAACACCCTCCGCCGACGGAGTAACACCCTTACCCGGGGCCGGAGTTCACTTGGTGTCCGGCCCTTGGCGGCCCCGGACCTTTCGATCCGACGTGATCGACGAGCTGGGTAGCGGCCAGGTCGCACCACACGTACTTGCCGGTGTCGCCGCCCTGGCGCAGCGGGTGCCAGCCCCAGTCGTCGGCGCAGGCCCGGACCAGGACGAGACCCCGGCCCGCCTCCGCCTCGCCGGCGACGGACGCCTCATGCGGCGGCGGCACCGGACTCCCGTCCCAGGCACCGATCCGCAGCACCCCGCCCCGCCAGCGCAGCCGCAGGGCCGCCGGCCCCTTCGTATGCCGTACGGCATTGGAGACCAGCTCCGCCGCCAGCAGCTCGGCCACGTCCGCGAGACGGATCAGGCCGTGCAGGGTCAGGATCAGCCGGACCGTGCGGCGGCAGACGGTGACCGCGCGGACGTCGTGGGGGATGTGGAGCGTGTAGTCCCAGGGTTCGGTTTCGGGCATGAGCGAACTCCGGTTCAGATGGGGGGAGTCGAGAGTCGGCCGAGGGCACGGGCGGTGGCAGTGTCACAGCCGTCACGGCAGGACGGAGTGGTGCGCTTCCGGGGTCGGGGTTCCGCAGCGTGTGCTTCGCGTCACCGACGGTATGGGTAAAATTTGGGCCCGCGCAAGCCGCTGCCGTAGCCCTCCCCCCGAAGGAGTCGCTGCCCCATGGCAGTTGGGGCGAGGGAGGAAGCCATGCCGCGCAGACGGCAGCCAACCGCACGCCAGGAACGCCTGGGTATCGAACTGCGGAAACTGCGGGAGGCCGCGGGACTCAAGGCGCGCGAGGCCGCTGCACTGGTCGGGTCCGACTCCGCCCAGATGAGCCAGATGGAGTCCGGCATCGCGGGGGTGAGCGAGGAGCGGGTGCGCAGCCTTGCCGCCCATTACTCCTGTGCGGACGAAGAGCTGATCGAGGCGCTGGTATCGATGGCAACCGATCGGACACGCGGCTGGTGGGAGGAGTACCCCTCACTCCCCGCATCGTTCCTGGACCTGTCCGAGCTGGAGCATCACGCCACCTACCGCTGGGACGTGGACTTCCTCCATGTCCCCGGCCTGCTCCAGACGGAGGACTACGCCCGCGGAATCCTCGGGTACCGGGTGCCCGAACTCCCCCCGCGTGAAATCGACTTGCGCGTCCAACACCGGCTGGAGCGGCGCGTCATCCTTGAAGGCCCCCAACCGACCCCGTACGAGGCCGTGATCCACGAATCGGCACTGCGCATCCGGGTCGGCGACCGCGCTGCGGCGCGGATTCAACTCGCCCACATCCTGGAGTTCGCGGAAGCGGGCCATGTGACCGTACGCGTCATCCCGTTCGATCTGAACGGCTTCGCCGGCGCCGACAGCGCCATGGTGTACGCAGGCGGCACCGTCCCCGAACTGGACACGGTCGTACGCGATTCGCCGCAGGGCACGGGTTTCATCGACTCCGCAGCCCAACTCAACGCATATCGAACGCTCTTCCGTAGAATGGAGGTCGCGTCACTCAGACCCGAAAGATCGCGTGACTTCATCCACAGGCTGGCGAAGGAACTGTGAGGCGCTCCATGAACACCCCCCTCAACTGGCAGAAGTCCTCCTTCTCCGGCAGCGGCGACGGCAACGCCTGCCTCGAGCTCGCCACGGTCCCCGTCAACTGGCAGAAGTCCTCCTTCTCCGGCGGCGGTGAGGGCAACGACTGCGTCGAACTGGCCACCACCCCCGGCACCGTCCACCTCCGTGAGAGCGACGCCCCCGGGACCCGGCTCTCGACCGCCCGCGGGCCCCTCGCCCACCTCCTGAACCACATAAAGACTCGCACCTCGGCCGTCGTGGCCGATGACGACCGGGGCCACCGGATCGCCGAGGAACTCGCCGACGCGCGCGCGAAGGTGGCCCGGCAGATCCTCCGGGACGGTTTCCAGGACCGCCGCCGAGGGCTTCCCCTCATGGTCCCGCGCCGCCGCGAAGAAAGTGCGAGCGAGGGGGAAGGCTGACCGCATGACCGACAAACTCACCGTCAGCGTCCTCGGCACCGGAATCATGGGTGCCGCGATGGCCCGTAACCTCGCCCGCGCCGGACACGGTGTCCGCGCCTGGAACCGCAGCCGCGCCAAGGCCGAGCCGCTGGCCGCCGACGGCGCGCACATCGCGGACACCCCGGAGGAGGCCGTACAGGGCGCCGATGTCGTCCTGACCATGCTGTACGACGGTCCCGCCGTCCTCGACGTCATGCGCCGGGCGGCACCCGGGCTGCGCGCCGGGGCCGCCTGGGTGCAGTCGACGACCGCCGGGACCGAGGCACTCGGCGAGCTCGCCGACTTCGCCCGCGCGCACGGGCTCGTCTTCTTCGACGCTCCCGTCCTCGGGACGCGCGCACCCGCCGAGGCCGGGCAGCTGACCGTGCTCGCCGCCGGTCCGAGCACGGCGCGGGGCACCGTGACACCCGTCTTCGAGGCCGTCGGCGCCCGTACCGTGTGGACCGGCGAGGACGGCTCGACGGGCAGCGCCACCCGGCTCAAGCTCGTCGCCAACAGCTGGGTCCTGGCCGCCACCGCCGCGACCGGCGAGGTCCTCGCCCTGGCGCGGGGCCTCGGCGTGGACCCGCGGAGCTTCTTCGACCTCATCGCCGGCGGCCCGCTCGACATGGGCTATCTGCACGCCAAGGCCGCCCTCGTCCTGGAGGACCGGCTGTCCCCGGCCAGCTTCGCCGTCACCACCGCCGAGAAGGACGCCCGCCTGATCGTGCGGGCCGGGCAGCGGCACGGCGTCCGTCTCGACGTCGCCGAAGCCGCCGCCGAACGCTTCGGCCGCGCCGACGCCCTGGGCCACGGGGACGAGGACATGGCAGCCGCGTACTTCGCGAGCTTCGAGGAGGGGAAGCCCCCCTCCTCGTAGACCCCGACGACCCGTGGACGGGCCCCGGAAGCTCAGGGGCCCGTGCGCGCCTCGTACACCTCAGAGGGAGTCGGCCGCGCCCCCGTGCGGTGCCGGTGCCGGGAGCGGTGCCGGGAGCGGTCCCGCCCGGTCCAGCAGACCCGTGCGGGCGGCGAGTGCCGCCGCTTCGAGACGGGAGCCCACGCCCAGTTTCATCAGGACCCGCTGGACATGGGTACGAGCCGTCGACGGGGCGATGCCCATGCCGGCCGCGATGAGCCGGGTGTCCTCGCCGTCGGCGACCCGCACCAGGACCTCCACCTCGCGGGGTGTCAGCATCTGGAGCAGCCGCTGGCCCTCGTCGTCGGGCTGGGCGGCGGGGTTGAGCAGTTCACTGAAGGCGCCCTGGAGCAGTTGCGGGGCCACCGCGGCCTCGCCCGCCCTCGCCTTCATGATCGCGCGCTCGACGCCCTCTATGCGTTCGTCATGGCGTACGTAACCGGAGGCGCCGGCGGCGAACGCGGCGGCGATGCCGCGCGGGTTCGGTACCGGGCCGAGCACCAGGACCGCCACCTGGGGGCGCTCCCGTTTGATCCGCACCACCGGGTCGAAGATCCCCGGCTCCGCGGGTGTCGCCGTGCCGATCAGGCACACCTCGGGTGCGCGTGTGATCACCAGCTCCGCCGCCCCCGCGGCGGGCGCGGCCGCGGCGAGCACCCGGTGCCCGCGCAGCTTCAGAGCCGAGGCCAACGCCTCGGCGAGCAGTCGGTGGTCATCGACCACCATGAGCCGCACTCCCATCAGGCAACCCCCCAGTCCCCCCAAGCATCCCCACTGGTTCCCCGTGGATTAGGAGCCCCCCGGCTCTCCATCCCCCGGAAGCTACACGCTTGTTCGACGTTGCGCTTCCCCTACTGGAGAGAAGTGCCCCGGAATATCGAAATCCCTCCCAATAGGAAGGGATGAGGGGTACGTGCGCGGCCCCGCCCCTGAGCAGGGACGGGGCCGCACACGATGTCTCGGACCGAACGAATTCCTTCCGAAAACGATCACCGCATTCTTTCGAAGATGATCGCCTTACTTCACTCCAAAGATGCTCGCTTCGTAGTGATCATTCCGAGGGCGGCCGCTCCGAAAGCGACCGGCTACCTCGTTCCGAAGGCGATCGCCAGGTACTCCTTGTCGTCCGCGGAGGACGGCTTGTCCGCGTAGACCTGGGACATGTACAGGTGGCCGTCGCGGTAGAGGATCTCGGCGTACTCCGGGAGCATGCTGGACTCCGCGTCGCGCGTCGCCTCGGTCGCCGGGTTCTCCATGAGCTCGGTCGCCTTGAAGGAGGTCCCGTCGATCGAGACGATCTGCCCGCCCTTGTCGTACGGCGGCCGCTTGTACGCGAGAAGGCTGGTGCCGTCCATGCGCAGCGGGGTGATGGTGTAGCCGTCGCCCGCGTCCGCGCGCTGGCCGGTCTGCTTTCCGGTGGCCAGGTCGAAGGAGACGATCTCGTTGGTCCGGCTGTATTCGCCGGTGCCGTCGTGCTCCTCCGTCGGGATGTACAGCTTGTCGTTGCCGACGGCGAGCGAGGAGCAGTACTCGATCCTCGTGATGCCGTCGCAGCGGGCCGCGTACGTCTTGCCGGGCGCGGAGATCTTCGACCGCAGCTTGCCGGTCTTGCTGTCGATGGAGAAGAAGTCCGAGATGCCGCTGCCGTCACCGGCGGAGTCGCCGACGTCGGCGGCCACGACCAGCGGGTCGGTGGAGACGACGCTGGCGTACTCGATGCCGGGCGACATCTTGTACTCGGAGATCACCTTCCCGGTCT
The DNA here is from genome assembly GCF_053599975.1 of Streptomyces sp. NPDC005141. Taxonomy (NCBI): domain Bacteria; kingdom Bacillati; phylum Actinomycetota; class Actinomycetes; order Kitasatosporales; family Streptomycetaceae; genus Streptomyces; species Streptomyces sp. NPDC005141. Next base: position 1,668 of record NZ_JBSFYW010000076.1, on the reverse strand, counting down.
TCGGGTCGATGGTCTGGATGTGCAGCTGGCGCGTACTGCCGTACTCACCGCACTTGCGGACCGCGACCAGCTTGTCGCCGCCGCCGTAGCCGGAGTCGTAGCAGCTGTCGCCCGACTTCGGTGCCCACAGCGCCTTGCCGGTGGAGATGTCGAACGCGCCGCCGCCGCTGGTGCTGCCCGAGGCGACCGTGTTGCCGCTGACCGTCACGTTGTCGAGGTTGATCGGCTCGTCACCGGACTTGATCGTGCGGGTCCACAGCTTCTTGCCGGTGTCGAGGTCGATGGCGGCGAGCTGGCTGCACCCGTGCGAGGGCTCCGCCTTGGTGGGCATCGCGGGCTCGTAGATGATCGCCGTGCGGTCGGCGTCCGTGGTGTGACGGCTCGCCTGGCACACCGGGCCGGGAAGCTTGAGCGTCCAGTTCTTGGCGCCCGAGTCCGGGTCGTAGCCGTTGATCTCGGCGACGCCGGTCTTGGCGTACACCTTGTCGGTGAGCCAGGAGCCGGCGGTGGTCACGCTCGTGTCGTCCTTGGGCACGGCCGGCGAGGGGATCTGGAACAGCAGCGAGGACGTGGTGTTGGCCGGCGCCTTCTCCTTGCCGCCGGATCCCTTGTCGTCACCGCCCTTGCTGTCGCCGCTCTTGCCGCCGGTGCCGCCGCTCGATCCCCCGGAGTTGTTCTTGTCGTCCTTGGACGAGTTCGAGTACAGGACGCCGCCGCCGACGATCAGCGCGACGGCCACCACGGCCGCCACGATGATGAGCATCTGGCTGTTGAGCTTCCGCCCACCGCCCGCTTTCGGAGCCTGCGGCTGCATCGGCATGGTCTGCGGCTGCGGGTAGCCGTAAGGCTGCTGGCCCGGGGCGCCGTACGGGGACTGCGGCTGGCCCGGGTAGCCGTAGCCCGGCTGGGCCGGGGGCGGCGTCTGCGGGTAGCCGTACGGCTGCTGCGGCGGGGCCGCGGGCGGAGCGCTCTGCGGGGGCGGGGGCGTCTGCGGGTAACCGTAGCCGGGACCCTGCGCGGGCGGCGGCGGGGGCGTCGGCGCGCCGAAACCGCCGGGGTTGGGGTCTCCCCTGCTCGAACTCTGTTGAGAGCTCGGGGAAGGGTCCTGCGGTGCGCCGAAGCCGCCCGGATTGGGGTCTCCCCTGCTCGAACTCTGTTGAGAGCTCGGGGAAGGGTCCTGCGGTGCGCCGAAACCGCCGGGCGGGGGCTGGTTCGGCGGCGGCGGGGGCGGCTGGCTCATGACGTGAGTACCTCGGGATGCGTTGGGACTGCGGGCCGGTGGGCGTGCGGGGCGCGAAGGAACTGGGGCGGGGCGTCGGTCACTTGCCGTAGGCCAGCATCAGCTTCTCCTTCGCCTCGTCATTGCCCGTCAGCCGGGTGGTGGAGATGTAGAAGCGTCCGTCCACGTAGTCGACGGCCTTCGAGTAGAAGCCGCTCTCGATGTTCGCGGTGCCCTGAGGGTTCTGGAGCAGCTTGGTGAGCGTGTGGCTGCCACCCGTCGTCGGAACCGACACGATGCGGCCGCCGCCGTCGTACGACGCCTCGACGTATGCGATGAGGTTCGTGCCGTCCATCTTCAGCGGCATCATCGCGGCGTCCACGGGGGACTTGACGCGCCACTTCTCCTTGCCCGTCGCCAGGTCGAACGCGACGATCTCGTTGGCTCCG
>NZ_JBSFYW010000075.1:0-36463 GCF_053599975.1 Streptomyces sp. NPDC005141 | reverse complement strand
CTGCCCCGCCTGCGCTTCCAGCATCCTTCTTTCTGCTTGGGTTCCCCGACGGTGTGCGTGTCGCCCCCGCCCTCCGGGCCCCCCCCACCCCTCCCATTCATGATCGACAACTCAGTCCCTCTGCCGGTACGGCCGCTCCCGGCATGCAGCGCTTCGCGGGGGCGGCGTCCGCTGACGGGACGGGTGTGGGGCTGGATGTGTCTTCCTCCGGCGGTGTGGTGCATCCGGCAGCCGTGTGGCAGACCCGCTGACAGCCGGCTGAGGCGGCGCACACGGCCGACGATGGTCGCCTTAACGCTGAGATGAGCCGTCGGAGAGTGCCCGGCGGGTCATGCGCCGTTCGATGTGGATCTGGGTGAAGACGGCGACCTTGGCCCGCAGGGCCCAGGGGTCGAAGGGTTTGGTGATGTAGTCGACTCCGCCGACGAGGTAGCCCTGGCTGGCGTGTACGGGGTCTGCGCCCATGGCGGTGAGGAAGATGATGGGGACGTCTCGGTTGCGGTGGCGGTGCTTGATCTGGGCGGCCGTCTCGTAGCCGTCCATGCCGGGCATCTGGACGTCCATGATGATGACGGCGAACTCGTCGTTGTCCAGGAGGGCTTTGAGGGCTTCCCGTCCGGACGAGACGGTGACGAGGTCTTGGTCGAGTGTGCCGAGGACCGCGGTGATGGCCAGGAGGTTGTCGGGCTGGTCGTCGACGACGAGGATCTTCGGCATGGCGGCGTCCGGCACCGACGGCAGCACGGCTGGACGTTCCAGGGCTTCGAGTTGGAGCTCAAGGAGCTGACAGCGCGCTTCGGCCGCGGCACGTTCCTCACGCGTGCTTCTCAGCTCTTCGCCGAGCCGGGTGACCTGCTGCTGTAGGACGTCGCGTTCCTCGAGCAGCTGGGAGGCGTTGGGGTGTGCGGCAGCCAGTTCGTCGGCTCGGCCCCGCTCGGCCTTCCAGTCCGATTCGAGCTGTGAGAGGCGCACTTCCAGGTCATGGATACGGTTCGTGCGTTCCAGCAGAGCATCGCCCAGGACGTCGCCCTGAACGTTGGAACGCCGGGACCGGCGGTCGGCGTCGGCCAGCTGCTCCTCAAGGACCTCCATGGCGTGATGCTGTGAGGAGCCAGCATCGCTCGCCGCCCGGTACAGCTCCCGGACGAGCTCTACGGCCTCGGGTGTCACGGCAGTGCCCCGATGCTCACCGAGATCGGCCAGGAGCTCTCTGACGATCTTCCAGGGAGGTAACCGGGTGCCGTTGAGGTACCGGGAGAGTGAGCCGGGGTCCCATTGCCGGCGCGCAGCGTATCGCCGCACGGAGACTTCCAGCCCCTCGAACAGCTCGCGCAGCGCCTGAGCGAGAGCACGCGTGGCTTCGGGAAGGTCACTTCCGAGCGGCCTGAGCTCACCCACGACCTTGTCCCTCCGCCCTGTTGCTTGCGATCAGCCGGTTGAAGAACGAGACGCCCAGTGCGGCCGTCGCCAGGCCTGCCAGCACGCTGCGGGCGAGGCTGCCGCCTCCGAGCCAGGACAGCGCAGCTGCGGTTGTCCCACTGAGTACCGCGAGCAGAAGGACCAGCGCTGCTCTGGTTGTCACCAAGGGCGGTTCCATGCCGTCTCTCCATCCACTGTCCCGTAGCCGGGCGGCTGAGGGAATGTCACTCCCAGTTCGACGGAATGCCGTCTGGGTGACACACAGGATGGAGGGAAAGCGGCCTGTTGCGTACGGCAATCGGCGCTGCAACACCCCCGCTGTGTAGCTGTGTTGCCAGAAAGCAGAGTGTTTTCCCAGGCCAATGGGTCCGCCGGATCATCGTTGCCAAGTGTTGCGTGCAACGTGGGCATCCTCTGGGTGTCCCGGCCGCCTGCTCGTGAAGGGGCCGAGCGCTCGCTTTTCGTCCCCGCCGACAGGTCGCGGAAAGGACGCGGCCGCCCCGAGGGAGCCTTCCCCCGAGACCTGGTCGGCGCTCAGAGTGATCTCGCCGAGTTGTACGCCGCGCTCCATGCCCACCGGTTCCTGGACGAAGCGCAAGACACCGCAGACCCGGTCCCCCGGACAGCCCGACCGCTGACAGCAGCAAGCCCCCGCGGGATGCGCCGACGGCGGGGGTGCGCCCAGGACCCATCGAGGCTGTTTACCGGACTGCTCCGCTGCGCAGGGCCGGGTTTCTCCATCAGTCCGGATGGCTGCCGCCACTCAAGTGCTCTGGGGCGTCTTGCGAACCGCGGTGTCGGAGTCCTGCGGGGCTGCCAGATCTCGCGGGGCTGCCGGATCTCGGGAGCGGAGCGGACTCCTCCCGGTTCCCGCCCGCGCTGGGATGCGGATACCGGCCTTCGCCCGGAACCCGCATCGTGAAATCATCAAGCGATGCCCGAACCGAGCAGCGACGATGGCCGCACTTTCCGGCGCGAGACCGAGCGGGTCGTCAACGAGATCGCTCAGGGGCTCCGCGCGTTGGACGCTGGTGTGGGCTGGTTCTCCGACCTCGCCCCAACACGCCAGCAGGAGGTTCTGCAGGAAGTCGCCGGCTATGCGATGCAGGCGCACATTACGGCTGCGGACGGCCGTGCGGGGGTGGCGCGGTCCGGTGTGAAGCCCACGGCTAACCCCTCAGTGATGATCTGCATGGACCCGCCCCGCTACGGGTTTGCGGGCCTCCCCTCCGCCGAACACGTCAAGGCATTCCGCGTCCTCGTTTCCGTGTTCGCCGTTGCAGACGCTCGCCGCCGCGAGACGTACTGTAAAGGCGCCTGCGGACATGCGTGGCACAACCTGCCAGCGAGAACCGAGCAGCCGTAGCATCGGCCCTTCCGGCTCTGGCTGGGCTGGTTATCGGGCGGCCCCTCCCGTGTGGCGCCCGGTGTCGGCGTACTCCTCTGAGTGGCTCTGGCAAGATTTTCGTAGCCGGAGATCATCTTGGTGGCACGGTCGGCCGGTCCGCATAGCCGGGAGCCTGTGGCTGTGCCCTTTTGAACTACCTGGCCTGTTACCGCAGTTGTCTGATGTGTTGGTGGAATCGACGGATGTCTCCGATGCTGTGGTGTCGGTCCGAGCCCGTACGAGATCTGGGAAACCGGCGGGATGCACGGGGTGTGGTCAGCTCAGCTCGTGGTGCCACAGCCGCTATGCACGGCGTCTCACCGATGTCACGCTCGCAGGCCGACCTCTGCGCATCGACTTGTCAGTACGCCGGCTGTACTGCGAAAACACGACGTGCCCGAAGGTGACCTTCGCCGAGCAAGTACCGGGGCTGACGAAGCGCTACCAGCGGCGCACACCACAGTTACAGCGCCTGGTGGAGGATGTCGGTGTGGTGCTGGCCGGGCGTGGCGGGTCCCGGATGCTGCGGATCTTGAACATCAGGCTTTCGCGGTGTGCTGTCCTGTCCCAGGTGATGCGCGTGCCGCTTCCTCCACTGATCACTCCTCGAGTGCTGGGCGTGGACGACTTCGCGCTCTACGGCGACACCTACGGCACCTTGCTGGTCGACGCCACCAGCCGGCTCCCGATCACCTTGTGGGAAGGACGCGACGCAGCACAGCTCAGCCAGTGGCTCCGCGAGCACCCTGGCGTTGAGGTCGCCTGCCGCGACGGTTCCCTCACCTACCGGCAGGGCATCGCCACTGGCGCCCCGAATGCCGTACAGGTCAGTGACCGCTTTCACCTCTGGCAGGGGCTCTCCCGCCGCGTCCAGGACATCGCGTCCACCCACCGCGGCTGCCTGCCCGCAGCACTGCCCCCGGCAGGCGAGACGAATCCCGCACCCATCGACGTGATGAGGTAGGAGACCGCCTGGCCGAACATGCGCTCCGCCGTGACCCGGTCGAACGGGTAGTCGCGCATGAGGAGCCTGACCTCGCGGTCCCATACCTCCGGGCTGACGTAGTCCTGCGGGGAACGGGTGGCCGCGTATTCCTCGCGGTCCTTGATGGTCGTCGGTGTTGCCATGGTGCCCTCCGGTTCTCGGATTGCGTGGCGCTACCTGCCCGGCCGACGGCTGACGGCCGGGCTTTCCCGCATCGCATGGGCGGTGCGGGGGTGGAGAGGCGCCGACCGGAGATGGCGGGGACCAATCCCGCGGTCGGCGCCGGTCATGTGGGCTCGGGGGCGTGGGCTCCGGGCGGGTACGACAGGAACACGCCGCTGTGGTGGAGTTGTTCGAGCACGTCTGCGTACGCCGCGTTGTCCGTGGTGATGGCGGCCCGGCCGATGGCGACGATGCCGTGCGCGAAGCCCTGGGCCGCGTACAGGCAGGCCTCGGTGAACCCGGTTCGCTGCCCGATCGCGGGGGCCTGGCCGACGTCGGCGAACGAGGACCGCGTGAGGTGCCACTCCATGCGGTGCACGTGTGACTGGATCAGTTCCAGGTCCGCCCGCCGCTCGGCGCCGGGCCCGGCCAGTATGTAGGGGGCGACGCGTACCGTGCGGTGTGCGCGGCGGGCCCGGGCGATGATGTCCGCCTGGATGCGCCTGCGCAGGATCTCCAGACGCACGTCCTGGGGGCGGGGCGTGGCGGAGAGCGCCGGGTATCCGCTGGGTGTGGTCACGTTGTTCCCTCACGGTTGGACCCGCGTGCGGAGGAGGGGCGTGGAGCAGGCGCATCCTCCGCCGCGCACGGAGATCAGGAGATGGTGCTCAGGAACTGCCCGAGGAGTACCTCGTGCGGGATCGGGCCGGGCTGGAAACGGTCGAGGAAGTCGCGCAGCGGCAAGTGCGGCACGAGGCGGTCGCCGCGGCACGGGCGCAGCCAGTACGGGCCCGGGGGCTCCGTCTGGGCCATCGGCGGGAGGGCGAGCTCGTACGGGGCACCCAGGCACATGCCGTACCGGAGCGGCTCCCACACCGCGTGCGTGCCCGGAGGGACGAACCAGATCAGCCACCCGCGCTCGGAGTCCTCGATCACTGGGCCGCAGGCAGGGGTGGTGAGGCGCTGGCCGGGGACGTGCTGCACTTCGTCCATGAGGCTCACCACGGCGTAGGCCTCGGGGCCGCTCGCGGTGACGACGATGTCGAAGAACCGCCCGCCTAACGGCAATTGCAGCGGCCGCCCCTGTTGGAGGTCCATCAGGCTCCGCACGCGTGCGGCCAGGTCGTGCATGTCCGGCGCGACGTCCTCGGGCGCGACGTCCATGGTCTGCGTCAGGAACTCGATGCCCGGGGCCGACGCGCTGCCGCGCCTCTTCGGCGGGCGCTGGGAGAGAGGTGTGCGCGTCACTTGGAACCGTCCCAGGTCGCGGGGATGATGGCCTGCACCTTCTTGCCGACGACCAAGCCGCCGTCTCTCGTCACGTCCCAGGTCGTACGGCCGTGGTAGTGGGCCACCCACCACAGTCCCGTGGGCGCGCCTTGAACCTCACCGCTCTGGTTGGCGGCCTGCTCGAACCCGGGGAATTCGGGAAGCGCGTCCTCGACCTCGATGACCATCTCGTTGGTTTCGGGGAGTCCGAACACCCGCAGGTACACCATGTTGCCGGGGAGCGGCTTGCCGTGCTGGACGGCGTTGTCGACGAGTTTGTCGGCGACGCGCGCGGCCTGGTCGATGTTGCCGGTCCAGCGCGCGTACGTGAGCCACGGGCGCATGCGCAGCCGGGCGTTCGGGCCCGCGCTCTGGGTGGCGGCGAGCGGCCAGAACTGTAGGAAGCGCGGGTTGTCCTCCGTGAGTGGCAGCAGCGTGGCCGTGCTCGCGTGCGGTGGTGCTGCCGCTCTGTCTGCGGTGGCGGTTGCGGGCTGCTCTGGGGGATTCAAGGGGACTCCCAAGTTCATGATTGTGCTCGGTCAGGCGCTTCGGCGATTGCGGCGGCCGGGGCGTCGATGGTTACCGCTGTGCAGCGGCTGTTCAGTAACCAGATAACTCCGCTGCGCAGCAGGCTGGTTAGGGTGATCGGGCGCTGATCCGGCGGAACACCCTAGGGTGATTTGACTGTCGCTTTACCTGACGGGCGGACGGCAAGTCGCTACGGTGCGTGCATGGATGCCACGCGCAATGAGGCTCTTGAGGCGTGGATGGACGAGCACGGGTACAGCTCCAACAGGCTGGCTGAAGCGGTGAACAGGGCCCTTGAGCAGCTCACTGGTCGGACTGGCGGACTGGACGGCTCCTCCGTCCGGGACTGGAAGGCCGGTCGGGTCTGCTGGCCCAAGTCCGCCACCCGCAAGGCACTTGAGGCAGTCAGCGGTTTACCCGCCACCGCTTTAGGGTTCGTGCCACGGGGCCGGGCCTCGTCCACCCCGGCCGCACCGCAGGAGGACTCCGATATGAAGCGCCGTACTCTCGTCGGCGGTCTTGCCGCCGCCGCCGCAGCTGCAGCAGCCACCCCCGGCACCACAGGACCCCGCCGAATTGGCATGATCGATGTCGGCCGACTACAGCAACGCTTCGCCGAGGTGATCGCGAGCGACCACCGCTACGGTGGCCAGCCTGACATCGAGCAGCGCGCCGCCGCACTCGCCGACGAGGCCCTGAACCTTCAGAACGCCGGCAGTGCCACCCAACGCGTCCGCAGCAATCTGTACGGGTGCGCTGCCTCGTTCCGATCCTCCGCAATGTGGGCGGCGATCGACGGCCGCCGCTACGCCGACGCGAAGGCACACATGCGCGAGGCCCAGGCCCTCGCCGAGATGTCCGGAGACCAGGCGATCAAGTTCCGTATTTGGAGCCACGCAGGGGCCATGTACCGGCACATCGGCCGCCCGGCCGAGGCTTTGGCCGCGAACGACGTTGCACGCAACCTGCACATCACACGCCGCGATCCCATGTTCGCCTCCCTCGGTCTGGCCCGGCAGGCAGCAATCCACGGCGCTGCGCAGGACCGCACGGGCACCCGCCGCGCGCTCGACCAGGCACAAGACGCCCTGCAACGCATAGACCCAGACGCATACCGGCCGGTGTGGCTGCTCGCCTTCTACGATCAGGCCGAGCTGAACTCCCTTGCCCTCTCAGCCTTCCTCGCGCTTGGTGACTACCCGACCGCAGAGTTCCACGCCCATCGCTGCCTGGCCACCCTGCGGCCCCACATGCGTCGGTCCCACGCCATCACCACCACGCGCCTCGCACACGCCCAACTCGCCCAAGACGACCTTGAAGCCGCCGCGATCACAGCCATGCACGTACCTGCCGACGCCGCCACCCAGCACGCCCGTGTCTCCCGCATGCTGCAAGAGTTCGGCGCCGCGCTACGTGCGCGAGCGCCGCGCAGCTCCACCGCGCAGACCTGGACCGAGCACACTCGCGACGCCTGGAAGGCCATCCCATGACCACGGCACCCACGACCGAACTCCGCACGTTCACCGAGCTGGACCCCATCCGCGGCGACGTGATCGACGTATACGCCGCAGTGCGCGCCCCGCTGCTCCACCTGCCGAACTACGCCATCACCGCCTTCGGCGAGCGGCTGGACCGGCACAGCGCCGAACCGGGGTTCACGGTCGTCCTCGCGTACGCCGATGGGCACCCGGTCGGTTACGCCTACGGCAACCGCATCGAGCACGGTGACCGGTACTGGCAGCGCACGGCCCCAGAACCGGCGGAGGAGTACACCCGCCGTCCGGCCGTGGCGTTGAAGGAGATCGGCGTACGGGATGAGTGGCGGGGGACCGGGACCGCGCGGCGGATGCATGACGCGTTCCTCGCTGCGCGGGACGAGTCGTACGTGACGCTCATGGTGAACCCGGCGGCCGGTGGCGGGAAGGTCCACCAGCTCTACCAGTCGTGGGGCTACCAAGACCTCGGCCAGAGCCAGCCGTCACCGGCGTCACCGACGCTCGTCGTGATGATTCGCTCCGCCCGCTGACACGGGCGGAGGCCGCCTCAGCTTGTGCCTGATTGTCGGCGGGTTTCGTTGGGGTCAGCAGTGCACACGGGCGTTGTCGCCGTCGATACGGACGATGCGCCTCGCGACTTCAGCGTCAAGGGTCGAACGGTGTACGCCCGATCATTGACGGATGCTCAGCTCCTTGGCCTCTTCGAGCACGTGGAGGGCCTCGTCCCGCCGGTTCAGTGGGGAGTGCTCGGCAAGGAGTTGGAGCGCCGAGGCTACAGGCGAGGAGAGGGATTCGGTGTCTGGCTCCGGTCCTGAGTGGAGCGCGGCGGGATCGCGCAACGGACCCTGGGCGTTTTGTCGAGGCCGAGGGAGTCCAGGCGGTCTACGCGAGCTTCACCGTGACCTGCCCCGGCCGTGACGGCTGCGGCAGCGTGAGCACCTGGTTCAGCGGTATAGGTGCATCCCTGGCCTGCGGCGTGAACCCTCAAGCCAAGGAGCCCTGGGTCCAGGAGGCCTATCGGCTGACGTGTGGTCCGCTCAGACTCTGAGGAGCAGACCGGGCGGCTTGAATTGGGACCGCCAGATCCAACGACGGACTACCGGCGCAGGACACTACTGAACTTGATTGGGTGATGTCGGGAGCGGTCGTCCGACGAGGGCCGCCCGTCTCGCGGGCCTACGGTGTTGCCTGGGTACTCCATGGGGAGAAAATCTCCCCAATCAAGTTCAGTAGCTGCTCCTGGCGCGCCGACGCCTCCGGTAGTTCTCGATACGCTGGGTGGAAGGGGGCGACGGGGGGCGAAGATGGACATTGCCCTGATCACTACGCTTATCGGCGCGGTGGCCGGCGGTATCGTCACATTCGGTGGAACCTGGCTTCATACGCGCACCAGCGTTCGCACGGCTGCCAGGCTGATCTACGCCGAACTCACCCGGGACAGCACCGCTGTCGCCTATTTTCGGCAGACCGGGCACTGGGCCGCGCCGACGTTGAACCGCGCTGCATGGGACAGCCAGGGTGCGTTGCTGGCGCGTCGGCGCAGCAGTGCCACCTTCGAGGCTGTGCACCGTGGTTACGCGGCTCTGGAGATTGTGCCGTTCATTGCGGACGACACACTCTCCGCGGCGGATCGCGGTGAACTCCTGGACTGGACAGTGGAGCGGTTGACGCGGGCCATCTCTGCGATAGGGGAGGTCGCGCAGGTACCGAAGGTCCAGGTACGGGACTGGACTAGGCGGCTGGAGGGCGCCCCATTGGCAGGCCGGGCTACAACTCATCCGCTGTTGCGTTCCGGAGTGATCCCGCTTTCCCTGTACGAGCGCTTGACCGAGGAGGGTGGACTCCAGCTGACATACCAGGGCCTCGGGTGGCGTGTGACGGATGGTGAGTTGACGTTCATCGGCGACGGGTCACCCCCCGAAGACGTGCAGCACATAGTCTTCGAGGCTCGGTGGGGGGAAGAGCTTGACAGGCTTCCTGTGGCCCGTGCCACTGGCGACGAACCGGTGGGCGACTCTGCGGTCGATGAGACCTATGACGGTCTCGTGGCCACATCGCGATTCCTGCGTGAGGTCTTCGGCCGCGAGTATCTTCTCGATCCCCGACTGCCCGTACCTGCGGTCGTTCACTACGGCAGGAAGTACAACAACGGCTTCTGGAACGGTTCCCTGCTTGTTCTGGGAGATGGGGACGATCAGACCTTCTCCCGGTTCAGCCAGTGCCTTGAAGTCGTGGGAGCCGAGTTGATGAAGGCCATGATCCAGCAGACGGACCTTGTCTTCCATGGACAACCCGGGGCACTCATCAACTCGTTGTGCGACGTCTTCGGAGTGATGGTCAAGCAATACGCGCTCGGGCAGAGCGTCGAGGAGGCCGATTGGCTGCTCGGAGTCGGTCTCCTGGCACCCGGGATCAATGGAGTCGCGCTGCGTTCGCTCAAGGAGCCGGGCACGGCCTACGACAATGACACTTTGGGCAGGGATCCGCAGCCCGCGACGATGGGCCACTACCTGCAGACCGAGCGCAACAACGGTGGCACCCACATCAACAGCGGCATCCCTAACCGTGCCTTCTACCTCGTGGCAGAGCGGCTCGGTGGCAAAGCGTGGGAGCGCGCCGGATGGATCTGGTGGGATGTCCTCACCGGTGGCGAACTGGCGGAAGAGACGCAGTTCGCTGACTTCGCCCGGCTCACCGTCGCTGCTGCCCTCAACCGTTACGGCCAGGGCGAGGAGCATCAGGCGGTCGTTGATGCCTGGTCGAGTGTGGGCCTCCCCACTGACCAGGTGCATTGAGCCTTCTCTCAGTCTGAACCTGCAGGTCATCGGCTGGTGTGACGCCCATGCATGGACTTCCGTGCGCCTCGGGGGCGATGCCCTTGCGTGCGGCGACGGTGAGCGGGCGGGCGACGTCGTCGGGGATGACGGCGTACAGGCGGCCCATGCGGTCGGTGGTGACGGTGACGGCGTCCGTGGTGAGGACGGGCGCGGTGGTTGCGGCCATGAGGTATCCCTCCGGGGCGTACTGGGTGACTGGGCGGCCTGCTCTCAGGCCGGGAGCTGCGCGAGCGCGACGGCTGCGGGGGCGATGACGTAGTGGCCCTTGGTGCGGAGCTCGGCGGCCACGGCCGCCGCCGTGGACGTCGCTTCGTCTGCGGGTGCCGGCCGGACGTACGCTTCGATGCTGTTGTTCCAGGTGAACCCCCGCGCGGTGAGGGCTTGTTCGGTCTCGGCGGTGAGGTCCTGCGGGGCGCGGCGACGACTCCGTGTCCGGGGTCGGGCGTGACCAGGTACATGGCGGGGCCTCCCGGCGCCGGTTCCCGCCGGCCTGAGCGGGAACCAGCGCCGTGGGTCAGATGGCGCTGATGGTGTGGTCGGCTTCCAGCACGCCGAGGAGGCGTTCGTCGGGTACATCCACTGCTTGATGCCTGCGCTCGACCGGGCGACGATCCGCCATCACCGGCATCGTCGCCACGACCTAGGAGTTCGAGTGCACTTCCACGAGCTCACCGAACGCACCGGTGACGATCTTCAGGGCGACAGGGGACGACTACTTCTTCATCGAGGACCGGTCCGGTTACTCGGCACAGCCGCCCATGGTCGTCGAGCTGGAGGGCGACCACCACGGCGTGTTGAAGGCGTACGGCGTTGGGGATTTTCGGCGCATCCGGGCCGCGGTCGCTGGACAGATCTGCTGAGGGGATCGGGCGGGCCTGCCGGTGGCGTCCCCGTCGGGGCGCCGCCGGTCAGCTGCCCGCGTTCCGTTCCGCGATCCGTAGATTGTCGGCGATGTCCACACGCACCGGATGCCCGGCCGGCAGGCCCATGCTCTGGGCGTGGGCGCGGCGCAGGACCGTGAGGCCGTCGCGGCGGAGGCCTGCGGCGAAGAGGGTCGCGCCGAGGGTGTTGGCGGTGGTGAGGGTGGATTCGTGGGCGGCTCCCAGGCGGCGGGCGCGGCGCTGCCAGGTGTCGTCGAGAACCGCGACGGACGCGGAGACGTCGCCCTGGATGGCCAGGGCCCCGCCGAGGTTGTGAGCGCAGTCGAGGGTCGCGGGGTCGTCGGGGCCCCAGGCGCGGGCCGCACGGTCGGTGGCCTCGCGGGCGATCTGCGCGGACGCAGCCGCCTTGCGCTGCTGGTAGAGGGTGGAGCCGAGCAAGTTGAGCAGGCCGATGGTCTCCCCGTGGTTCGCTCCCAGCTCCGCCTCGCAGTCGGGCAGCAGGCGGCGCAGGAGCACCTCCGCCGCGGTGAAGTCGCCGGCGTCGAACAGGATGCGCGCCGTGCGGAGCTGGCGGCGCAGGCCGGTGCGGTTCGGGCCCTTGCGACGCCACACGACGCCCCCTCGCCCACGGCGTCGTCGCCGTGTCGTTGTCCCGGTGGTGCGGCCAACCACCATATAACCGCGGCATGTTGATCGGGGAGGGCGCGGGCGCGGGCCGCGGTGGCACGATGGGGCGGGCACGGCAACGGGAGGACACCCATGATCGAATCCCTGGCGGCGGTCGCGACGGCCGCTTCGACGACGCTCGTCGCCGCGATGGCGACGGACGCCTGGGGCGCCGCGCGCTCCGGGTTGCTGCGGCTGTTCGGGCGGCATGACGCACCCGAACAGGGTGCGCTGGTGGCGCTGTTGGAGAGCGAGGCCGCGCTGGTGTCCGGGGCGGAGGATCCGGAGGCGGCGCGCCGGCAGTTGGCAACGGCTCGAGCAGTTCCTTCGCGCGCACCCGGAGGTGGCCGACGACGTGCGTGAGCTGACCCGGCGGCTGCAGGACGAACTGCCCGCCCAGCAGCGCCACTGGGTGCAGCACGTCGAGGCGCGCGACCACGGGCAGGCGTTCGGCGCGCAGGGTGGGAACGTGATCGTCCATCAGGAGCCCGGCGCCGGCCGCGGTGACCGCGCGACGTGAGCGAGCAGCACGTCAGCGCGACGGGCGGGTTCGCCTACGGTGTCGTCGGCGCGGATATCCATGTGTTCGGCGACGGCACGCCGTTGTACGTGCTGCGCCGGTGGGCGCCGACCCCCGAGGCGGATCCGCAGTGGCTGCGGCAGCAGCCCAGTCGGATGCTCCACGCTCGGTTCGCCGTGGCGCCGTTCACCGGGCGGGAGGACGAGCTGGGAGCGCTGCACGCCTGGTGCGCCGGCGGTCCGCAGCGGGCGGCGCGCTGGCTGCACGCGCCGGGCGGGCAGGGCAAGACCCGGCTGGCCCAGCAGCTGGCCGCCGAGTTGTCCGGGCAGGGCTGGAAGGTGGTCACCGCGGTCCAGGGGCCCGGGACCGTGCTGCCGCCGCCCGGCAGCCAGGACCTGACGCCGGACAGTGCGGCCGGGCTCCTGCTCTTGGTCGACTACGCGGATCGCTGGCCGCTGACCACCGTCACCTGGCTGTTCAGCAACGCCCTGCTGCACCGTCCGGACGTGCGCGCCCGCGTCCTGCTGCTGGCGCGCGGCACTGATTCGTGGCCGGCGCTGCGCGGGGCGCTCGCCAGTGAGCAGATCGACGTGTCGGCACAGGCCCTCGGGCCTTTGGACGAGCCGAGCGGCCCGGCGGCCGGGCAGGGCGAGCGGGGGGCGATGTTCCGTGCGGCACGCGCCGCCTTCGCCGAGCGGTACGAGATCGTAGCGCCGGCGGGCGAACCCGACCTCGCCGACGACGACTTCAGGCTGGCGCTCGCCGTGCACATGGCCGCCCTGGTCGCCATCGACGCCGCGGCCTCGGGACGGCGCGCCCCGCCCGATCTGGCGGGGCTCACCCTCTACCTCCTCGACCGCGAGCACCTGGGCTGGGTGCTGCTGCACGACCGGCGGGGCGCGGGACGGATCACCCTGCCCCCGGCCGTCATGAACCGGGTGGTCTTCGCCGCCTCCCTGAGCGGCGCGCAGCCGCAAGAGCAGGGAGCACTGCTGGTGGACGCGCTGGCGGTCGGGCAGCCGACACCCACCGTGCTGGCGGACCACGGCGTCTGCTATCCGCCGCCCGAGGGCGTGGACGGCACGGTCCTGGAACCGCTCTATCCGGACCGGTTGGCGGAGGACTTCATCGCGCTGACCGTGCCGGGCCACACGGCCGACTACCCGGCGCAGGCGTGGGCGGCGGACACCGCGGGCGCCGTGCTGCGGCACGGCTCCGGCCCCGCCCGGGGGGTGTCGACGCTGATCGCGGCGGCGGGCCGCTGGCCGCACCTCGGGCCCGCCTGCCTGTATCCGCTGCTGGCCGACGATCCCGGCCTCGGCGTCGCCGCCGGGGGCGCTGCCCTCACCGCTCTGGCCGAACTGCCCGACATCACCACGGCGCTCTTGGAGGACGTGGTGGACGCCGTGCCGCACCCGACCCCCGCGAACCTCGTGGTGGGACGGGCCGCCGTCAACGTCCGGCTGTTCGCGTCCCGGATCGCCGCGGCACCGGACCGGCACGAACGCGCCTGGCTGTACGCCGGGCACGGCAACGACCTGCACGAACTGGGGCGCAGGGAGGAGGCGCTGCGGGCGGCGCGCCGCGGGGCCGAGCTTTTCCAGGAGCTGGCAGCCGACGATCCGGAGACGTACGAGGAGCACGTCGGCCGCACCTTGACCAACGTCGCCGGTCTGCTGCACCGCACCGGCGACGTCGACGAAGCGGTGGCGACGCAGCAGCGCGTGGTGGACCTCTTCACCCGTCTCGCCCGGGACGATCTGCGCCGGTACGAACCGTACCGGGCGACCGCGCTGGCCAATGTCAGTGTGCATCTGGAGTCGGCCGGTCGGTGGGAGGAGGCGTACCGGGCCAACCAGGAGGCGGCCAGCGCGTACCGCAGGGCCGCCGTCGACGATCCGGGGCAGCGCAGAGGGTTGGCGATCGCGCTGTCCAACGGGTCGGCCCTCACGTTCCGTCCGCCTGCGGAGGACGTCGCCCTGCGCGAAGCGGTTGAGTTGGGCCGGGAGTTGGTGCGCGAGGGGACGCTGGTCGAGGACACGCCGCTCGTCGCGTCGCTGGAGCGGCTGCGCGAGCACCTGTCCTCGCGCGGGCGCCACGTGGAGGCCGTCGAGCCGGCGCGGGAGGTGGCCGAGCTCAACCGGCGCCTCGCCGAGGCCGATCCGCACCGGTACACCTCTGCGTGGACGACGGCGCTGATGAGCCTGCACGGGATCCTGCTCGACGCAGACCGTCCCCGGGAGGCCGTGGAGGTCGGCGAGGAGGCGGTGACGTGGCTGCGCCGGCTGGCCGACCGCGCGCCCGCCACCTACATGTCGTCCCTGGGCGACGCGGTGTCGCGGCAGAACAGTGCGCTCCGGGCGGCGGGCCTGCCGCCGGAGCCCGAGGCCGACGTTCCGCGGCGGGTGCTCGACCCCGACTCCCTGGGCCGACAGGTGCCGGAGGCTCGGATCGCGGTGGACGGGTGGCTCCCGGAGCTGCTGCCCGTGCCGCACGTGTCGGCGGCGGTACTGGAGGACACGGCGAGCGGGCTCGCGCGTCGACGGGACTGGCCGGCGTACTGGGAGCTCGTCCGCTCCGCTCCCCTCGCCGACGCGGTGCACCTCGTGCACCGGATCCCGCGGCGCGCCGGGGCGCCGGACCATCCGCTGGAGGCGGAACTGTTCGGCTGGCTGCGGTCCCTCTCCCCGCGCCGCGCCCGGGCCCTCGTAGATGGGGCGGCTGGCGCGGCCACCCGGACGCTGCCCGAGGACTTCGGCGTGTTCTCCGCGGCGCACAGCGCGTTCGGGCACGGCGGCGAGGTGCTGGCCACCGCGCACGTGACGGACGACCCGGACGAGCAGTCGCGCGAGGTGATCGAGACCCTTGAGCCGGAGTCCGGCACGCGGACTGTGCTCCACCGCGGCCCCGTGTGCCACACGTCGCTCGCCGTCCTGGGCCCCGGGGACGTGGTCGCGCTGCGCCGCAGCGAGGGGTACGCGGCCCGGGCGGAACTGGTCCGGCACACGTCGTTCGAGACGCGGGTGCTGGCGCAGAGCCGCACGCTCACCGGAGCGCACCTGGCGGCCACGGCGTACGGATGCGTGGTCTCGCTGCCTCTCACGCCGCAGGTCCTGGTCCTGAAGACGACCGGGGAGTTGCGCCAGGTCGACCTCGGGCAGTGGGCGCTGAGCACCGGCGGTCCGATGGCGGTGACCCCCAGGGGCGACCGCATGGTGCTGTGCGACGGCTACCGCCTGATCGCCGTCCACGCCGCACTCGGCCACGCGCTGGACGCGGCCCCTGTACCGGCGGAGCACGCGCCGGTACGGGAGCTGGTCTTCGCCGGGGAGGACGCGCTCGTGACGGCGGGGCGGCACGGCGGGCTGGTGCTGTGGCGGCTGGACGCTGGCGGGATGCGGCCGGTGGCGTCCCGCGACACTCCGATGCTGTCGCAGCTGTGTGTGGTCCCGGCCTGGGACGTGGTCGGCGGTCACGCCGGCTCCGAGGGCCGGGTTCGCTTCTTCGACGCGTGGCGGGGTCTCGCCCCGGTCGATGCCCCGCCCGCGATCGTCGGCTCCGCCCGTCGCTTGCGCGCGGTGCTGGCGGCGCCGGGCGGACGTCACGTCATCTACTCCGGGCAGCTCGACGTGGAGGCGCCGCCGCGGCGCCGCTCCTTCGCGTTCGTGACCCGGGTGCACGATCTGCACCATCCCGGTTCGCTGTTGCGGCGGTCGCCGGCCGGTTTGGGCGACGCCGAGCGCGCGGCTTTGGCGCGGGCTGACGGGGATAATCCGGGCGTGCGCGACCTGTTGCGCCTCGCGCACGTGATGGCCACCCGCCTCTGACCCCCCAGGGAGCGTGAGCGTCGAGAGTGCGTACGGGTGACCCGGGCCCAAGGACGGCGGGAGGGTGCCACTCGGGTGCGCAGTCATGATTGCCGAAGTTCTGGTTCCACTCGACGAGCACGCGGGCGTCTGCCCTTTGGCCGTACAGCCTAAGGGCGCAGGACTCCGACGCCGTAGACCTCCAGCGTGCCGTCACTGAACCCGGCTTCCTACTCCGCGGTCATGTCCGGCCCGTACTTGTAGAACTTCTCGTCCGCGACCACGGCGAGCACGGGGCTGGGGTCGTCCTCGAAATGGGCCCGAACATGCTGCGCTGCCAGGCCAGTTCGGCCATGGCTCCCGCGCGGCTGGAGCGGGTGGTGAGGTGGCGGACCCGGTCACGGTGGTTGGGGTACTCGTCCGTGTCGTACAGCCACGCCTCCGAACTGGTCCTGCGCGTACATGTCGGCGCCATTGTGCCGGTGGCGCAGGAACCCGAACGGCTTGCCGTCCACGGGGACAGGGTGCCGCTTTGTGTACCACTCGCAGGTGATGCCGGCGTGGCGCAGGAGGCGCTGCAGGCGGGGGAAGCGCGCGAAGCGGGTGCCGCAGTTGCAGCAGGTGTACACCTTCCATTTGGACGGGTCGGTGACCGTGTCGTGACGGCAACGGGGGCACTGGTAGGCCTTGTTGCTGTTCCAGTCGATGATCGGCGAGATTTCCGGCATGGCGACTCCCGGGGCTGGAAGGGGGTGGGGATTGCGGGACGGGCGTGGCGGCGCGGGGTGGCCGCGGTTCACTGCTCGGCGTAGGCGGCCAGCATGGCGACGATCCCTTGGGAAAGGCCGGACACTTCGACGCTGACACTCCCGCCCGACACTCCGATGACGGCGCACACGCTGTCGTGCTGGACGGGGCTCCCATGGCCGTGCGGCGGGCAGGCGCGTTGCCAGATCACCCGTGTGCGGCGGTAGGCCTCCTCGACGCGCGCTCCGGGGAGGGCGCCGGCCACGGCGCGGCGGCCGCGGGCCTCGGCCTCCTTGCGCGCGGTGAACTCGGCGGCGAGTCGGGAGGCCTCAGCTTGTCGTTTAACGTCGGCGTGAGATGAGTCGAGCGAGTGACTCTGTGGGCCAGCAGAGCCATTGGAGAAGAGGGCTGGTGATCACGAACCAGTGGACGCTGATTCGGCCCTGCTTTTTGTCCAGGATCAGTGGGGCTTCGTCCCGGTAGACGTAGCGGAGGTATCGGCGACGGATCGGCGCTCCGGCTATCAGCAGCACTGGCGAGGTGACAAGGATGGCCACCGGGACCAGGGCCCTTGCTGTGATGAGCTTCGCTTTCTCCTCGTAGCGCATCCGCTCATTGTGCTGATGCTCGAAGTCGTTCGTCAGCCTGTCCTGCGGGGTTTGGCGCCGATCTTGTGGTGGGCGGGTCGGCTGGATGTCTCGCCGGTGGCAAGGACTCTGCCCACGTCATGGCGGGTGGCTTGGCGGCGGTTCTTCGAACCCGGAGGGCGGCCTGGTCCGGGCGGGGACGGTTCCGCCGGCTGCTGGCCGGACTCCGACACCGCAACCACCGCTTTCACGGCAGGTTCTGCTGCCGATGTCAGAGCGGCCTGACAGACTCCGCTCGCCCCGGCCCCCTCTCCGAAGACGGCAGGCGTCGCGACTCTGGCGGGGCCGATCCACGTGATCCGCCTGCGCCGGGCGCAGGGCCTGCCCAACCACCCTGTGTTCACGGTGAGCTGGGTGCTCGGCCTCCTGGCCGCCTCCGTTGCCCCGTGGGTGCTCGCGCCGGCGCTCGACCCAGACGGCAGCATGGGCAACCTGCAGGAGGCGTGGGTGATCGGTTTGCCGATCGGTCTCGTCCTGGGGCCGGTTGCCGGCGCGTCCTCTGGGCACGAGCGTCTCTCAACAGGCTCAGGACGTACCTTCCCGAGCGGCTGGGGCAGAAGTAGCACGAGATCCGTAGCGATGACCGGTGCCGCGAAGCTGTGCGGCTTCGCGGCGGAGAGGTGGCTGGCCTCTCCATACCGGCCATCGTGCGGCGTCTGGTCCGCCGGGCGTTCGTCGTTCCCTTAAACCAGAGGCCGCGGTCTTACGGTATCCCGCGTGTGACGCGGTGCGGTGTTGCCGTCAGGACGTCGAGGACCGGCGGGCGGCCAGTTCCTCGAGGCGGGAGCGTTTCCAGCGCTGCTGGCGCGGTCGGCCGGCACTGCCGCGGCGGTATTCGAAACCGTCGGGCTGCTCGAGGTCGGGCAGGAGCCCGTGCCCGAGCGCGCTGATGAAGCTGTCGGCGTTGCTGTATCCGAGGATGCGGGCTGCCTCGGCGGCGCCGACCAGGTCCTCGTTCTCGTCCTGATCGGCGGCCGGCAGTACACCGCGCTTGCGGGCGGCGGCGACGACGGTGGCCCGGCGCCACTTCTTGCGGGCTCCGCCGCGGCTGCCTTCCTCCCTCTCCAGGGTCTCCGGCTCGGGCAGTTCGGGGATGCGCCCCTGGTAGAGGGCGCTGGAGAAGGAAGCGACGCTGCTGTAGCCGAACAGGCTCGCGACCTCGGCGGTACCGAGCAACTCGTCGGGGTCCCCATCGACGGGTACGGGGGGCAGCGCGGCAGCCGGGGCGGAGCTGCGCCGGCCCTTGCCGGGCCGGTTGCTGGCCCAGGCGACGATCGTGCCGCGGCGCCACATCGGGCCGTCGACGTCCTCGTCGGGCTCGGGGAAGTACCCGGGCCGGTCGCGGAAGTAGGCGTCGATGGTGGAGGTGCGGGTGTAGCCGAGGAGCTTGGCCACTTCCCGCTTGGTCAGCAGCTCGTCCTGGTCGGCCTCGAGTACCGCGGCCGGCAGCGTGCGCTTCTTCGGGGCGCGCTTGGCGAAGAACGCCGCGACCTCGTCGTGGCGCCAGAACCGCTTGCGGCCCTCCGTGTGCGCGACCGCGGGGAAACCGCTGTCCGGGGCGTTGCTCCACTCGCTGATCCGGGGCTTGCTCGTGCCGAACTCGGACACGATCTGCGCGGTGTCCACGAGCCGCTCGGCGGGAGACATCGAACCCCTTTGGAAGGATTGGCAAGGCAGTGCCGGCGCCGGTCGAGCGCGACAAGTTCGATAATGCCAAAGCCGGTGGGTTCATGTCCAGCCCAGCGTGAGAGGCGGCTACAGAAGTTCCTCGCCAAGAAGGCAGACACCGAAGAGCGCGGCGCGTTCTTCCAGCTCCGTGTAGGCCATGGCGGCCGGCGCGGCATCCCAGGTCGCGAACGCGAGCGCGGAGACCGCCTCGCCGCGTGTCATCCCCTGCTCCCACGGCGTCCCCACGGCAGCGCACCGCTCGGCGAGCTGGGCGTCGGACAGGTTCGCGGCCTCCTGGCGGGTGCCGGCCTGAACGTCTGCGACGCCCTCGCACCAGGCGCGGTGGGCCCTGGCGAGAAGGTCCTGCAGCGCGTCCCGGTCACTCAGGCCCTGGGCTCTGGCGGCGAGGTCGAGAAGCAGGGCGGTGGGGTTGGTGTCCATGGTCATCTCCTTCATCCACTGTAAGGGGGTGTGTGCCGGGCCGGGTCCGAAGAGATTGGCCCGGCACATACGGGTGTCAGCTGTGGGCGGTGAAGCCAGCGCACGGCCGTTATGTCGCGTCATCTCGGCTTTCTTGCGGGGGTTGTTCTTGAGCGTCTCCCAGACCTGACTGCAGGGCGATGAACTCCGGGCCGTCGTCCGCGCAGACGACTCCGGGGTCGGGAGCCCCGCACGTTGCGGCGTGCCGGATCAGCTCGGTGATACGCCAGTCCGCGCGGAAGCTGTCGCCGCGCACCTGCTTGACCTCGGTCGCATATAGGGCGTATTCGTGAGCAGAATCTGCCGGTCGCCAGCGCTGACGATGATGTTGGCGGTCGGCAAACCCCAGTCGGCGAGCACCGTGAGAATGAACTGTCGGGTGGCAGTGGGGGCATGACCAGGAGGCCGGAGGCGGTCCGCCGCGGGACGGGGTCGGCGAAGGAGACGACGCCTCGCACTCCGTCGGCGAGCAGGGCGGCGTGGCAGGCGCAAGGAGCCAACTCTCGGAGTTGCCCGGGTATTCATCGAGCAGAACGAACCGGGAGCACTGGACAGACTGGCGTGGGGCCGGTTCTGAGCACCGTGTAGCCGCATTACCGCATGTCAGTGGAAAGTTGGCCAGTGAGGCGACGGTGCGACCGGCGGGTGGCGAAGCCTAGAAATGGTCAGGGAGCCACGGCTCGAATTGCACCGTGGCCTGGATCAGGGATTCGAGCGCATGGTCGGAGACGGCTTGGACGCCCGCCATGCGGGCTGCGATCGCGGATCGGTAGCCGCCGGCATACCAGACTGCGAGTTGTCCGGGGGTAAGGCGGACCTGGGTGGCTACGCGGGTCGGGACGAGTTCGGCCTTGCCGTCTTGGAGCTGTAAGGCGTAGTGGTCGGCGCTACCGCGCCCGTTGTCCATCTCGATGGGCAGTGTGGCGTGGAGGTCGCCGGGCCATCCGCGCAGGCGAATGGCCTCGGGGATGTTGAGGATGCGCAGCATCCAGGGGTGCCAGGATTCGGCGTTAGGACGGTGGTGGTGCAGGTGGTGCAGCAGCGTGGGGTACGGGGGGAGGGCGCCGCGGCGGAACTCGATGGTCTGGGCCCGGGTGTTGTGGCGTCCGAGGAAGGCGAGCATGGCGAGCGCGGTGCGGTGGTCCGCGGCCCAGAAGTCGTGTACGACGAGGTTCATGCCGTGGCGCTCGCGCCGCCTGGTGGTGAGGGTCAGTAAACCGGTCGGGCCTTGGCCGGGGGTGCGGAAGCGGTAGGTGGTCAGGTTGCTCTTGCGCTGCTTCCAGCCCGACCACCAGGCGGGGCGCTCGACGGGGCCGTTCCAGAGACGGGCGAGGGCGCGCTGGAGGTCATGGGTATGCGTCGGATCGCTGTGGTCGACGTCGAGGTCACCGCTGGGGAAGGAGCGTCTGAGGTCGTCGGTGGCGATGGCCCAGGCGAGAACCGGGACGGGGGCTTCGTAGCCGAGCCGGCGGGCGTAGCCGGTGGACGAGGTGGAGATCGTGGAGATGACCGCTCCTTGCTCTTGTAACGGGCGCAGCCGCTCGGCGGTCATGCGGGCGGCCAGGTGCTCGCCGCGTTCCTCAGGAGCGACGCAGCCGGAGCCGAGGCAGGCGCTGGGGACCGGTCGGCCGCCGAAGTACTGGTGGACGAGGAGTCCGAGGCCGCCGGCAACGACACGGCCATGGCGGGTGGCGACGCGCAGGTCGGCGTGAGGGCGCAGGTCGGTGATGTCGCGGACGGGGTGACCGTAGGCGCGGGTGGCGAGCTCGTCGTACTGCTGCCACCGGTCCTCTTCGGCCGCAGTGAAGGTCAGGTCCTCGGTCATCGATTGCCCTTCAGTAGTTGGTTGCGTCCCGTACGGCGTCGGGGTCGGTGGGGACGAGGAAGGTCCGGGTGAAGGCGAGCACGGGGGTGTCGTCCTGGTTGTGTCCCTCGGTGCGGCAGGTGATGAGTCCGCTGCCGGGGCGGCTGGCGGAGTGGCGCCGGTGGAGGACCTCGGTGGTGGCGTAGAGGGTGTCGCCGATGAAGACGGGCGCGGTGAAGGCGACGTCGGTGAGGGCGAGGTTGGCGAGGGTCAGGCCACTGGTGCTGCGTACGGTCATCCCGGCAACGAGGTTGAGTGTGACGCCGCCGCAGACGAGGATGCGGCCCCATTCGGTGTGGGCGCTGTAGTGGGCGTCGGTGTGGATGGGGGCGCTGTTCCCGGCCAAGGCGGTGCCGAGAAGGTTGTCGGTCTCGGTGACGGTCCGGCCGGGCCGGTGCTCGATGGTCAGTCCGGGGGTGAGGTCGCGGTAGCCGAGGCCGATGTTCTCGCGGATCCGGTTTCCGGCGAGGCGTCGGTAGCCCTGGGGCAGCGGATCAGCCATGCGTGGCCTGCTCGGTGAGTGCGGGCCTGGCGGCGTCGATGTCGCGGACGAGGGCCTGGGCGGCGGCGAAGAAGGGGGCGCCGACCATCGCGCCGTTGACGGTGGTGATGCCCTGGCCGCTGTGCTGGCCGGCGGTGACAATCGCGCGTGCCTGGGCGATCTCTTCGTCGGTGGGGGCGAACGCTTCGTTGATGACGGCTGCTTGGCGGGGGTGGACGGCGCCCTTGCCGTAGAAGCCGAGGGCTTTGGCAGCCCGGGCTTCGGCGCGCAGGGCGTCGAGGTCGTTCAGGCCGAAGGCGGGGGCGTCGATGACGGGGAGACCAGCAGCGGCCGCGCTGTTGATCAGGGCGCACCGGGCGTAGTGCAGGGCGTCCCAGGTGAGTTGGCAGCCCACGGCCGCGGCGTAGTCGGCGGAGCCGAAGACAACCCCGCCGAGCCGAGGCGCGGACATGATCGACGGCAGGTGGTCGAAGGCGCGCGGGGTTTCGATCAGGGCCCAGATGTCCGGGACGTAGCCGTCGGCGTCGAGCACGCTGGCAACGAGTTCGATGTCCCGGGCGGACTCGGTCTTGGGCACCAGGATCAGGTCCGGCTTGGCGGTGTAGTCGGCGAGGGCGACGAGGTCCCTAGCCCCTTCCAGAGCGGTCGGGGCGTTCATCCGCACGCCGAGCGTGCACCCGGCCTCTGGGGGATTGAAGAAGTGGTGGGCCTGGGTGCGGGCGGTCTGCTTGTCCTGCATGGCCACGGAGTCCTCCAGGTCGACCAGGGCGACGGCGGCGCCGCAGTTCTGGGCGGCCGGGAAACGGTCGGGTCGCACGGCCGGGGTGATGATCCAGGCACGTGCGGGCGTGGGGCGTTGGGCCATGGTGGGGTTCACCTTTCGCTGCGCTTGGACTGGATGAGCTGGTCGAGGTCGGCCAGAGTGGCGGTGGCTTTGATGGCGGCGTCGGGGACGTCGATGCCGTAGCGGTCGGCCAGGAGCACGGACAGCTCGACGACCGCCAGGGAGTCGAAGCCGGCCGCGTCCAGGCTGGCGGTGGGGGTGATCTGCTCCGCGTTGAGCTTGAGGTCGTCGGTCAGGAGGTCCATCAGGTCGTGGTGGATCACGGTTGCCTTCTTCCGTTGCGGGCGGGCGGGAGCTCGGGCCAGGTGGCGGGAGCCGCGCCCCAGGTCAGTCCGGCGCCAAATGCGGCGAGCACCAGGCGCATGCCGGGCTTGAGCTGTCCCGCGGCGGAGGCCTGGGCCAGCAGGAGGGGGATGGAGGCAGCGCCGGTGTTGCCGACGCAGGCGATGTTGTGCAGCTGCCTGTCGCTGTCGAGGGCGAGTTGGCGGGCGACGAGGTCGGTGATCCGAGCGTTCGCCTGGTGCGGCACCAGGTAGTCGATGTCCGCCGTGGTCCACCCGGCCGCTGCGATGGCCTGCCGGGAGGCGGTCACCATGCGGTCGACGGCGTGACGGAAGACCTGCGCCCCATGCAGTTGCAGCGCACCTGGGCGGTCGGCCTGGATCAGCTCGGCGTGGGTGCCGTCGCTGCCCAGGAGGACCGGGCCGAGCGCGCCGCTCTCCCAGGGCTGTCCGCGGCGCAGCACCATGGCGCCCGCCCCGTCGCCGAACAGCGGGACGGTGCTGCGATCGTCGGGGTGCGGCAGGGTGGATAGCCGGTCCGCGCCGATGACCAAGACCGCGTGGGCGATGCTGGTCGCGATAAGTCCGGCCGCGGTCGCCAGGGCGTACAGGAACCCGGTGCAGCCGGCAGCAAGGTCGAACGCGGGGGTGCCGGACAGTCCGAGGCGAGACGCGACCGTGGTGGCGGTGGCCGGGCAGGCGCGGTCGGGTGTGGTGGTCGCGAGTACCAGCGCTTGCACCGGCTCGGGCGACATCGCCATCGCCTGCTCGCCTGCGGTGACCGCCAGCTGCTCTGTGGAGCCGCCCGGTCCGGCGATGTGCCGCTGGGCGATCCCGGTGCGGGAGCGGATCCAGTCGTCGGTGGTGTCCAGCCGCGCGCAGAGGGTGTTGTTGGGCACCAGGGTGGCTGGCAGCGCGGAGCCGATGCCGCACAGGACCGCGGCCGGGGGTTCGGGGTGGGAGGTCATCACGCCCGCGTCGAGGTCAGCTGGCGGGCAACGTCCGCGATCAGGTCTTCCTGTCCGGCGACCACCTGGCGTGCGCCGAGCGCGAAGAACAGCTCCACCGGGTCGGTTCCGGTGGACTGTGCGATGTCCAGGACGGGCCTTTTGAAGCCGGAGAAGACACCGGCCAGACCGCTGACCAGGCTGACCGAGTCGATCGTGGGTGGGGCGGGCATCAGGTGCTCCTCGGCCAGATCGGCGGCGCGCAGCAGTTGGCGCAGGTCGATGCCAGTGACGTGGCCCAGGCGGTGAAGGACGGCCACCAGTACCTCGAGTTGGGTGTTCCCGGCGCCGGCGCCGAATCCCCGCGCGGTTGCGTCGATGATCCGGGCCCCCGCGTCGAGGGCGGCCAGGGAGTTGGCGACGGCCATAGAGAGGTTGTTGTGGCCGTGGAAGATGACCGGCACCGAGGCAGGCAGGGCCGCGGCGATCGCGGTGATCCGCTCGGTGGCATCGGCCGGCAGGTAGTGGCCGGCGGAATCGAAGATGCCCACGGCCTGGGCGCCGAACTCGACCATCTTCGCGCACTGGGCGGCCAGCTGCTCGGGGCTGGCCATGTGACTCATCAGCAGCACGCCGTGGACCTCGACACCGAGCTGGCGGGCGACGCCGAGGTGGCGTTCGGTCACGTCGGCCTCGGTGCAGTGCGCGGCGATGCGGACCACGTCGGCGCCGAGTCCGACAGCCGTGCGCAGGTCCTCCGAGGTGCCCCAGCCCGGGCCCATGAACACGGCCATACGGGAGTGGGTGAGCTCCTCGCGCACGACCTTGAGCATGTCCGTGTCGGACAACCGAGCGCGGCCGATCTGCAGGGAGGAGGCGCCCAGCCCGTTGCCGTGCCCGACCTCCACGACCGGCACGCCGGCCGCACTGGCCGCTCGCGCGTAGGCGCGGAGCTGGTTGGCGTCGAGCTGGTGGCGCACCGCGTGGTGGCCGTCGCGCAGGGTCGGGTCGTGGATCAGTACCTGGGTCGGCAGTTCGGGGGTGTGTCCGTACATGACGAGCTCCTCTTAGCCTCGGGGGATGGCTGTGTGCTCGCAGCGCTGCTCGGCCAGAAGCACGGCAGCGGCGTTGATGATGTCGAGGTTTCCGGCGTACGCCGGGATGCGGCCGCCGTGGGCGGTGACCTGAACGGCGACGCTGATCCGATCGGGGTCGGCGTGCAGTGAGGTCACGGTGAACCCGGGCGCGAACGCTTTGACGCGCGCCGCGGCGGCCTCGATGATCGTGCGGACCCGCCCCGGCTGGATGTCCGGGGCCAGCATGGTCATTGCGACCCGGAATGGAGGCGCGGGCCTCGCCGGGCTGAGGTTGACCATCACTTTCGCCTCGGGGACGCCGGTGAAGTGTTGGATGGCCGCCTGGGTGGTGGCGATGTACTCGTCCAGGTTCAACCGGGTGGCCCGGCCCGCGCTGGCGCTCGCCCCGGTGGAGACCACCTCGATGTACTGCGGAGTGCAGTGCTGGGCGAGCGCATGCAGCACGGGGATGGCTGCCTGGCCACCGCAGCTGACGAGGTTGAGGTGCCGGTGGGCGAGCGCCTCGGGGCCGTTGACGGTCGGAATGACCACCGTGCCGCTGCGGGTGGGAGTGAGGTCGATGAGGGTGGCGCGGGTGGCGGCGAGTCGCGCCCAGTGCCCTGCGTGGGCCTGGGCGTTGGAGGCATCGAAGACGATGTCGAACGGCCCGCCCGCGACCAGGGCATCTATGCCTCCAAAGGATGTGGGACAACCCATCTCGGCGGCCCGGGCCAGTCCGAGGCTCTCCCGGTTGCGGCCGACGACCAGCTGGCAGTCCAGCACGGGTGAGTGATGGAGCTTGGCGACCAGGTCGGTGCCGATCAGGCCGGCGCCGAGTACGGCGACGCGCGTGGGCCGTTCAGCCATAGTTCGCTCCTTCGAGGCGGCCGGAAGTCGACGAGGTCCCAGCGGGCCGCGCCGATCCCTGTGTGTGGATCAGCCGACCCGAAGGCATACGGGCGGCAGGTGCTGCGCCTGGGCCTGGACGGTCATCCCGGCGTTCAAGGGCAGGCTGGCGTGCACGGCGCCGGGCAAAACTAGATCGCCTGCGCTTAGCCCCGGCGACGTACCCAGGTCAGCCAGGCGGGCGGTGAGCCAGACCAACGCGCGCAGGGGATGACCCAGAACCGCACGTCCCTGCCCCGCGGCGATCGGATGTCCGTCGACGTGGATGACCACGCCCTCGTCGGCCAGGTCTGGCACGGCGTCGAGCGGCACCGTCTCGCCGACGACCACCCGGGCGCAGGACGCGTTGTCGGAGATGGAGTCCGCAAGGGTGATCTGCCAGCGGGCGAACCGAGTGTCGATGACCTCCAGCGCCAAGCACACGCCGGCCACTGCCGCGCGCACCTCATCGATGCTCAACCCCGGGCCCTTCAGGTCGTCGCCGAGCCGAAACGCGATCTCCGCCTCCACGCGCGGTGCCAGGAAGCCCTCCCGGGGCAGGGCGCTGCCACAAGACAGCAGCATGTCGTCGAGGAGAATCCCCGAGTCGGGCCCGGGGACCCCCATCTGCTGCTGCATCGCCTGCGAGGTCACCCCGACCTTGTGGCCGACGACGCGGGCGCCGTCACCGAGCCTTTGCGCGATACCCGCCGCTTGAATGCGGTAGGCGTCCGCAACCGACAGTTCGGGCCGCTGCATGGTCACCGGTGCCACCGCAACCCCGGTCTGTTCGGCCCTCCGCAAGACGGCGGCCGCCGAGGCCCACCGTCGCTCCAATTCATCCATTCGCAGCTCCTTCCAAGGATGGGGCGGGTGCACAGATGCGGGCCATGGGTGGAGGCGCGGACGACGAGGCGGGGTGCCTGCGTGACATCCGTCGGTCGAGGGCCTCCGGGCCTGATCGACAGTCAACCCGGCGTCTGCGCCCGGCGGTACGGTGGACGGCAGGCCAAGCGGTATATCGCGTATATCCCGGGGCAGGTGCCAAATGACCGCGCGCACACCGAACCGCAAACTCCGTGACCTGATCGCCGAGTCGGGCTGGACATACGAGGCCGTCGCCCGCGCAGTACGGTCGGTGGCCGCCGAGTGCAGCATGCACTTACGCACTAACAAGTCGAACATCGAGCACTGGATCGCCGGGGCCATCCCCCGCGCCGAGACCGGCCGGTTCCTCGCCATCGCTCTCTCCCGGCGCCTGGGCCTCCTCCTCACCCCCGCTGACCTGGGCCTGCCAGACGCCGGCGAAGGCGACCGTGACAGCATCGGACTGTCCCTCGGGGCCGAACCGCTGGACGTCTTGCTGCCCATGTGGAGGTATGAGTTGGACCGGCGACGCTTCCTGTTCGCGTCCGCGTACTCGGTAGCCGCCGCCGCCCTGCCGCTGGATCACGCGAAGGAGATCGCCGACCGCACCGCCGCCGTGCGCACCGGACACACCGTCGGCATGGCCGAGGTCGCAGCCGTTCGCGACATGATTGCCGCCTTCTCGGAGATGGACGAACGCCACGGCGGCCAGCACGGCCGCTCTGCCCTGGTCACTTACCTACGTGACGACGTCGCCCCGCTGTGCCGCGCCCGCTTCGCCACCGACAACGTACGCCAGCAGATGCTCTCCGCCGCCAGCCGCGGCGTGCACCTGCTCGGCTGGAAGAGCTACGACGCCGGCCAGCAGGGCCTCGCTCAGCGCTACTACCTGCAGTCCTATGCACTCGCCTACGAGTCCGACCTCACTGGCCACGACGGCTTCGTGATGCGCACCATGGCCATGCAGGGCCTGAAACTCCACCGTCCCGAGCACTGCTTGGGCCTGGCTGAGACCGGCCTGAACCGCGCCAAGGGCCGCGTCGACGCGCAGACCGAAGCCCTCTTTCGGATCGTGCACGCCCACACCCTGGCCAAGTCCGGCAAAGCCCGCGCCGCCCTCGCCGAAGCCGACCAGGCCCGTGTCCTGCTCACATCTGCCCCCAGCGACGACGTGCCGTTCTGGGCCCTGGCGTGGGGCCCGCCAGCTGCCTCGGTGTACTCCCGCACTGCCAAGGTCCACGAAACCCTTGGCAACCATCGGGCCGCCGCCGAGCAGTACGCGCTGGCCGCAGCTTCCCGCCCTGTCGGCACCTACGCCCGGATCGTCGCGCTCGACCTGGTGGCTGGCGCCGAGATGCTCCTCAAACGCGGCAGCATCGAGCAAGCCTGCGCCACCTGGCACCAGGCGATCGACCACATGGACGGGGTGCACTCCGTACGAACCCGGAAGGCCGTCAGCCGCATGCGCACCGACCTCGCCCGCTTCCGGGCCCGCGGGCTGCGCTGCGCCGCCGAGCTCGACGAACGCGCCCGCAGCTTCCTCGCCACCGCATGAACCTTGATCCATCAGGCCCGTCCCGGGGACGTCACCCCGGCGTAGCGCCACCGCGGAGCTCCGCGAATCGCCGCACGACCGGCTCTAGGTAATCCGCGTGCGGACCGTCCAGGTCTCCGAGTTCGGTCGGCGCGCCGACCAGCGCGATCTGATTGAGTTCGGGCTCGTGCCCCCGCGCCCGCTCGGTGGCCGTCACCGAGGCGAAGCGCCGGTACAACTCCTTCCCCGGCTGCGGCACGGCGAGGAAGACCAGCCCGATGCTGCGGTTCTCGCCCCGCGTCACGGCCCACAACTGCAGGTCCTGCGGCGCCAGCGGGGCGCCGATCTCCTCGGCCAGCTCCCGGGCTGCATCGCCACGCACCCCCACCTCATCCAGCACCCCCCGCTCGCCGGGCGGCTCCACTGAGCCACCCGGCAGCTGCCAGCGCCCCGGAGCAGCCGTCGAGGGAGACATCTGCACCACCAGCATCCGGCCGTCTTCCGTCGGCTGGACGACGTTGACGAACAAGGACGGCAACCACGAGGTGTTGCCCGGTACCCGGCGCAGCGCGTAGTGCCGGTAGGTCACCCGGGCCCAGGACAGCAGCAACTCGCCCGGGCCCTTCCACGCCGCGCCCGCGCAAGCCGCCACCGGCCCGTCAAACAGACTCGGATTGGCTGCCAGCGCCTTGCTCCAAACCGCGTCTCTGGCTTGCTCCTCCTGCGGGGTGAGGTGCGGCGCCTCGACCTCCGCTAGCAGCAGCCGACGCACATCAAGAAACTCGACCCCCGTCGAGGGCGCTGTCTCGGTCACGAGCACATGCTAGTGCTGCGCCGCGGAAGTTCCGCCGATGGCCATCGGGTCGTTGACCGAGCATGGTGCTTGACGCTGATGATCGGCGTGTGCTGGAGGCACGAGTACGGGCTGATACCACGCCGCAGCGCGATGCCCGCCGGGCTCACATAGTCCTGCTCGCGGCCGGTGGCTGTCCGGCCTGGCGGATAGCGGAGATCGTCCGGGTAGATGTCTCGACGGTGGTGCGATGGCGGGACCGGTTCGTCCGGGAGGGAATGGCCGGACTGAAAGACCGGCCCCGCTCGGGCCGGCCGCCGGTCTACGGGCCGCAGGTGAGGCTGCGGGTCGTGGCGGCGGCCACCAGCACGCCGCCGCACCCCTATGACGGCTGGTCGCATCGGCTGATCGCCGATCATCTGGCGGACACGGGCATCTCCGCCTCCCAGGTCGGACGCATCCTGGCCGAGCTGCAGCTCAAGCCGCACCGGGTCCGAGGCTGGCTGACCCGCCCCGCCGACCCGCAGTTCTTCGCCAAGGCGGCCGAGGTATGCGCCCTCTACCGCAATTGCCCGCCGGGCTCAATGGTGCTGTCAGTGGACGAGAAGACCGCGATGGCCGCCCGCTCGCGCAAGCAGCCCGGCTGGCCGCCGGGCCCGGGGCGGGTGAGGCGGCGGGAGTTCGAGTACATCCGCCACGGCATCGTCTCGGTCACCGTCGCGCTGGACGTGCACACCGGTCAGGTGGTCATGGAGGAGCTGAAGCGCAACGACTCCGCGCACTTCATCCGGTTCCTGGCCCGGCTTCAGCGGTGCATTCCAACCGGGCTGACGATCCATCTGATCCTGGACAACGGCTCCTCGCACACTTCCAAGGCCACCCGGGCCTGGCTGAAGCGGCATCCGCGGATCGTGCCGCACTACACCCCCAAGCACGCCTCCTGGCTGAACCAGGTGGAGATCTTCTTCTCCCTGCTGGCCCGCGCCGTCCTGCGTCACGGCGACTTCTCCTCCCGCACCGACCTGCTTGAGAAGGTCAGCGAATTCGCCATCGTCCACAACGAGACGGCTTTTCCGTTCCGTTGGAACTACGACGGTCGACCCCGCCGGACCCGGGACGAGCCCGCCGCCGCGAAGGAAGAGTGCCATGCCCGCTGACTCCGTCCTGCAGATCAAGGTCACCCTGGCCGACATCCACCCGCCGATCTGGCGACGGCTGCAGGTCCCGGCCGACCGCAAACTCGCACGTCTGCACCTGGCGATCCAGACCGCGATGGGCTGGGAGAACTACCACATGCACCTCTTCACCACCCCGGCTGGCGACTACGGACTACGCGACAGCGAACCCGGTCACCGCGACGAGCGGAAGGCCCCGCTGGATAAGGTCGCTCCCACCGCCGACGACACGCAACTAGGGTACGGCGTATGAGCCAGACTCCCGTCGACCCCGTCGCGCACAACCGCCTCGCCTGGGACCGCGAGGTGGAGGAGGGCAACGAGTGGTCCCGCCCGGTCGGCCCCGAGGTGATCGCGAAGGCGCGGGCCGGCCAGTGGTCCATCGTCCTGATCGGGTATGAGCCGGTCGACCCGACCTGGTTCCCGCCGGAGATCGCCGGTCGCGACGTGCTCTGCCTCGCCTCCGGCGGCGGGCAGCAGGGTCCGGTGCTGGCCGCGGCGGGCGCGCGGGTGACCGTCTTCGATAACTCGCCCCGCCAGCTGGCGCAGGACGAGATGGTCGCGGCGCGGGAGGGGCTCGACCTACGCACCGTGCTCGGCGACGCGCGCGACCTGAGCCCTTTCCCGGACGCCTCGTTCGACCTTGTCGTCCACCCGGTCTCCAACCTGTTCATCCCGGAGCTGGCGCCGGTCTGGCGTGAGTGCCACCGCGTGCTGCGCCCCGGCGGGACGCTGCTGTCCGGCTTCCTCAACCCGGACGTCTACCTGTTCGACGCCGAGTCCTTGGAGGCGCGCGGCGAGCTGGTGGTGCGCCACCGCCTGCCCTACAGCGACCTCACCCACCTGGAGCCCGCCGAGCGGGAACGGCTGTGGGGCCTCGACGCGCCGGTGGAGTACAGCCACACGCTCACCGAGCAGTTCGGCGGGCAGATCGCGGCGGGCTTCGCCATCACCGGCTTCGCCGAGGCGCCGCACCACTCGGAGGCCACCGCCGGCTGGCTCTCCGGCTACTTCGCCACGAAAGCGGTCAAGGCTGGCGCCGGTCACTGACCCTCCACCGGCCGGGCCAGGTCGGCAGTGCGGTGAGGCCGGCGGGCGGCTGGGTCAG
Source organism: Streptomyces sp. NPDC005141 (assembly GCF_053599975.1). Lineage (NCBI taxonomy): Bacteria > Bacillati > Actinomycetota > Actinomycetes > Kitasatosporales > Streptomycetaceae > Streptomyces > Streptomyces sp. NPDC005141. The sequence continues at coordinate 5,089 of NZ_JBSFYW010000075.1, read as the reverse complement.
CTGGGCAACGACCCTGCTGATACACAAACCGGGAACACCCCGGCCTCGGCAACCCCGCGTCGCTCATCATGCTGGCAACCGTGGGGCACCCGCACCACGCATGACCGCCTCGACATCGACGCCATCAACAAACACCTCACCGCCCGATAGCCATCGGCGGAACTTGTGCGGTGCAGCACTAGGGGTGCACCGATGCGCCGCCCAATGAATCCGGCCTGCGATGACCTCAATACGAAGATGGCTCCCAGAGCGCATCGGGCCGGTAGGAGTCGAATGGGTGGCGCGGGCGTCGGCAACCGCGCGAGCGGCGAACGGGGCGGGCTCGACGCGCTCGGGGCAGGACGGGACTGGGCACAGCGAACCTCCGGGACAGGGTGGCGGCCGGCGGGCATGCCGATGCCGCGATGGACGGTGTGCTGAATCGAGGGCGCGGTCAGCGCCTGGTGTCGCAGGCCACGGACCGCCTGGTCCGCCGCGCCCGTGCCGCCGCCCGGAGCGGGGGAGGCGGCTGGACACGGTGACGGCGCCAAAGGAGGGGCTCGGCGCGGACCGCCACCAGTCAGTCGTCGGCGCGGCGACCGGGACGGGGGCCAGACGGGGCCGGACGGGCCAAACCGGCGCGGTGAGCGGGCGGGGGCACGGGCCCGGCAGCCGCACGCGGGGCCGGAGCGGGGGGCGCGTCCGGCGAGGACGGCGGGCAGGGTGTCGTCGACGTAGGCGACGTGGTGGGTGAGGTCTCCCGCTCCATCGGGTCCCGCTCGCCGAACTCGTCGTCCTGCTCCCAGCAGGCGTCGCAGTGTCCGAACCACGTGCACGGCAGGAGGTACAGGGGGCGGTCGTGCATCTCGGTGATGCTGCCGTGGTAGGTGACGCGGCTCCCGATGAACAACCTGGGTGCGGGGGCGGTCTCAGGCATGGGCGGCCTGCCAGGCCTTCGTGTTCCACTCGCGGGTCAGTTCGTCGGCGTACGCGACGTCGCGCGCGGCCTCGGCGTCCAGCGCGGCCACGACCCGGACCCTGCCCCGGATCTGGTCCGCGCGGTGCTGGGCGGCGGCGGCCTGCTCCTGGCGCTCGGCCTCCTCCTTCGGCATGCGCTGAACGAGGTGGATCTGGTCGTCGCTGGTGAAGATCACGAGGTAGCGGCGGAAGTCCTCGATGCGCGAGGGGCGGGCCGGGCCGGTCGTGGTGTGGGCCAGCGTGGCGTGGGCCTTGTCCAGTAGCTTCGCCACTTTCTCGGTCGCCTTCACGCCCGTGTCTCGCTGGTGCTGGTTGCGGCCGTAGTAGACGCGGGCCTTGTCGCGGACTGGGGCGAACTCCACCGGGGCGTAGATGCTGATCATCCGGCGGGCGTAGGCGTCGTGCTGGTCGCGCTTTGCCTGGGCGGCGCGCGTGGTGTCGGTCGCCTTGCTCTGCGTCCAGCTCAGCGCGGTAGCGGAGCAGGACGTGCCGTAGTACACGACGTCTTCGGCGGTGCCGTCCTTGTTCCCGTCGGCGTCCAGCGGCATGAGCGCGACGGTGCGCGTGAGTCCGCGGCGGCCGCAGCAGCCGCACGTGTCGTAGTCGTCGACGATGCCTTTGATCGTCCACTTCCACATGAGCATGAATGGCCTTCCGTGGGGCGGTGGGTGTCGAGCTGCTGGGCGTTCGCCGGTGCGCCCTGTGCAAGGGAGGGGCGGACGTGTTTCTTGGCGCGCGCTCTGCTCGGCAGACGTGACGCGTTGCCGTTACGCGGCAGGGGCCGGCGGGGAGCGCTCCGCGCTCCTGATGCGGGGTTGAGCGCTCGGCGCTCGGGTCGCGGGCGGCCTCTGCGGGCTGTCAGGGCCGGCCGGGCACCCGTGGGGGAGTTGGGGTGCCCGCCCGGCGGTCAGGGGGTCAGACCGTGGTGAGGGCGAATGCCTTCTCCATCAGGTCGTTCGCCGCTCCGCTGATGACTCGCTCGGCGCGGGCGTCCGCCTTCTCGGCGTCGGTCTTGCCCCGGGTCGGGGCGACGTGGTTGGCGTACTCGGTGAGCGCGTTGTATCCGGCCCACCGCGTACCCCGGATACCGGCCTGGGCGTCGGCGTGGTCGAACAGGTTCGAGATCGCCCCCCACCGCTGGCGCTGGTTGGTCTTGGCGCGGGCGTGGTCGCTGTCCTTGACCGGCCACAGCTCGTCCACCACCGACTTCAGCTCGCTGAGCGTCATCTCGGCTTCGATCATGCGCTGTGCGGCCTGCTCGAACTCCTCGGCGTACCGGAACGTCAGGCCGAGGGCGGAACGGGCCTGCGCGATACGGGCCTTGGCTCCAGCGGTGTGCCGCACCACGAATGAGGACCGGGCCCCGTGGATGGCCGCACGCATGGTGTTCGCGCACACCACCCGGACCGGCGTCACCACGATGCGGAACGCTGAGCCTCCGTCGTGGCTGTTGAACGCTGCGATGTACAGATCAACGTCGTCGTTCCCGCCGATCGTGAGCCCCTGCGGCATCTTCATGGTCAGGAACACCTGACGGCCGTCCTTGAGCGATCCGGCGGTCTCGAAGTGCGCGCCGGACTCGTCGGCCAGAAGGTCGAGGAACTCGGCGTGTTCCTCGTTCTGTACGGGGTGGTAGTCGCTGCCGACCACGCCGAGCGTCTGCGTGCGGCCGGTCTTGGGGTGCGTGCGCGCGGTCGCGAAGTGCTGCGGTACCTCCAGTGGCGTGGTTCCGTCGGCCGTGATCTCGGTCGCGGTGAGGGGGAGGAGTCGCACGTTCCAGTCGGACAGAGACGCGATGCGCATGGCGTCTTCGGCGGTCATCGCGCCGTTGGTGACGGTGCCGAGCTTGTGCCAGGCGCTCGTGTTGGCGGAGGCGAAAGCGGCGGTGCCGTCGGTGAACTGCTCGATCTCGTGAGCCACTTGGGGCTTCCCTTCTGGTGACGAACTTTCGGCGTGTCCGGTAGGGGGCCAACCCTTCGAACTGGTTCCATAATACCTAACTCCGGGGGTGGGGCAACCGATTAAATCCCTGGTGCGCCCCACCCCCGGGGCGGCCTGCTGACCTGCGGTTACGACTGCGGCGACTTGTGCCGGGTCAGGTCACTCTTCCGGCTCGGCAAGGGCGGTGACGCCGTAGTAGAGGTACTCCGGCACGTGGAACACGTTGGTCTCGACCGGGTAGTACTGCGGGCGCTCGGTGACCATCCGGAACATCCGCCACCCATCGACCGAGTCTGTCTCCGACCACTCCAGAACCTTGCCGAAGCCTGCGAGCGTGTCACCGACAGTGAGGTACTTGACCTGTGCGCGGTAGCGCATGGTTCCGGTCCGGTCGCGGCCCTCTTCCTCGACCACATGGGCGCGGGGGTGGGTCTTGAGCTGCTTGGCGATCTTCTGATTCATGATCAGTTCCCTTCCGTGTGGGCTTACCGCTGCCAGTGCTGCGGCAGTGCCGTGACGCTCCACGTGTGGACTCCGGTCAGTGCGGTGACGAATGCGCCGTTCTTGTACTCGCTGAGGCGGTAGAGCACGGACTCTCGTCCTCGGCGGTCCAGCTCGCGCTCAATGCGCGTCACCCAGTAGCGGCCGTGGCAGCACTCCTGCGACCCGTGGTAGCTGACCAACTGCCCGATGCTGGGGCCGCTGTCCGCGTGTAGGGCGGCGGACAGGTTGGACAGGGCCGTACCGAACGTGTGGGGCGGCAACGGCACGTCGGCCAGCGCGGGCCCGGTGTGCCCGGCCCGTACGCCAGAGATCCATCCCACCTCGAACAGGGGCCGGGCCAACTCGCGCACGTCGTGCGGGAAACCGGTGTTCTCGGGGAGCCGTTCCAGCGCCGCCCGGAAAGCGGCCTCCATCTGCTCTCGCTCACCCTCGGTCGCCGGAACGGCGCGGTGGGCGGGCTCAATGCTCGTCATGCTCACAGTGATTTTCCCTCCGGTTGGTGTAGGTGCTGGGGCTGTCCGGGGGGCCCGGCAAACCGGGCCCCCCGGAATTGCCTCCTACTTCAGTCCGCGCGTCCGCAGAAATTCACTGATGCGGAATGCGACGGCTCGCACCGAAAGGGATGCTCCTCGGAACGTTCCGAGAATGCGGGGCCCGGTTTCGCTGTCGTGGATGATGTGGAACTCAAATCCCTGAGCGACCGGCAGAAGGATTCGGATGGGACCGGCCGTGGTCTCGAACCGAATTGACGTGGTGTTGTCGTCCTGGTTGTGCTCGATGACGGCGTCACGGAGGAGTTCCGGGCGCGGGAGGAAATTGGCGATCCGGCGGGCCTTTGCGGCCTGAGGGGTCGTGATCTCGTCCGTGCTGGGAGCCACCTTGCCTCCACTGATGACGATTTCCACGCTTACGCCTTTCTGTTGACGAACGTTCGGCGGTGCCGGTTAGGGGGCCACCCCTTCCGACATGTTCCATAATACCGCACTTCAGATCTGTTGCACCACCTCACGCGCAAACTCCTGCGCTATCTCCTGCGTCATCCCCTGCCCTCGACCAGCGGCCGGCCTTTCCAACCCCCCAGGTCAGGAGACCCCTTACGCGTGGTCGGGAAAGCTGACATCCCCTCTGCTGCCGCTCTCCCTGCCCGAATGAGAAGAAAGGTGGGGCGGGCTAGGACGGCGCGGCGGCCTCGGGGATCGGAGCCGGGGTTTCAGGTTGCGCGTCGGCAGGGGCCTCCGCGCCCGGACGCTGGCGCGCCCGCACCGCACAGCGGTCTGCCGGAGGCAGCCCAACCCCCCACCCCTGAACGGGCGATCGGGCCCCGGAGGGGCCGATCGCCCTTCCCTCGTATTCCGTGATTTACTTTTCCTCACGGAATACAATTCAAGTCCCCTCCGTTTTAAGGGAATCGGAGATTCCCCCCGAACCTCACCCCGGGAAAGGATGCATGACGAACCCTCAACCCAATCCCCAACTCAAACCCGAACTCTCTACCCCCACAATCAAAATCGGCACCCGAATTTGTGCCGGAGGCACAAACTCTCTCCGCCCGTCTTTTCGTGCCGGAGGCACGCAGGGTTATGGAATGGCCGGAGGCCAATTCCATAACCCATCGCCGGAGGCGGGCAATTCGCGCGGGGACGCGCGAAACGAGCGAAGCGAGTATTCGGCTGCCGGAGGCAGAGCG
>NZ_JBSFYW010000074.1:0-36484 GCF_053599975.1 Streptomyces sp. NPDC005141 | reverse complement strand
AGACGGCCAGCGCGCAGAGGGCGAAGCGGCACCGGTCGGACTGCACGGGCGAGGCCGCCGCGATCTACTGCCGCATCTCTCATGTGAACGACGACCCCGCCGTACGGGAGCGGCGGCGCCGCGTTTCTCCTGGCGAACCGGCCGGAGAACCCGCCCCCCACCGGAGAACCCGACCTGTGAGCGCCGTCAGGGCGTGACGACCGGGAACCGGGTGTCGGGTTCGCGGACGTACGAGACCAGCCGGGCCAGCAGGGCCGTGTCGCCGTCGCTCTCGATGCCCTCGAGGCCTCCGCCGGCCAGCAGGCCGAGAAGTTGCGGCTTGGTGAGGACGAGTGTCAGGTCGGCGTGCGGCTTCGGGGTGTGGTGGACCGGCATGGAGCGGTGCGTGAGGGCTCCGTTGTGCAGGTTGACGCGGTGGCGGCGCTGTTCGTCGGTGACGACGAGGTCGAGGGTCAGCCGGTCGTCCCACGCGCGCGGTCCGTCGATGCGTACGGCCATGGAGTCGAGGAGCATGCCCACGGTGAGGGCGGACGCCATCTCGGGGTTCGTGGGGTCGATGTCGTCGGCCTGGGGTCCCTCGCGCAGTTCCAGGGCCGCCGTCAGGTAGAAGTTGCGCCAGGTCGCGTTCTCGGCGCCGTGGCCGAGGCGGTCGTAGACACCGGCGAGGGCCCGCTTGGCGGCGGTGTCGTCCGGGTCGGCGAAGACGAGATGGTTCAGGAGGGTGGCGGCGAAGCGCAGGTCGCCGTCGGCCGCGTACCGCTCCGCCTTGCGCAGCGCCGCTTGCGGGCCGCCCGCCACCTCCACGTAGCGCCGGGCCAGCTCGACGGGCGGGTGCTCCCACAGATGGGCCGGGTTGCCGTCGTACCAGCCCATGTAGCGCTGGTAGACGGCCTTCACGTTGTGGCTGAGGGAACCGTAGTAGCCGCGGGCGTGCCAGGCGTTCTCCAGCGCGGGCGGCAGCCGCATCTCCTCGGCGATCTCCGGACCCGTCAGACCGTTGTTGAGCATGCGCAGGGTCTGGTCGTGGAGGTACGCGTACAGGTCGCGCTGCTCGGCGAGGAAGCGGACGACGTTGTCGCGTCCCCAGGTCGGCCAGTGGTGGGACGCGAAGGCGACGTCGTAGGTGTCGCCGAAGAAGTCGATGGCCTCGTCGAGGTAGCGGGCCCACTGGCGGGCGTCGCGGACCAGGGCGCCGCGCAGCGTGAGCAGGTTGTGCATGTTGTGCGTGGCGTTCTCGGCCAGGCACAGGGCCCGCCGGTCCGGGAAGAGGAAGTTCATCTCGGCCGGGGCCTCGGTGCCGGGGGTGAGCTGGAAGACGATACGGACGCCGTCGACCGTCTCCGTCTGGCCGGTCCGGGTGATGTCCAGGGTCGGCGGTACGAGCGTGATGGTGCCGCTGGAGACCGCCGGGCCGAGGCCCGTGCCGATCTGGCCGTCGGGCGCCTTGGGCAGATGGTCGCCGTACATGTAGCCGGCGCGGCGGATCATGGCGTTGCCCGCGTAGACGTTCTCGCTGACCGCGTGCTCCAGGAAGCCCTCCGGCGCGATCACCGGGACGCCCTCCTCGGTACCGTGCGGCAGCACCCCGCGGGAGCCGCCGAAGTGGTCACCGTGCGAGTGCGTGTAGATCAGGCCGGTGACGGGGCGGTCACCGCGGTGCCTGCGGTAGAGCGCGAGCGCGGCGGCGGCGGTCTCGGCGGAGATCAGCGGATCGATGACGATCACTCCGCGGTCGCCCTCGACGATCGTCATGTTCGAGAGATCGAGGCCCCGCACCTGGTACACGCCCTCGGTGACCTCGTAGAGACCCTGCCGCGCACACAGCTGCGCCTGCCGCCACAGACTCGGATGCGCGGTCCCGGGACACTCCCCGGCGAGGAACCCGTACGCCTCGCTGTCCCACACCACCCGCCCGTCCGCCGCCTCGACCACAGCGGGCCCGAACGCCGCGAGAAACCCCCGATCGGCGTTCTCGAAGTCGGTGACGTCATCGAACGGCAGCTCATCACGCGCGCGAAGTGTCATACGTCCAGCCTCGGCCGGGCCATGACGGGGGGCATGCGGTGTGGGCCGTTCGGGGCCGGGAACGATGCGGACGAAGCGACGCCGGTGATCCCGGGCGGGGATATCCGGACGGAAAGCCGACGCCGAACTGCGCATCGAGGGAACGTCCGGCGTCCTCGCGCTCTGCGCGGACCTGCGCACCGGCAAGCTGCGGACGTCCATCGAGATCCCGGCGCCGGACCAGGGCTATCCGCTCACCTGGGCCAAGCGGCTCGTGCGGCAGCTCGACGAGGCCCCGGCCGATCTGCACGTGGAGACCCTCGTCGACGGGGAGACGGGCGGGCCGCGCGGCACTCTGGAGCGGCTGCGTCCCGAACCTGCGGACATCCTGCCCGCGAACGGTGCCCGGATCACCGGCTTCCGGCTGTCCCTCTTCCGGGGGATGGGGAACACCCGTGGCAACGCCGAATCGGGCTTCATCCGCAGCGTCGACGACTCCGTCGACCGTTTCCATACCCAGGTGGTGACCACCCTGGACCGCCGCGCACCGCGGCCCCGGCAACCTGTGGTGGGGGCTGCCGCGGGCTGAGGTGGCGGGCCGGGTTACTTCAGTGTGTGCGGGTCAGAGCCGGTCCATCCGGGTGTATGGGCTCGGGACGCGGACCTGGCGGGCGCCGAAGTCGACGAGCATCGCGATGCCCTCTTCGACGCCGACGATCGTGCCCAGGCCGTACTGGTCGTGGGAGACGCGGTCTCCGAGGCTGAACTCCTTGGCCACGGGGACGACGGGTGCGGCGAAGGGGCTGGTGGGCAGGTGGCGCCGGGGCGCGGAGGATTTACTCATCGTGATTCCAGTATGGGCCCTATTCCCGCGGGCGGTAGGGCTTGATGGTCTCGATCCCGCTCCGACTCGGCGTCCCGGACCGCTCCGGAACGCGGCGGCCGGAACCCCGCTGGGCGGTCCCGGCCCGGTCGTCCTCGCGTTCCCGGAGGTCAGCCGACGGGGTGGGCGTTCCGCGATCATCCCGGCACGCGGAAACGTCGTCCGGACGGGCATGTCGTGGACCGGACAGATCGTGTCGGCGGGTCCCAGGCCCGACCGGACACGGACCCGCACCCCGGACCGCACCCCGGTCCGCACCCCAGTCCGGACCCCGCCCCGGACCGGGGTCGCGGGCCGCCGCCATGACGGAATCCCCCGGTGTACGCGGCCCGGCTTCTCGTCAGCCCCCGGATGTCGGGCCGGGGCCCCGAACCGGCCACGCGGCCACGGGATCCAGCCGGTTCATGACGCCCGCCACGATGTCGGCTGCCAGCTCCGCTGCCGTGGAGGGGAGCTGGGCGGTGCGGGCCGGGTGCCGCCCGTGGGCGGGATGCTGGGCGAAGAGGGCGACCGTGGTGGACAGCTTCGTGTCGTACGTGGTCCTCCACAGGGTGCGGGTTCCGGCGCCGCCGGTGAACGCGCCCCGGGGTCCGGAGGCGGAGTACAGGAGTTTGGTGACGAGCTGCGCGGAGAACGGGTCCATCGCGGTGCGGGTGTGCGGGCGGGCCGCGTAGAGGGTGCGGCCGTCCCGGCTGATCTTCTGGACGGTGTACGGCTCGGCGTACCTGCCGCCGGCCGCTGCCGTGGCGTAGGCGGCCGACAGCGCGAGCGGGGAGGGCGCGGCGCGCTTCGGAAGCGCGGCGAGCGGAGGCCCGAGCTCGGCCCGCGTGAACGGCTCCATCGCCGTGCCCGCCTCCACCGCTCCGGCCAGCGCGTCGTTGAACGGCTGACGGGCGTAGTCCGCACCGCCGTACAGCACCCGGACCGCGCCGTCGCCCGGCACCAGCGCGACCACCGCTGAGTGGAGTCGGGTGCCCTCGGCCGCCGCCGGGCCGGCTGCCGGTTCCGCCGCCGCGTCCTGGGCGGTGAGGTCGAAGGTGGTGCGGACGGTGTAGCCGCCGCGGGCCAGTTCGTCCTGGGTGACGCCGAGCCGGTCGGCGGCCTCCGCGGCGGCCGCGTCGATCAGATACTGGCGCTGGCCGTCCGTCGCCCCGGGCGGGTAGAAGCGGAACGCGGGGAAGCGGGCCGCGGCGCGGTCGGCCGGTGTGATCGCCCCGCTGTCGGCCATCGCGTCCAGCACCCACTCCCACCGGTGCGTCAGTTTCGCCGTCACCGCGGCGTCCGAGCCCGCCTTCTCGTAGTACGAGGGGATGTTGACGACGGCGGCGAGGGCGGCGCCCTGACCGACCGACAGACGGGCCGCGTCGACACCGAAGTAGTTGCGCGCGGCGGCCTGGATGCCCGCGGCACCGCGGCCGAAGTAGACCGTGTTGAGGTAGCCCTCCAGGATCTCGTCCTTCGACCGGGTGCGGTCCAGCTTGATCGCGATCAACGCCTCCCGTGCCTTGCGGGACAGCGACTGCTGGGGACTGAGCAGGGCGTTCTTCACGTACTGCTGGGTGATCGTGGAGCCGCCCTGCCGGCCTCCGCCGCTCACCGTCGACCAGGCCGCCCGGGCGATCGCGGTCGGCGAGATTCCGGTGTCCGTACGGAAGGAACGATTCTCCGCCGCGATGACCGCCTCCTGGACATGCCGCGGCACCTGGGCGAGCGGGACCGCCTGCCGGTCCACCGGACCGCGCCGCCCCAGATAGTCGCCCCGGGTGTCGAGGAAGACCGTGCTCTGCATCGCCGTCTCCGGGTGCGGCTCGGGAATCACGGTGAGCCGGTATGCCACCACCCCCGCGCCCACGAGCGTGAGCACGAGGACCAGCAGGGCGATCAGCGCACGGCGCAGCCGACGGCCCCGGGTGCGGCGGGCCTTCACACGGCGGTCGTGGAGGAACCGGCCGAGGCCGGCCCGGACGCGTGCGCCCGGAGGTACGTGCTCCGTGTGGGGGGCCGTCCCCCTCCCCGCCCGGGTGCAGAACCGCCGCCGGGAGGCCGCCGTGCCCGTCAGGGTTCGCGTGCGCCGGTCCGTCGCGGCCCGCACGCGCCGCGGGGCCGCCCCGCGCGTCAGGGCGCGTACGCCCTTCACGGCCGGTACCCCTGACGTGCGATCGTCCTGCCCGCGGAGTCGTACACCGTGACTCTCCACGGATCGCCGGTCGCGGTCTCGTTCGGGGCCGGGGAGGCCGGCGACGTCGTCACCGCGTACCAGGCACCCCAGCCGGGCCTGCCCGCGAGGGTCAGGGCGGTGGCATGGACGGCACCCGCGGGGGTCGTGACCTCGACGCGGGCCGGTTCGCCGGTTCCGTGGAAGACCCCGGAGAGGAAGGTGCGGCCGTCGCCACGGGGGGACAACCGGAACGAGACGCCGGGGCCGTTCATGTCGAGGTTGCCGTCCACGACGCTGCTGGACTGGTGGGGCTGGCCGGGTTCCGTCCAGTGCGTGCCGTCCTTCGTCAGCCACATCTCGGTGCCGGTCGTCACCCGCACCCGCTCTCCGGGTGCCACGACGCGCACCCTCGCGGCGCCCGCGGAGGGGGAGGGGTTCGCGCTGGAGCCACGGGTGGCGGGCGGCGTCACGGACCCCGCGGGACCGGAGGCCACGCCGTCGCGGAGTCCGACGACGGCGAGCGGCACCAGCAGCGCCCCGCAGGCGGCCCCCAGGACGGCGGTCCTGCGGCGCCGCCGGAGCCGTCGGCCCTCGCGTTCGATGGCACCCAGCGGCACGGCGGAGGGCGTGACGTCGCACGCGGCCTCGGCGAACACCTCGCGCAGCCGCTCGGCCTCGGCCGACGTGCGCGCGGAACGGGACGAGTGGTTCATGGGCGTGCTCCGGAGACGGGGTGACGGCCGGTGAACAGGGGATGGGCCCGCAGCGCTTCCAGGCCGCGCCGGGCATGGGTCTTGACGGTGCCGACCGAGCAGCCGAGCAGCTGGGCCGTCTCGGCCTCGCCCAGGTCCTCCCAGTAGCGCAGCACCAGCACCGCGCGCTGCCGTGCCGAAAGCGCGGCCAACGCCGTATCCAGGGCTGCTCGTTGGGTGACGGCCTCCGCGTGTCCCGGCTCGCGCTGGTGGGCCCGCTCGGGAACGAACGGCATCAGCAGTTGGGCGACCCGTCTCTTGCGCGTCCGGCTGATGTTGTTGTTGACCAGCGACCGGCGCACGTAGAAGTCGATGTCGTCGCCGGGGATGCGCCGCCAGCGGGCGTACACCTTGGCCAGTGTGGTCTGGACGAGGTCCTCGGCGTCGTGGAAGTCGCCGGTGAGCATGTGCGCGGTGCGTACCAGGCGGGGCCAGGCGGCGGTGGCGTATGCGGCGAAGTCCTCGCTGCCGGTGTGGACTTCGGAGACGTCGGTGGGGTTGTGCGGCACGACCTGCGGTCCCTCGGGTCGGGTGCGTGGGGGGCGGAGGGAGGCGGCGGAGCCGGGACCTGAACGGCCCGGCGTCCCCGCCCACATGCTCAGTTCAGGTCCAGCCGGGAGTGCACCGTGCCCTCGGTGGCGTACACCGTGGGCGCCCCGGCCGGTGCGGGAGCGACCGCCGCGACGGCCACGTATTTCTGCGTTCCTGTCATGAACGGACAACTCCTCGTGATGTACCCGGCGTTCGGACGGCGGGAGGGCACCCTCCCCTCCTACAAACTCCCTGCGCCCGTGGGCCGGATGACACCGGACGACGACTTTTTCGGGCGGGTGTACGTCAGTCGAGCGCGCTCGCCGCCCGCCACTTGTCCCAGGTCAGGTTCCAGTCGCCGTAGCCGTTGCCGACGCCGACGGTGTCGCGGGAGCCGACGACCTTGACGACGTCGCCGGGGATCACCTCGTCGTAGAACCTCTTCGCGGTGCCGTCGGTGGCGAGTCCGACGCAGCCGTGCGTGACGTTCTGGTGCCCGCCGTAGGTGTTCGCCTTCGGGTTCTGGTGGAGGTAGGTGCCCGAGGTGGTGAGGTGGACCGCGTAGGAGTAATAGCCCGCGTACGCGTCGCCGTAGCCCACGGAACGCGAGTTCATGAAGACCCGGGTCGCCTTGTCGGAGACGACCATGGTGCCGTTCCAGGTGTCCATGCCCGGCGCACCCGCGGTGATGGGCACACGGCGCGACGAACCGGCCTTTTCCACCGTCATGAAGTGTGTACGGACATCCACCGTGGCGACGAGGGAGCGGCCCACCGTGAAATGCCTAGTGATTCCGGCACCGGCCCGGACGGTGACCGCCGTGCCGGGCTTCCAGTACACGCGCGGCCGGAAGTCGACGCGCTGCCCGTCGAGCAGGTTGCGGTCCCTGACCCAGCCCCAGGACCCCTCTACATCGGCGGTGACCTTCAACTCCCTTTCCATCTCGGCCCGTTCGGCCACGGGTATCGGGTGGTCGAAGGTCACCGAGATCGGCATGCCGACCCCCACGGTCTGCCCGTCCGCGATGTTGATGTGCGCGCCCGTGAGGGACTTGGGCGGCGTGGCGGACGGCTTGGGAGACGCCTTTCCCGTCGGTTCGGCGGTCCCGGTGGCGGCCGCCCTGCCGTCCCGCCCCGCGTCCGCGCCCGCGCCGCCGTCGGCCAGTGCCCGCGCCGAACATCCGGTGAGCGCGAGCGCGCACACGGCCGCGGCGCTCCAGGCGCGGGCGAACCGGTGGCGGCAGCCTCTCAGTCCCGTGGTCATGGTGATCCCCCTGTGGTGTGTTTCGATGGGCGACGTACGGGACCTGTACGCACGGCAGGGACGGCCGGGTTGCACTCGGCCGAAGAAACTCCGGACATTCCGGCGGGGGGCATGACCGAGGAAGAGTTCGACGCGTTCTACGCGACCGCGTTTCCCCGACTGACCGGCCAGCTCTACGCGTTCACCGGGGACCACGGCGAGGCGCAGGACGTCGTCCAGGAGGCGTTCGTCCGCGCCTGGGACCGGCGACGGGAGTTCCTCGCCGACGGGGCGCCCGAGGCGTGGTTACGAACCGTGGCGATGCGGCTCGCGGTGAGCCGCTGGCGCCGTGCGCGCCGCTGGCTGGAGCTGGTGCGGCGCACACCGCCCCCCGAGCACACTCCGGGCCCCGGTCCCGAGCGCACCACGCTGATCGCCGCGCTGCGCACGCTGCCCGAAGCGCAGCGGATGGCGATCGTTCTGCACCATCTGTGCGACTTGAGTGTCGACCAGGTAGCCTCCGAAACCGGTGCCCCCGTCGGCACGGTCAAGGCCCGGCTGTCCCGGGGCCGGGCGGCGCTGGCACGGGTGCTCTCGGAGGATTCGGCGGACTCGGCCGGGTCCGCGCGTCCGACGGACTCCGCGGGTCCGTCGGGCAAGGGGGAGAGGGAGGACGATCGTGTCCGATGAACTCACCTCTGAACTGCGGGAGTTGGCTGCCGAGGGCGAGCAGCCGCCCACGCTGACCGGCGCGGAGATCCGTGGCCGCGCGGTGCGCCGCCGACGCCACCGCCGTACGGCACTGGCCGCGGCCGGCGCCTCCGTCGCGGGAGCCCTCGCCCTGGTCGTCGCGGCGAGCCTGGGCGGCGGCCCGGACCGTGAGCCGCCCCCGGCCGCGAGCCCCACCGTCACCCCGAGTCCGAGCCCGACCGCGACGCCGGACGCCACGGTCGACCTGGGCCGGCACGTGCTCTCGGTCGCGGGCCGTCGACTCCCCATCACCGCGGGCACGGTGAAGACGCCCACGCGGACCGGCCGGATGACGGTCCTGGCGAAGAAGGCCGTCGATGTGCTCACCGCCCGGGACGTCGGATTCAGCGACAAGTACGACCTCAAGACCCCCTGGGTGATCCTGCTCGGCGCCTCCGACGGCTCCGAGAACTTCATCGCCACCATGACGTACGACGAGAAGGCCCCGGGCAGTTACGACCGCACGAGCGGCTGGATCGGCCTGCGCCAGGCCGACGCCAAGTGGCTGTACCAGCAGCTCTCACCGGGAGCGGTGATCGACGTCGAGACCTCGGGAGCCTCGGGCAGAACCCCGTCGCCGACTCCCACAGGAGCGGACGGGGGTGCGGTGACAGCGGGCTCGGGTTCGGGAACCTCGGGCGGCTAGAGCGAGTCAAGGTGGGCGTCGAGTGCGGCGAACGTCGCCTCGGGCCGCTCGATGTGCGGCAGGTGACCGGCCTCGGCGATCGGCTCGAACCGCCCCCGCGCGAACGCCTCCGCGTAGGCCCGCCCGTACGCGGGCGTCACGATGCGGTCGCTCTCGCCCCACAGCACGAGGACCGGGATCCGCACCCGGCCGAGCCGGTTCAGCAGCTTCGGGTCGTGCATGTACGGGTCCCCGGCCAACACCCGCAGGGTGGCGATGCCGGCCCGCTGGGCCGCGATCCGTTCCTCCGTGAGGGTGGCGGGGTCCACGGTGAACCGGGCCGGATCGTGGAACGAGTAGGCGGCGATCTCGTCCGGCCGGAGCGCGAAGATGTCGCGGACCGGCTCTCCCGGGACGGCCACGCCCGCCGCGTTGACGAGCACCAGCGAACCGATGACCGCGCCGTCGTCGCGGAAGGCCATCTCGGCACCGGTCCAGCCGCCGAGCGAGGAACCGACGACGAGGACGTCGCGGTGGCCCTCGTCCCTGAGCCAGTGCAGATACGCGATCGCCAGGTCGTCGACACCGGTGAACCAGCCGGGACGCTCGGTCCCGTTCCAGCCGGGGTGCGTGGGAACGACGGCGCGCATGCCGTGCCGGCCGGCCAGATGCGCGGCGATGCCCTGGACGGTGGCCGGCCCGCCCCCGCCGTGCAGGACGAGCGCGACCCTGCCGTCGGTGGGGCCGGTCTCGGTGAGGGCGAGGGGAAGGTCGGGGCGCGGGCGAACGGTACGGGTACGGAACTCGGTGTCGGTCATGCGCCCCACGGTATCTACGCATACGTATATACGCAAGCTTAGATACTGGACTAGGATGCGGACATGACCGCGAACCATGAGGAACCCCGGGCCCGCGCCGCCGCCACCGCCCCTGTCTCCGCTGCCGCGGCCGCTTCGGCGGACCGCGCCACCGCGGACCGCGCCACCGCGGACCGCGCCACCCCGGCCGGCGTCGGCCCGGACTCGCCCCCCGGCCCCGTCGATGTCGAAGAACTGGGGCGTGCCGTGAAGGAGGCGCAGTACCGGCATCACCGCACGCTCGACACACGCCTCGCGGCGGTCGGCACGACGCTGGCGCAGTGGGACGCGCTGCGGGCGGTCTCCCGTACGCCGGGGGCGTCCGCGCACGAGCTGGCCGTCGCGACCTTCCAGGGCGACCAGGCCTTCGGCACCCTTGCCTCCCGGCTCGCGGCCCAGCACCTCATCGAGCGCCGTCCCGGTCGTGGCCGCCGTATCGAGCACCACCTGACGGAGGCCGGAGAGCGCGTCCTGACGGCGGGCCGTGCCGTCACGCGCGATGTCCTCACCGCGTCCTTCGACCCGCTCGACGAAGACGAACGGGCGACGCTGCTGTCCCTGCTGAGCCGCGTCGGCTCTCCGGGTGGGGCGCTCTAGAATCGGTGACCATGGAAATAACCGGTCTCTTCGTCCTCGCCGGCCTCATGCTCGCGGGCTTCGCCGGCCTGGAGAGCAAGCTCGGCCGCACCGACCGCAGGATCGCCCGCGTCGAGCGCCAACTCGACCTGCTCCTGGACCATCTCGGCATCCACGAGGATCCCCCGCACCTTCCGCAGGTCACCGCCTTCCTGCGCGAGGGCAAGAAGATCCAGGCGATCAAGGCCTACCGGGAGGCCACGGGCGCGGGCCTGAAGGAAGCCAAGGACGCGGTCGAGCGCATGAACTGACGCACCCGGCGCCCCCATCCCCACCTCAGGCACTGACGCCCGCGGCGTCCCCGTCAGAGGGGCGGTTGCGCCGGGGCCGGGCCGAGGGTCGTCGTGCCCGGGGCCGTGCGATGGCCGAGGCCCGTGCGGTAGGCGTCCAGGGCCGCTTCCACACGGCCCGTACGGCGCAGCAGGTCGCCCAGCAGCCGGCACAGATCCGCCAGGTCCCCGGCCGCCCCCGCCCGCTCCAGCAGGCTCATCGCCCGCACATAGTGCTCCTCCGCCGCCTCGGTGTCCCGGGCGTCCTCGGCGATGATGCCGAGCAGGCGGTGCGCCGCCGCCGAGTGAATGGCGCCCCGCTCGGAGTTCAGGTCGCCGAGCACCTGGTGCAGCAGGGCGGCCGCCTCGTCGGACTTGCCGCGCCGGTGCAGCACGTCGGCCAGCTCCACCGCGACCTGGCTGGTGTAGAGCGCGGCCCGCTTGGCGGAGAGCATGGCCTGCGCCTCGCGCAACTCGTCCTCGGCGCTCTCCAGTTCGCCGTTCTGGGCGTACAGGTAACCGCGCATCCAGTGGCAGTTGGCGAGCTCGGTGCGGATCTGGAGCTGCCGGTAGAGCTCGGCGGCCTTGGCGAGAGAGACGTCGGCCTCGGCCATCCGCCCCTCGGCGATCATCGTCCGCGCCACCGACCGGTGCATCCGCGCCACCAGGGCCGGGTCGCCGACCTGCGGCGCGAGGGCGAGCGCGAACTCGGCGGCCTGGGCTGCCCGGGCGTGCGCGCCCATGTCCATGTAGGGCGCGATCACGCCCGTGTAGAGAAGGAGCAGCGCGTCGGGGTCGTGCAGGCCCGTCCGGTTGAGCTCGTCGAGGGTGGACTCGAACAGGTAGCAGGCGTAACGGAGTTCACCGGCGAGGTAGTGGGAGACCGCCCGGCCGCGCACGGCGGGAACCCGCTGCGGCAGCGGTGCGTCCCCCATCCGCTGCTCCGACTCCTCGAAGCGCCGCTGCGCCGTCTCCAAGTCACCGATGTCCAGGGCGCATTCGCCCAGCCCGAGGAGCGCCGCGGCCTGCTCGGCGACCAGCCCGTGCGCCTCCGCCTCGGCGAGCAGCGCCGTGTAGACGTCGGCGGCCACCTCGGCCTCTCCGGTGGCGAGCGTGCGCTGCGCGTCGGTCAGCCGCAGCCGCAGGTCGGTGGCGAGGTGGGCGGGCCGCCCGGTCGCCAGCTCCTCGTACGCGACCCCGAGCCGGCCGGCGATGTGCCGCAGCGCGGGTTCGGAGGCCCGCACCCGTCCGGCCTCCAGCGTGGAGATGTACGCGGGGGTGTACGCGGGCTCCGCCAACTGCTTCTGCGTCAGGCCGCGTTCCGTACGCAGCTGCTGCACCCTGCGCCCGATGATCTCCGGGCCGTCCCGCTCCGCCATGGGTTAAGCATGCCATTAAGCCGAGTTAAGTCCTGCCTGTTGTTGACTCTCGTCCAACTCCCCTTGGCCCTCTTGCGATGGAAGGACGAGAACCTCTACGTTAAGCGGCGGATTAAGCCTGCTTAATACGCCGCTGTTGTTGCGAGGTCACCGTGCTCCGACGTATTTTCGCGCGCTACTCCAGAGGGTTTCTCGCCGCCGTCATCGCGGTCGCCGCGCTCGTCACGGTGGCGAACGTCGGCCCCGCGAGAGCGGCCGGACCGGCCCCCGCCGCACACACCGCCTCGAAGACGGCCGGGCATCAGGAACTCCCCGCGGGTCGGTGACCCGGACGCGCCGTCGTCCCTGCGGATTCCCTGCCACCAGGTCCTTCAGAGCCATTGCCGTCCCCGGCCGCCCAAGTCCATCTGCTGCGGACGGCCTCCGTGGACGGTTGCCGCGGACGGCGAACCCGCCCGGGGCCGCGCGCTCTGCTGATCGTGGACACGGTCACCGACCGGTAGGGGGTGGAATCCCGCCCCGTCCCGACCGTCCCCACCGTCCCGACGGTGACGGACAACGGCGCCATGGCCGTACGACCGCTCCGAATCCCCCGTACGAGGGACACCTGCCGCTTACGCTGGCCCCGTGACCTCTGCCGCCGCCCGCATCGCGCTGGACCTCACCGCCGACCTCCCGGTCCCCGCCCTGGAGGACTTCTACCGCGACCTGCACCGGCATCCCGAGCTGTCGCTGCGCGAGCACCGCACGGCCGCCGCCCTCGCCGAGCGGCTGCGCCGGGCCGGGTACGGCACGACCGAGGGCGTGGGCGGCACGGGCGTCGTGGGCGTCCTGCGGAACGGGGACGGGCCCACCGTCCTGCTGCGCGCCGACATGGACGCGCTGCCCGTCGCGGAGCAGACCGGGCTGCCGTACGCCTCACGGACCGACGGAGTCATGCACGCCTGCGGTCACGACCTGCACGTGACCTGGCTGACCGGTGCCGCCGAGGCGCTCGCCGCCGGGCGCGACACCTGGTCCGGCACCCTGGTGCTGGTCGGACAGCCCGCCGAGGAGACCGGCGAAGGCGCCGCCCGGATGGTCGCGGACGGGCTCCACGAACGCTTCCCCCGGCCCGGCGTCCTGCTCGCCCAGCACGCGGCACCCGGCCCCGCCGGGCTGTACGCGCACTCCCCGGGTCTGATCCTGTCCGCCTCGACGGACATCGACATCGTCGTGCACGGGCGGGGCGGCCACGGTTCGCGGCCCGAGGCGACCGTCGACCCGGTGGTGACGGCGGCGTACATCGTGACGCGGCTCCAGACGGTCGTCAGCCGGGAGATCGCGGCCCGGGACTCCGCCGTGCTGACGGTGGGACGGATCGAGGCCGGCACCCGGCACAACATCATCCCGTCCGAGGCCCGGATCTCCCTGAACCTGCGGACCCAGTCTCAGGACGTGCGCGAACGGATGATCGCCGCCGTGCGGCGCGTCGCGGCGGGCGAGTGCGCGGCGGCCGGCTGCCCGGCCGAGCCCGGGATCACCGTCGGCAACGACTTCCCGGTGACCGTCAACGACGCCGACACCGACCGGCGGACCGCCGCCGTGCACGGCGAGGTCTTCGGTGCCGGGACGATCCTCGACCCCGGTCCGGCCATGGGCAGCGAGGACTTCCCACGGCTCGCGGCCGGTGGAATCCCCTACTCCTACTGGTTCGTGACCAGCACCCCGGCCGACGTCTGGAACGCGGCCCCGGGCGGCGACGACCTCATGGCCCGGCTCGCGGCCGTGCCCAGCAACCACAGTCCGCACTTCGCCCCCGACCTGTGCACCCTCGCCCCGGGCGTACGGACCCTGGTGTCGGGGGCGCTGGCGTCCCTGTCGGTCGGCGGCTGAGAGGTTCCGGCGTCAGGCCTGCGTCTGCAACTGGCGCAGCTGCTGCTGGACGTGGTCCAGCGCGCCTTCCCGGCGCCCGGGCACCCGCAGCCTCAACCGGGCCAGTTCCGCGCCGAGTTCACGGGCCGGCGCCGGACTCCCGACACGGCCCCACTGGTGGTGCGCCCGGTCCACGGCCGACTCCACCTCCGGGACGTCCGGGGCCTGCCCCGCGTCCAGCCGGGCCGCCGCGACCGCCAGCCAGGTACGGCAGCTGCGCTCCGGGTCCCCCGCGAACATCGCCAAATCCGCCCGCACCTCCATCCAGTGCAGCACCTGCTCGGAGCCGGGCCCGTACGCGCGCAGCGCCTCCGCCTCCTGGCGCCCCGCCAAGGCGAGGGCCTCAACGTGCAGTCCGGCCCGGACGGCGGCGGTGATCTCCCCATGGGGATCGGAGGACAGTGAACTCTCCTGCTCGGTTCCCTGGTTGGGGATGGCGACCGGCATCGGCCGCGGCGGGCGTGCGCCCAGGGGCGGCTCGGGCGGCGTGAGCGGCGCGGACGGCATCTGTGGCGCGGGCGACGCGAACGGAGCGGGCGAGGGGGGCTGCGGGGACGGCGGCGGAGATGTCACGGTCGTGAACCCCGGTGCCGGGGGCCACGGTTGCCCGGCCCAGGACTGCCCGGGACCGGGCGGGAACGGCGGCGCGCCGGTCTCCGCAACCACCGCACCCGCAACCGGGGCAGCGGCAGGAGCCGGCGCGCCCGGACCGCCCTGCCCCGGTGCGAACACCAGGTCCGTCACCCCGGGCCGGGCCGCCGCCTCCTCGCCCGACGTCCTCGTCAGTGCCTGCTGGTGGAGCTGGAGGAGGGGAGGGCGGTGGCCGCTGCGAAGGAGGGTGGCGACGGCTCTCATGTACGTCGGCTGCGCCACCGTACGACGGGGCGGCGGCGGGGCGACCCGGCCGTACAGGGCGGTCGCCGGGCCCACCGTGAGAGGGCGTCCCGCGAGGTGCGTCCAGGTGTCCGCGTCCGCGTGCAGGTCGACGAACACGCTCGTCAGGCCCGGTGGGCGCAGCCGGAGTTCCTCGGTGACCCAGTGCCACGGGAAAGCCGTGTAGCGGACCGTCGCCGGGGTGGTGCGGGCCAGCGCGAGATGGGGAAGCCGCTGGCGTCGGTCCAGTTGGAGCTGCCCGGTCACGAACATCGTCAGTGGTCCCGGAGACGTCGCGGCCGCGCGCAGCCGGGTCAGCACGGCCTGCGGCTCCAACGGGTCGGCCAGCTCCACGACGTTCGCGGTCTCGGTGCCCGAGAGCACCGACGGGGCGACGGCCGCGAGCACGGGGAGCACGGAGGCCGCGTCCACCAGACATCCCTTGCCCACCGGCGAGGCCGCGAGAAGCAGCACGGTTCCGGGCATAGGTTCCCTCCCCCATCGATCAGGTACGTCAGCACCGTAACCGCTGCGCATGCAAAGGGGGGACGCGCAGCGTGCGAACTCACCTCCGCCCGAGGGGACCTGACGTCCGCGTCCGCCGCCCCGCTACGTCCGCCGACCGCCGGGCGCCATGCGCCGTACGGCGAAGACCGTCGTGTCGTCGGCGAGCCGGCCCCCGCAGTGTTCCAGTGTGCCGTCGCGGACGAACCGTACGAGGAGGTGCGGGTCGGCGGTGCGCGGGTCCCGGGCCAGCGCCTTCACGAGGGCGTCGCGGAGCGGGAAGAAGTCGCCCGCCGCGTCGCGGGCCTCCGTCACGCCGTCCGTGACCAGGAGCAGTGTCTCACCGGGAGCCAGCGGGACCCGTAGCACCGGCGGCGACGCGGACGTCAACTCGCTGAGTCCGAGCGGGAGTCCGTCCCCGGGCGGCAGGCTCCGTACACCGTCGGGGGTGACCACCAGCGGAGGTTCGTGGCCGAAGTTGATGACCTCGACGGTGGCCGTCGCGTCCTCGGGGAAGGCGACCAGGACGCCGGTCGCGAACCGGTCGGCCTCGTCGCGGCCGAGCGCCGCGCGGTAGCGGACGTGCCGCAGCATCCGGACCTCCAGCCGGTCGGCGACCGTGGCGAGGACCTCTTCGTGGTACGCCGCCTCCCGGAACGTGCCGAGCAGCGCGGCCGCCGCCTCCACCGCCGCGAGTCCCTTGCCCTGGACGTCGCCGAGCAGCAGGCGGGTGCCGTGCAGGCCGGGCTGGATGTCGTAGAAGTCGCCGCCGACCCGGGCCTCGCTGTCGGCGGCGAGGTAGACGGCCGCGTGGTCCAGCCCGCCCCAGCCCGGCGCCATCGGGCGCAGCACGGTACGGCGGGTCGTCTCGGCGATGTCCTGCATGTGCAGCATGCGCCGCTCACCGCGCACCCGCACCGAGGAGGCGAGGACCGCGAGGATGCCGCCCGCCACGACGAGGATGAAATCGGGCAGGCCCGTCTGGTACTGGTGCGGCCACGACGTGTCCACGGCGGCATAGGTGAGCAGCGACAGCACGGCGAGGGCCGCCGTGCCGAGTACCCCGCAGATCGCCGCGGCGATCGCGGGCACCAGCACGACCCAGGAGATGATCCGGAATCTGCCGGAGGTGTTCGCGTCGAGCAGCGCGATGGCGACGAGCAGCAGCAGCGGCGGCACCCAGGCGATGCTGCGCCCGCGTGCACGCAGGGGTTTCTGCCGTTGGACGGCGTCCGGCCGCCCGGTGGGCGGGAGTCGGCCGAGTACGGATCTACGGGCGGCCACCTCGCCGTACCGCCTCCCAGTTCGTGCGCTCAGTACGCGACCGACATCCGGCCGTTCGGGTGGACGGGCATCTCCAGCTGGTCGACGAAGGCCATCGCGTAGTCCTCGGCGCTGATCCGGCTCTGGCCTTCGGCGTCGGTGAGCATGCGGTCACCGCCGATCCTGAACTCGCCCGTGCGTTCGCCCGGACCGATCTCCGCCGCGGGCGAGATGTAGGTCCAGTCGAGGTCGTCGACGTAGGCCCGGTAGAAGGCGAGGGCGTCGCGGTGGGCCAGGGCCTCGGGAAGGTAGGTCTCGGGGAAGTCGGGCTGGTCGCAGGCGGCCTGACCGGGCGCGACCTCCAGGGTGCCCGCGCCGCCGACGATCACGAGCCGCCGTACCCCGGCCGTCCGGACGCCCTCCACCAGGGACTGGTTGAGGACGAGGAAGGGTTCGCGGGGATCCGAGCCGTCCCTGGGCGGGACGCATGCCGACCCCACCGCGTCAGCGCCGGCCACGAGCTCGGCGACCTTCGCCGGGTCCGAGGCGTCGGCCGCCGTCGAGGCGACCCCGGGCACCGGGGACTGCCCGGACCGGCTGACCGCGACGACCTGGTGTCCGCGTGCCGACGCCTCCGTGGCGATACGGCTGCCGACCATGCCGGTGGCGCCGAAGAGTACGAGCTTCATGCACCTCAGCGAAGCACGCGACCATGATCACCGCATCCCGGCGCGGCACGCGCCCATGATCGACGCGTCCCGGCGTGCCGCCGTCGACGACCGGCTCGCCCCTTCGTGAGAGCCCTGCCGCGGGGGCCCCGTCCCGACTTGCCAGGGGCTCCGGCGAGGTGTGACCTGGAAGGCGGGGGCGAGCAGAGAGGAGTCCTCCCATGGCTCAAGCCGCACCCGTCTCAGGGACAGCGAGTACATCCGGATCGACCGACGTCTTCGGGGCGCAGACCCACACGATCGCGAAGTGGGCGGTACCCGTCTCCGCCGGGCTCGTCTACGGCTTCTGGGCCGCCGCCATCAACCGGGACACCGGTGCGATCACGGGCTGGAACGTGCTGTTCGGCTTCGTGTGCGCGATCGCGTTCGCGGCGGCCTACATCGGCGTCCGCGCGCTGGCGCCGATCATGCGGCGCGAACTGCACGCGCTGGTGTGGGCCGCGTTCGCGGGCTGTGCGTTCGGTTTCCTGTACAGCCAGACCGACGCGACCGTCCTGCGGTCCGTGTTCATGTCCCTGGCGGTCGCCGTGAGCGTGTTCGCGGTGGCCTTCTACCGCTACTACACGCACGAGGACGCTGCGGGAAAGGCGAGCTGACGTCGTCCTGTGCCGTTCCGGTCTCCCAGGAGGCCGGAACGGCACGCGGCTGACGTCACAACGGATACGGCGCACGAGGCCCCGGCGGGCAGCCGGGGCCTCGTGCGTCTCCCTCACTCACCTACTCACCTGCCACCTGGGAGCCAGTCCCAGGAGTTCGAGGAGGAGCCGGACACGGTCCAGGTCCAGGAGCTGGAGACGCTGAAGCTCCAGGTGGAGCCGTTCTCGTGCCAGCCGGGGTCGTTGCGCGGGTTCCGGTCGTTGTCCCAGTGCGCGTTGTGCCAGGTCCCGTCCTTCTGGTCGGGGCACGGGTCCGAGCAGGTCGGTACCCACTGGCCGTCGGTGTCGACGAACGCGGCACTCGCCCAGGCGTGCGCGCCGACGAGCCAGTACCAGGTGGCGTCGCCCAGGACGCTCTGCCCGTTCACCGAGCACTGGACGCGGTCCTGGCTGCCCGGTGAGAGCGCGCCGACGACGGGCGAACTCGTGCTGGGCTGGAGTCGCAGGTTCAGTTCTCCACGGGAGACGACGGTGCCCCAGACGGGACTGCCGGAGCCGCCAACGCTGTTGGTGGGCGCCGACGGAGCCGCCGCCATGGAGGTGCCGGCGGCCGCGACGGTCAGTACACCGCCGCTGAGCAGGGCCGCGGCAAGAGTCCGCAGGGCCGGGGTGGTGCGCATATCGGCCTCCTTTTCCCCAGATCCAGGAAACACCCGTTCGGGTGAGGGCTCCACCGGAGCGGGCGGAGCCCTTGGGGCGACTGGGACGCACGAGGGTGAGAAGCGGCGTGGGGAGGCCGTCGGCGAGGGCCGGACGGGGATCGAACGCGGCTTCGCGGGCGTGGCTGCGCCCGTTCGGCTTGTCGTATGCGCCCATTTGCAGTCAACCCGCTCGCGGACGGCGGCCGGGAGGCCTTGCCTGAGGAGGTGTCCCCTCGTGTCCGGAGCGCCCTCTCGACCGTGCTGATCGTCCTCGCCTGCCTGCTCGCGCCGCTCGGCGCGCTGTCGACCTGGGCGATTTACGGGCTCGGCGATTCCGCGCGGTACGAGGCCACCATGGCGCCGCTCGCCGCCGACGCCGACGTACGGGACGCGATCGCGACCGGCGTCACCGACGGCATCCTGCGCGAAGTCCACGTACGGCCGAGGCTCCAGGGGCCGGTGAACCATTTCGTGCGGGACGCGGTGCGCTCGTTCACCGAGACCGAGGCGTACCGCACGGCGTGGGAGGCGGCCAACCTGGCCGCGCACGAAGCCGTGATGCGGGCGCTGCGCGAGGACCGCGAGGGTGCGGTGACCGTCGACCTCGCGCCCGTCACCGAGCGGGTCAAACGCCGACTCGCCGACGACCACATGCCGTTGGCCGGCCGCATCCCCGTCGAGCACACCGAGATCACCGTGCTCGAGGCCGAGGACATGGCCCGGCTCCGGAAGGGGTTCCACGTGCTCGAAGTCGCCGGTTTCTGGCTGCCGATGGCGTCGGTCGTCTTCGCGGCGGCCGGGATCGTCGTCGCCGTGTGCCGCCGCCGTGCGGTCCTCGCGACGGGTCTCGGCACCGCTCTGGGCGCCACGCTGCTCGGTGTCGCGATCACCGTGGGCCGCAGGCTCACCCTCGACGACCTGCCGCCCGATGTGTCCCGCACGGCCGCGGGCGCGGTGTACGACGCCCTCACGGAGACCCTCCGGTTCGTCTGCTGGCTGCTGCTGGCCGTGGGTCTGACGGTGGCTCTGACCGCCGTGCTCGTCGGCGTGTACACGCGCTACCGGCAAGCGGCCGAGGCGGCCCGGACGGCTCCCGCGGAGCAGTCGACACAGGTCGGCGTCTGAGCCGTCCGCGAGCGTGCGGACTCGTCCCCGGGCATGCGGACCGTCCGGCCCGCACCGGAAGAGCGCCCGGGGCCCGGGCATCGCATCGGGCAACCGTCCACCACCGCACCCCGTCTTCGCGGGAGGATTCGGACACCCCACCCGGACGAGCGGAAGGCGGGGAGTTGGACACTGCGGCGGCTGAGTGGACGGGCGCGGAGGAACCGGCGTACCGGGAGCGGCGGGGCGGCCGGACCTTCGGGGTCTGGGTGGCCGGTCTGCTGCTGGCCGGGGTGAGCGTCGTCGTCGGATGCCGGGCGGCCGACACCGACGGGATCACGCCGGTACCGCAACTGCTGGCGTTCCTGCCCTGGTTGCTCGCGCCGACCGGACTCGCCCTGCTGCTGGCCCTGCTCGCGCGCTGGCGGACGGGTCTGGTGTGGGGGGTCGCCCTCCTCGGGTTCGTCGCCTGGTTCATCGAGCCCTACGGCAAGGCCGCCGGAGCCGGCGGGAGCCCGGTCGCCGGGCTGCGGGTCATGACCTCCAACGTGGAGTTCGGGCGGGGGACCGATTCGCTGATCGAGGCCGTCCGGCGGCGCGGGCCCGACATCCTGTTCGTCGAGGAGTGCGAGTACGGGTGTTCGCGGGCGCTGGAGGAGGCCTTCGGCGGCGACGAAGGCGTGTATCCGTACCGGGAGGCCGTCGAGGGGGCCGGGTCCGACGGGTCCGTCGTCATGAGCCGGTTCCCGCTGAAGGGCGCCGACGGTGTGCGCGGAACCATGGGCATGCCGGGCGCCGTCGCCGACGTACGGGGCCACGCCGTGCGGCTGCAGCTCGCCCATCCGACGCCCCCGCTCCCGGGCCGACTCGACGTCTGGCGGCGCGAACTGGGCGAACTGCGCGACTACGCGGCGCGGTCCCGTGAACCCACCGTCCTCGCCGGGGACTTCAACGCCTCCCAGGACCACGCCGCCTTCCGCAGCATCCTCGACACCGGACTGCGCGACGGCGCCCGGCTCGCGGGCTCCCCGCGGACCCCGAGCTGGCCGGCCGGGACCACGCCGACGTTCGGCGCGCAGATCGACCACGTCCTCGTCTCCGCCGACTTCTCCGCCGACCGGGCCGCGTTCCTGCGGATCAGCGGCAGCGACCACCGCGCCCTCGTCGTCGATCTCACCCTCCACCAGCGGGATTGAGCCGGGAGCCGGCTTCCGGATACCGCCATACTTGGGACATGTCCCGCGAGTTCCCCATCGGCCTCACCCCTCCCGACTGGCTGGTCAGGAACCTCCAACCGCAGCGGGCCCCCGTCAACCGGGCCGCCGCCGCCCGCGCCGCCGTCGCCCTCTCGCTCCCCCTCGCCATCGGCCTCGCCTGCGGACAGCCCGCGTACGGCGCCCTGGCCTCCATGGGCGCGCTGTCCGGAGTCATCAGCGACACCGCGGACGCGTACCGCATGCGGATCTTCAACATCGCCGTCCCGCAGTTCTTCGGCGCGATCGGCGTCACGATCGGCGCCGCGGTATTCGGGCACGGCTGGGCCGCCGTCGCGGCGGTGACCGGGGTCGCCCTGGTCTCCGGGATGATCTCGTCGATCGGCGCCGTCGCCTCCGTCACCGGACTGCTGCTGCTCCTCAACTGCGTGATCGGCGCCGGACTTCCGCTGCCCGGCGCCTGGTGGCTCGCCCCGCTGCTGATGTCCGGCGGCGGACTCCTCGTCCTCGCGCTGACCCTGCTCGCCTGGCCACTGCGCTCGGGAGTGCCGGAACGGTCCGCCGTCGCGAGCACCTACCGCACGGTCGCGGACCTGCTCGCCGCGAGCGGCACCGACGACTACGACCGCCTCCGCCTCGCCGTCACCCAGTCCCTGAACGAGTCGTACGACCTCGTCCTCGCCCGGCGCGCCTTCCACCACGGCCGCAGCCCCGACCTCGTCCGGCTGCTCGCCCAGCTCAACGCCGTCACCCCGGTCGTGGAGGCCGCCCCCGCGGCCCACCAGCGGGGCGAGCCGCTGCCCGCCGAGATCCCCGCCGCCGTACGCCGGCTCGCCGAGGCCGTCGAGACCGGTGACACCGGCCCCCTGGAACTGCGCCTGCCCACCCCTGCCGACGAGACCGCGCGCGCCGTCGACCACGCCCTGCGGCACGCCTCCGGTGTCGTCACGGACCGGTCGCCCGACGCGCGCGCCCTCGACGACCGCCTCGGCCGGCCCGCCGCGCTCCGCGTCCGCGCCGCCCGCGCCACCCGCAACGTCCTGCTGTCCGCCGCCTCCTGGCGCTACGGCACCCGCCTCGCCCTGTGCATCGGCCTCGGCCAGGTGCTGGTCTCGACCGTCGCGGTGCCGCGCTCCTACTGGGTCGCGCTCACGATCACGTTCGTCATGAAGCCCGACTACGGCTCCGTCTTCTCCCGGGCGCTGCTGCGCGCGCTCGGCACGGTCGCCGGTCTGGTGGTCGCGGCGGCCGTACTGACCGTGGTGCCGCGCGGCTGGTGGGACGTGCCCGTGATGATGCTGCTCGCCCCGCTCATCCCGGCCCTGACCCCCCGCGGCTACGGCTATCAGACCGCCGCCATCACCCCGGTGATCCTGCTGCTGTCCGACAACCTCAACCACCAGGGCACCGGGCTCATCGTGCCCCGCCTCGTCGACTCCCTCATCGGCTGCGCGATCGCCCTGGTGGCCGGGTACCTCCTCTGGCCGGAGAGCTGGCACGCCCGGGTCGGCGACCGGCTCGCGGACGCGGTCGCCGACACCGCCGGCTATGTCGGGCTGGCCTTCGGGGACGCCGCCGAACCCGCGGCCCGCGCCCGCAGCCGGCGCCGTCTGTACCGCGACCTCTCCTCCATCCGTACGGAGTTCCAGCGCGCCCTGACCGAACCGCCGCCCAACGGGCGCCGCGCCGCCGCCTGGATGCCGCTCGTCGTCGCCGTCGAACGGATCGTGGACGCGACGACCGCCGCCCGGGTCCGCGTGAAACAGGGCGCGGCCGAGCCGTCGTCGGTCGAGATCTCCACCATCGTGCTCCAGCTGCGGGAGCTGTCCGAGGGACTGCGCGAGACGGATGTGCTCGTCGCCGTCCGCAGTGACCTCACCGGCCCCTCGGGCAGCGTGCTCGAACCGGTACGGCAGGAGGTCGCGGCGGCCAGAGCGATCGCCTCACCGCACTGACCGCCGTCCCTTCCTCGCGGCGCCGGGCGTCCCGGCGCCGGGCGTCAGATCCCCACGTCGTGGCCGTCCGTGCGCCACACGGCGACGACCGCGGGCCGGACGATCTTCCCGGGACCGTCGGGCCAGGCACTCGCCGGCTTCTCGACGGACGCGCCGTCGATCTCGCCCGGGTGCTGGACGGCGACGATCACGCGCCGGTCCTGGACGAGCGGACCGCAGGTCTCCGCACCGGTCGGCACGGTCAGGAACTGCTTCAGCTCACCGCGCCGCTCGCCGCGCGTGGCGACACCGAAGAGCCCGTCGTGCGAGCCGAGCTGATTGCCGTCGGTGGAGATCCACAGGTTGCCGTGCGGGTCGAAGGCCACGTTGTCCGGGCAGGAGATCGGACTGACCCTGTCCTTCGGGAAGCCCGCGAAGTAGGTGGACGGGTCGGCCGGATCGCCCGCGACGAGGAACAGCGACCAGGCGAAGGCGGTCGCCTCCGCACGGCCCCGGCGCTCCGTGAGCTCCAGGATGTGGCCGTGCTTGTTGGCGTTGCGCGGGTTGGCCTCGTCGGCGGCGGCGAGGCCGGCCTTGCCGCGGTTGGTGTTGTTGGTGAGGACGACATAGACCTTGCCGGTGTGCGGCGAGGGCTGGATGTCCTCGGGCCGGTCCATCTTGGTCGCGCCGGCCTTGTCACCGGCGAGCCGGGTGAAGACGAAGACCTCGTCCGCCGTCATCCCGTCCACGTGCGAGACGGCGCCGTGGGCGGTGGCGGTGGCCAGCGGGATCCACTCGCCGGAGCCGTCGAACTCGCCGTCGGCCGGGAGCTTTCCGGTGCCGTCGATGTCGGAGGCCGGGGAGTCGCCGGTGAGCCGGGCGACGTACAGCGTGCCCTCGTCGAGCAGGGAGAGGTTGTGCTCGCGGGCACCGCGGGAGGAGCCGTGCCTCATCCGCTTGCTGCCGACGAACTTGTAGAAGTAGTCGAAGCGCTCGTCGTCACCGGTGTAGACGACCGGACGGCCGTCGTCGGTGAGCCGGACGGTGGCGGCCTCGTGCTTGAAGCGGCCGAGCGCGGTGTGCTTGCGGGGCGTGGAGGCCGGGTCGTACGGGTCGAACTCGACGACGTATCCGAACCGGTGGACCTCGTTGGGCTCCTGGGCGACGTCGAACCGTTTGTCGAAACGTTCCCATTTGCGCTCGGTGGCGCCGGTTCCGATGCCGTACCGCTGGTCGGTGGGGCGGCTGCTGTTGGCGAAGTACTGGTTGAAGTTCTCCTCGCCGTGCAGCGTGGTGCCCCAGGGAGTGGTGCCGCCGGAACAGTTGTTGAGCGTGCCGAGGACCTTGCGGCCGGTCGGGTCGGCGGACGTGCGGAGCAGGGGCGACCCCGCGGCGGGCCCGGTGAGGCGGAACTCGGTGGTGGCGGTGACCCGGCGGTTGAGGTGGTGCCGGGGGACGGCGGTGAGCCTGCCCGTCCTGCGGTCCTCCTCCACGACGACGGCGGACAGCCCGTGCGCCGCCCAGGCGACCTCGACCTGCCCGCGGGTCGGGCTGGCGGCGTCGTAGCCGCGGAACATCAGGATCTCGTCGGTGTACTCGTGGTTGGCGACGAGGAGCTGCCGGCCGCGCTCACCGGGCAGCGGGAGCAGCGCGAGGAAGTCGTTGTTGTAGCCGAACTGGCCCTCCTGGGCCGCGGCGCTCTGCTTCTCGGGGTCGAAGGCGGGGGCGCCGCGCAGGATGGGCTCGCCCCAGCGGATGACGATGTTCTGTCCGTATCCGTCCGGAACGACCACGGCATCAGTGGTGTTGGGCGCGACCGGCGCGAAGCGCAGTCCTCGCGCCCCCCGGCCGCCCTGGTGCGCCGCGCCGCTCACCGGCTGCCCCTGCGGCCCGCCCTGAGCCCGCGCCTCCGTGGCACCGGCACCGAGGACCGCGGCACCCGTCGCCGAGGCCACCGTCACGACGGCCGCGGCCCGCATCATCGAACGACGGCTGAGCGCACCGGCGATGACATCGCCGACGTAGGCGTTGTCGCTGGTGTTGGGCACCTCGTGGAAGCAGGCGTCACCACAGCGGAACCGGCAGGTCATGGCGGACCGGCCGCCCGGATGCGATCCGGGCGTTCCGATCAACGGCAGCGTTCGACGCACTTTGCTCTCCCTTTGCGATCCCTTGATGTCAGCGTGACGCTAGGGGGAGGTGCATGCAGGAACCCTGCGCTCCGGTGAACAGGGAGTGAACCCGCAGGAGCTGTACGGGTGTTGACGTGCCAGCTCGGCGGGGTGCCGCCCCTGCCGGAGCGGTGTGCCGCCCCTGCCGAAGATCACCATCTGTGGCCGCTAACCTTACGTGTCCGTCCTGGCCAGGGATTGACGGGATCAACTCACGCGAAGGGTTGCGCACATGGGCATTCTCACTCTCCTGCGGAATGCGTTCGGCCGCTCACGCAAGGGTCGTGACGCCGACGTGGAGACCTCGCGAGAGGCAACGTCGACTCCGACGGTCCCGGCTCCCGCCACGGAGCCGGCACCGTCCCCGGAGGCCGAGCCGGCCTCCGCCCGGGTGACGGAGGCCGAGCCGAAGATTCCGGCTCCCTCCTCCGAGCCCCAGCCCTCCGTGGTCGACGAGCTGGTTTCGGCCGCCTTCGACAACGTGACGGTGCCGAAGCAGACCTCGTCCCCCGCTTCGGAGGGGACCCCCACGGCAGAACAGCCGACGGAAGAGACCCCGGAAACGCCCGCGGAGGCGAAGCCGGAAGCGGAACCCGCGGCGGATCCGGTGGCCGAGGCCGAGCCCGAGCCCGCCGTGGAGGCGGATCCGGTCGCCGAGGCGGAGGCCGAGCCCGCCGCCGAGGCGGAGCCGGTCGCCACGGTGGAAGCCGAGCCGGTCGCCGAAGCCGAGCCGGTCGCCGAGGCGGAGGCTGAGCCCGCCGCCGAGACGGAGGCCGAGCCGGTTGCCGCCGCTGCGGCCGAGCCGACGGTCGAGCCCGAGCCCGCCGCGGTCGAGGCGGAAGCAGTCGTAGAGGCCGAGCCCGAGGCCGTTGCCGAGCCCGAGGCCGAACCGGTCGTGGAGGCGGAGCCCGTCGTAGAGGCGGAGCCCGTCGCCGAGACGGAGCCCGTCGCCGAGACGGAAGCCGAGCCGGAGCCCGTGGCCGAGGCCGAGCCGGTCGTCGAGCCCGAGCCCGCCGTGGCGGAGACCGAGGCGATCGTCGAGCCCGAGCCCGCCGTGGCGGAGCCTGTCGTCGAGACGGAGCCGGTCGTCGCCGAGGAGGTCACCCCCGTGGCCGCGCAGGTGGACGAGCCCGCGGCCGCCGACGGCGGCGAGGCCCCACAGGTGGCACCCGCACCCGAGGTCGAGAGCGGCACGGGTGGTGCGGGTGGGAACGAGGACGCCGAGGCCGAGGCCGAGGTGACCCCGGGCGCCCCCGCCGTCCCGCAGACGCGGGTCAAGTCCGAGGCCCCGGCCCTGGTGACGGCGTACAACGAAGCGGGTACCGCGCTCCAGAAGCGGGACCTCACCGGCACCCGTGCCAAGATCTACCTCGTCCTCGACCGCTCCGCGTCCATGCGCGCGTACTACAAGGACGGCTCCGCACAGGCCCTCGGCGAGCAGGCCCTGGCCCTCGCCGCCCACCTGGACACGAACGCGACCGTCCACGTCGTCTTCTTCTCCACGGAGCTGGACGGCACCGGCGCTCTCACGCTCACCGAGCACGAGAACAAGGTCGACGACCTGCACGCCGGCCTCGGCCGCATGGGCCGTACGAGCTACCACGCCGCGGTGGAGGAAGTCGTCACCCATTACCAGAAGTCGGACACCACCGACCCGGCCCTGGTGATCTTCCAGACGGACGGCGCCCCCGACGCCAAGACCCCCGCCACCCAGTCCCTCACGGACGCGGCGAAGGACCACCCGGGCGTCTTCTTCTCCTTCGTCGCCTTCGGCGAGCACGACAACAAGGCCTTCGACTACCTCCGCCGGCTGAAGACCGGGAACACGGCCTTCTTCCACGCGGGCCCGTCCCCGCGCGAACTGACGGACGTCGAGGTCTACGACGGCGTTCTGGAGAACTGGCGCCCGTAATCCCCGGACGCCCCCGCACCACCGGGCCGCCCCTTCCCACCCCTTAAAACGGGAGGCGGGCGGCCCACCCATGTCGGCTACGATTTCAAGGTTCACCGACGACGACCCGCCGACAGCGAAACCGACGCGATCGTCGCCCCACGTAGCGACCTGGGAGCAGCCCGCGATGGCTCGACACCTCATCACCAGCGCCCTTCCGTACATCAACGGGATCAAGCACCTGGGCAACATGGTGGGGTCCATGCTCCCGGCGGACGTGTACTCCCGGTACCTCCGCCAGCGCGGCCACGACGTCCTGTACATCTGCGCGACGGACGAGCACGGCACCCCCGCCGAGCTGGCGGCCAAGGAGCGCGGTGTACCGGTCGACGAGTTCTGCGCGCAGGCGCACGACGCGCAGAAGGCCGTGTACGACGGCTTCGAGCTGGCCTTCGACTACTTCGGCCGCAGCTCCAGCCCGGAGAACCGTGAGATCACCCAGCACTTCGCGCGCCGCCTGAACGAGAACGGCTTCATCGAGGAGCGCGCGATCCGCCAGGTGTACTCGCCCGCCGACGGCCGTTTCCTGCCGGACCGCTATGTCGAGGGCACCTGCCCGCACTGCGGTTACGACAAGGCCCGCGGCGACCAGTGCGAGAACTGCACGCGCGTGCTCGACCCCACGGACCTGATCAACCCGCGTTCGGCGATCTCCGGCTCGACGGACCTGGAGGTCCGCGAGACGAAGCACCTCTTCCTCCTCCAGTCGAAGCTCCAGCACGAGGTCGAGGAGTGGGTGGCCCGCCACGAGTCCGAGTGGCCGCAGCTCGCCTCCTCCATCGCCCGCAAGTGGCTGACCGAGGGCCTGCACGACCGCGCGATCACCCGTGACCTGGACTGGGGCGTCCCGGTCCCGGCCGACACCTGGCCGGAGCTGGCCGCGGAGGGCAAGGTCTTCTACGTCTGGTTCGACGCCCCGATCGAGTACATCGGCGCGACGAAGGAGTGGTCCGACCAGGACCCGGAGAACCGCGACTGGAAGTCCTGGTGGTACGACGCGGACTCCGGCGAGAACCCGGTCCGCTACACGCAGTTCATGGCGAAGGACAACGTGCCCTTCCACACGGTCATGTTCCCGGCCACCGAGCTGGGCGTGCGCGAGCCGTGGAAGAAGGTCGACTACGTCAAGGCCTTCAACTGGCTGACGTACTACGGTGGGAAGTTCTCCACGTCCCAGAAGCGCGGCGTCTTCACGGACCACGCCCTGGACATCCTGCCCGCCGACTACTGGCGCTACTTCCTCATCGCCAACGCCCCCGAGTCGGACGACTCGTCGTTCACCTGGGAGCACTTCACGGCCACGGTCAACAAGGACCTGGCCGACACCCTCGGCAACTTCGTCAACCGCGTCCTGTCCTT
This sequence comes from Streptomyces sp. NPDC005141, assembly GCF_053599975.1. Lineage (NCBI taxonomy): Bacteria > Bacillati > Actinomycetota > Actinomycetes > Kitasatosporales > Streptomycetaceae > Streptomyces > Streptomyces sp. NPDC005141. Next base: position 8,086 of record NZ_JBSFYW010000074.1, on the reverse strand, counting down.
CTCCAAGAAGCGCTTCGGCGAGGAGGTCCCGGCGGGCTCGGAGGCCGGCGAGGCCGAGGCGAAGCTGGGCGAGGAGATCGCGGGTCTGCTCGCGGAGTACGAGACCCAGATGGAGGCTCTCCAGTACCGCAAGGCGGCCGCCGCGCTGCGCGCCCTGTGGTCGGCCGGCAACTCCTATCTGGAGGAGAAGGCCCCCTGGCTGGAGATCAAGACCAGCCCCGAGGGCGCGGCGCTGACACTCCGCACGGCGATGAACCTGATCCACCTCTACTCGGTGGTCTCGGAGCCCTTCATCCCGGCGTCCGCCCGCGCGATGCGTTCGGCGTTCGCCCTGGCGGACGACACGGCGACCTGGGTGACACCGGACGAGGCCCGCGCCCTGAGCTTCCTTCCCTCCGGCACCCCCTTCACCGTTCCCCCGGTCCTCTTCGCCAAGATCACGGACGAGGACCTGGCGTCGTACAAGGAGCGTTTCGGCGGCTCGCCGGAGTAACGGCGGCCGGTAGGCAGGAGCCCGGGAACGAACGAACCGTTCCCGGGCTCTTTCGCACGCCGGGAGCGGAACTTCCTCGTCCTCTGTGCGCCCTCGTCCGGGCGGTATACCTTTGTGATGATCATGTGAAGCCGTTGGCTTCCTGGGACACGAGTGGGCAGACGAGTCCACCGAGTGGGGGGTTCATCCATGGCGCTCTTCGGAAACGCGCACACCATCGACCCTGCTACGGCGCAGGGGGACTTCGCCCGTCTCCTGGGCCAGAACGAGCAGGTCCACGCGGCGTACCAACTGATACGCGACACCATCCTGTTCACCGACCGCCGTCTCATCCTGGTCGACAAGCAGGGCATCACCGGCAAGAAGGTGGAGTACCACTCGGTCCCCTACCGCAGCATCACCCACTTCGCGGTGGAGACCGCCGGCACCTTCGACCTCGACGCCGAGCTGAAGATCTGGGTCTCGGGCACCGCGCTCCCGATCGAGAAGACCTTCACCAAGGGCGTCGACATCTACGAGGTCCAGGCGATCCTCACCCAGTACGTGGCGAAGTAGCGCCGCCCCGCGGGAGGGCCCGACCCGGCTCACCCGCGGCGAAACGGCACCCTCCCCGCCAGGACCCCGGTCAAGCCCTGGTAAAGTCCGCGCACTTGTGCGAGGGCGGGGGCCCTCGCGGGGAGGGACAGTTCACGTGGGCAGACACGCCCCGAGACGGCGCGGCCTTGCCGCGGCCGTCTCATCCATAGCGGTCGCCGTGGCGGCCGCCACCATCGCCGTTCTGCCGCAGAACGGCGCCTCGGCGGACCCGGCCGCACCGGCCGGGTCCACCTCCGAGATCACCCTGACCGACCCCGTCGGCACACAACCACGCGCCGACCGCCCGCTGGTGGCCGGCGCGAGCGGCTTCCTGCACCGGCAGACCGGCATCACCGGGCTGCTGTGGACGGACTACGCCGACGGCACCAGCACGGTCGTCAGAACCGCCGACGGCGTGTACACGCCGTCGGTTGCCTGCGCGAGCATCGGCTCGTCGACCTGTCCGACCGCCTGGTACGGCAGCGACGCCGACCTGGTAGCGCTGCCGTCGGCCGGCTCCGTAGCCCTGTGGGACCCGGCGACCCGGAAGACGACGTCGTTCACCTCGGACGAGGCGTACCGGGGGCTCGCCGGACGGACGGTCCTCACCGAGAGGTCGGTGCACGACCTCGTCGACGGCGCCTGGCGCTCCCGCGCCATCACGCCCGACTGGATGCGGATCACCTCGGGCGCGGTCACGGCCGCCGACGCGCACGGCGTGCTGTTCAAGGTCGACAGCTACCTGTACTACCTCGACCTGGCGACGGCCACCGCCACCAAGGTCTTCTCCGGCTTGGACGCACGGCCGTACACCGTCCTCAGTGACGACCGGATCGGCTGGTACGACGCAGCCGGCGGCGACCTGCACGCCAAGCCCCGCACGGACCCCGAAGCCGACGAGCAGGTGATCGACCTGCCCTCGCCCGGTGCCCAGCTCGACGGTGCCCCGGTGCTCTCCGGCGACTGGCTGCTGCTCCCGCTGCACACCGGCACCGGCACCAGCGAGCTGCGGGCCGTCTCCCTGAAGGACGGCTCCTCACGCACCCTGGCGGCCAAGGCGGGGGCGTACGTGCTCCGAGCGTCCGGCGACGCCGCCCTCGTCACCGGCGGCAGCGCCGCGAGCGACTGGTGGGTGCGGCGCTTCACCGAGGCCGCGGACGGCACGCCCGGCCTGGAGCAGCTCGCACAGATCCCGGCGACGGAGAACGCGAAGACGGGCCTGGCGCTCAGCCGGGGCAGTCTGCGGGTGGCGGAGGACAACCCCGGCAGTACCTCCGACACCTCCTCGTGGCGCACCATCGAAAGCGTCGGGGGCCAGTTGACCGCGACACCGGCCACGGAGAGCGGCTCCATCAGGCCCAAGTGCCCGTACGCCGGCACCACCTGCTCGGCGATGTGGGGCAACTACGGCAACGGGCCCAGGGACGTCTACCTGGAAACGTTCAGCGATGGCGACGAGGGCGGCAGCGGCCTGCCAAACGCGGACCGGCTCGTCACGATCGGCTACAACCCCCTGGAATTCCGCACCGCGGGCGGCACGATCGTCGATGTCTCCGACGACTACGCCGTCTACAACTCCGGCGGCTCGACGCCGATGCAGTACGTCGGCGAGTTCGGCCAGGGCCAGCAGCTGAAGCGCTCGGTCCGCGCCGCCGCCCTGAACGGCTCGACCCTGTGGAGCGCCTCCACCACCGGCAAGCTCACCTCGTACAGCCTGACCGAGGAGAAGACCCTCGCCACAGTGACGGTTCCGGGCCTCGGATGTGTGCCGAGCGAACTCCAGGCGGCGGGCCGCTGGGTCTACTGGTCGTGCGGCACGAACTCGGCGGGCGTGTACGACACCAAGGCGGGTACGTCCCGCTCGGTCGCCCCCGGTGACGTGCTCCTCGGTGACGGCTTCACCCTCCGCCACGACCACACGACCGACCAGCTGATCCTGACCGAGGCGGCCACCGGTACCACCCGCGTGACCGCCTCCGGGGTCGCCGACAGCGGCCTGGCCGCCGACCGGCGCTACCGCTGGACCGTGGACGAGTACACGGGTCTGGTCGCCTGGATCGACACGTTCGAGCAGACGCACGTCGCCACCACGGGGATCGCGCCGTCCGCCGCGACCGCCTTCCGGAGCGAGGCCGGCAGCTATGTCGAGCCGGGTGCCTCCACCGCCTGGACCGGAGACTGGCAGCTCTCCCGGCCGGTCACCTCCTGGTCACTGACCTTCACCTCGGAGCAGAGCGGCGCGACCGGCAGGGCTACCCGCACGATCACCGGCGGCGCGGTCTCCGCCCGGATGTCCGTGAACTGGAACGGCAAGACGGCGGGCGGGAGTCACTTCCCCAACGGCCACTTCGCCTGGACCCTGAAGGCGACCGGCACCGGCACCTCCACCGCGACCACGGTGGCCACCGGCAAGGGCTTCCTCTCCGAGGGAGCCGCCGTACGCCACGACTTCGGCAGTGTCGACGGCCCGGACGGCCGCGGTGACCTGCTCACCCTCAACTCCTCCGGCGGTCTCACCGTCCAGCAGGGCACGGGAACGGGCAAGTTCGGCAGCAAGACCACCGGCACCGGCTGGTCCACCTCCGTCAAGGTGATCCCCTTCGGCGACATGAACGGCGACCGCTGCAACGACGTGCTCGTACGGCTGAGCAGCGGCGCCCTTCGCCTCTACAAGCCGGGCTGCAACGCCGCCGTCAGACCGACGACGTCGTACACCACGCTCGCGACGAGCGGCTGGACGCAGTACGACGTCCTGACCTCGCCCGGCGACGTGAGCGGTGACGGCCGCCCCGACCTGATCGCGCGCGTCGCGTCCAGCGGGACCGTCTACCTCTACAAGGGGACGGGCACGGGCACGCTGTCCGCCCGTGTGAAGCTCTACGACAGCTGGAAGAGCTACAAGAAGATCGTCGGAGCCGGTGATCTCAACGGCGACGGCATCGGCGACCTGCTCGCCCAGGACACGTCCAACACCCTCTACCGCTACAACGGCAAGGGCGACGGAACCTTCGCCGCCCGCGTGAAGGTGTTCGCCGACTGGGGCAGCTCCTACAACGCGGTCGTCGGCGTCGGTGACATCACCGACGACGGCAGGGTCGACCTGGTCTGCCGTGACAGCAGCGGCAACCTGTACCGCAACAGCGGGGACGGCAAGGGATCGTTCGGTTCGCGTACGAAGATCGCCACCGGCTGGAGCGGATACCGGTCACTCTCCTGAGGCTCCGCGCCTGAGGTTCACCATCTGAAGAGGGGCGCGGGACCACGCGTCCCGTGCCCCTCTTCGACGCATCCGGGCCGCGCCCGCCGAGGCCGCCGACGAGGCACCGGAGACCGGCTGGAGGCCTGGTGAGGGCCCCGTGCGGGCCTGCCGGCGACGCGGCGAAGAGCCGGCGACGAGCCGGGAGAACCACCCTCTGTCCGGTCCCGCGGATCCGGAGTGGACCCCGGCTCCACAAGGTGCTCGATCACCCGTATGGTTTCCGCCATGGCAGTCCCCGAGGTCATTCCGATCGCCTACGAACCGAAGCACCGCACCGAGACAATCGGCCGGTACGCGGACGGTCAGTTCCTGGCGTCGATCACGTACGCCTTCCCCGAAGGGTTCCGTCCCGACGACGGCTGGGAAGAGCACAAACGTCTGTACACAGTGCTCCACACCTTCGACTCCGAGGGCCGCTACCGCGACTCGGAGGTCTGGTGCGCCGGTACCTGGGCCGAGCAGCAACGAGACCCGTACGGCGACAACTCGGTGCTCTCACGTGCCCGCGTCCACCTGGCGAAGCTGCTGCGCAGCCTGCCCCGGCGCTCGTACACGGACATCGCGATACGGCCGTTCCAGCTCACCGTCGACGGCGTGCTGTTCGGCCTGCTGACCGGCCTGGACGAGGGCGAGGCCTGGGCCGAGCTGTACCCGGACCGCCTCGGCTTCTCCGAGCCGTGGGACGGCACGTACGACACCTGAGTCGACCTTCCTTCCCGGCGTGGCCCGGTGGCTGCTGGTGGCTGGCGCTGACCGGATGGGGGATCCCCGCCTGCGCCGGTACGGGCGGGGGAACGCCCGGCCCCTCGGCAGCCACCCCGCGGTGATCACCCTGGGCGGTCCCCCCGAAGCCGACCCAGAAGCGCGGCCAGCCCCTGCGGGGTGACAGCAAGTATTCGTTCCGGATCATCGCTCTCGCGGAGCAGCACCGTGTCCTCTTGCAGGGCGACTTCCACGCACTCGTCGCCATCCCCGCCTCCGGAGTAGGAGGACTTCTGCCACTGGATCACGCTCTTACAGCTCCTTCGTCATGCGGTGAAGAAAGTCCCGCGACTTCGCAGGGTCGAGCGACGCCGATTCCACCTTACGAAAGAGCGTTCGGAACCGAGCCAACTGAGACTGGGCGTCCAGGAACGGGCCCCCGTGCGGCGCGTCTCGCTTCGCGGTGTCCAACTGGGGCACGGGGCCACCGGCGTACAGCATGGACGCATTGGCACCGGCGAATCCGTCGACGTCGAACGGGACAACGCGGATCGTCACGTTCGACCGCTCCGACTGCCGCAGAATCTCCTCCAACTGGGCCCGCGCCGCAATCCGGTCGGCCACGCGCGTCCGGAGCACGGACTCGTGCAGGATCGCCTCGTACGAAACCGCCCCGTCCCGTTCGATGGCCACCCGCCTGCGCATACGGTGGGCGATCCTCGGCGCCAGCTCACTCGGAGGCAACTCCGGCACCATGTAGGCAAATACAGCTCGGGCGTACGCCTCCGTCTGGAGCATGCCCGGCACATGCGCAGTAGAGATCACCTCCATGAAGCGCGCATGATGCTCAAGCTCGGACAGGTCCAGGAAGCCCGGTGGCAGTACACCGCGAAACTCCTCCCACCAACCGCGGGTCCGATCCGTCGCCATGGTCACCAGCGTGCCGATCAACTCCACGTCCGCACAGGCGTAGAGCGCTGCGAGCCGTCGCACACGCTCCTCACTGACCCCTGACAGCCCGGACTCGACCTGGCTCATCTGCGCAGATGTGGACGACAGGAGTCGCGCGGCCTCGCGGGCTGACAACCCGGCAGCGTCCCGCAGCTTGCGCAACTCGGCACCCAACCGAATCTGACGCGCGGTGGGCTGACTCCTCGGAGCCATGCGGCTCATCTCCTCAACGGCACTGCTCAGGCCCCTGGTTGGGACCCCGTTCGGGTGTCAGGTTACGCGAACGGCTTGCACGGGGAGAAATTTCTCCTCTACCGTCGGTGACGCGACGCACACTCTGCGGAACCCCGGGACCCCGGAAGCGCACCGCCCCGCCCTGCCACGGCGGCGGCGACACTGCCACCGCCCGGCGACCGCCGCCCCCTCCCTGACCAGGAGTCCCGCATGCCCGAAACCGGCGAACCCGATGACGACCGCTGGGAGTACACCGTGTCCGTCCCCAACGACCCCCGGGCCGTCACGATCTGCCGCCGCGCCCTCCGCCTGATCCTCACCCTGCACGGCCTGCCGCATCTCGCGGAGGTGGCCGAACTCGTCGCGACCGAGCTGGTCACCAACGCCGTGCAGCACACCGAGGGCCCCGCGGCCATACGTCTCCGCTGGGCCCGCGGAGTGCTCCGCATCGGCGTGTGGGACGGGGACGCCACCCCGCCGGCCCTCGCTCCGCCAGGGGCGCTGGGCGAATCCGGACGCGGCCTCACCCTCGTACAGGGATGCGCGGACGACTGGGGCTGGTACCGGCTCGGTGGAGCCCAAGGCCCCGGGAGCGCGGGCAAGTTCATCTGGTGCGAACTGACCACCTCGGCGTGAACTCCCGCGGGCACCCCGGAGCGGGGCGATCCGGGCCCTCGGCAAGAAGGGCCCGGAACCAGTGGTGTTCCGGGCCCTGGAGGTCGGGGAGTCCCCCGAAAGGCGGGGCTACGACGCCGAGGCCGACGCGTTCGGCTGGGTGTCCGTGCTGTCGTGGGTCTCGTCCGGGGCGACGCCCATCGTCAGGTGGGCGTGGACTCCCTTGCCGATGTGCTTCTTGTTGTACGAGAGGTACAGGAGCCCGCCCTCGTGACCGTTGTCCGGGTAGATCGTGTCCTCGTCCAGCGTCGTGCGGGTGGTGGTGTTCGTGGAGTACGGGGAGACCACCGCCGACGCCAGGACCGACTTCTCGTCGAAGAAGAGCTGACCCGTGTGGCAGGTGTGGCCGCCCTCGTAGCCCGCATCGGTCCACGTGCCGTCCACATGGACCTTCACATGGATGTGGACACAGCGGCCCTGGTACCAGCCGGGGAACACCGTCCTGAAGGTGACGTAGCCGTGCTTGTCGGTCTTCCAGGTGCCGCGCAGATACCGCTCGTCGTCGGTGGGCTCGGAATGCCCGCCACCGGTGCCTCCGGAGGGCCCGCCGGACGGAGGTTCGCCGGTCGGCGTGCCCGAGGGGGTGCCGGACGGGGCATCCGTGGGACCGCCCGACGGAGCGCCGCCGCCACCGCCGTTGCTCATCGCCTCGTAGCCCGAGTACACGCCCAGCGCCGTGCAGTGCCAGATGTCCACCGCGGCGTTCCTGACCGGCTTGCAGGTCTCCGCGTCGATCACCTTGAGCTTGAGGGTCAGGGGGATGCCCTCCTGGTCCTCGGTGATGTCCCGGCGGAGCTTGTCCGCGTCGATGTAATACGGACCCTCGGTGGTCTCCGAGGTCAGCGTGTAGCAGGTCTCCGCGCCCGACGTGGCCGCCGCGGTGCCGGTCGTGACCTCGTCCGCGGACGCGGTCACGGCGATACCGCCGCCCACGCCCACGGCCGCCACGGCCGCTCCACCTGCGATGACGACCTTGCGCCGGGTCATGTTCCGTTTGTGTGCGGGTCCTTGAATCTCAGTCATGCGCCGGACGGTAGGGAACCGACCTGTCAGCAGCGTTGGTGCGGACTGTGGTTTCGCACCGCACACGAAAGTGGCTCGGAACCGACGTCGTACGGAACGGTCGACAGCTGCTCCGAACTGCCCAGCACGTCCTTCAGATACTTCGCGCTCCAGTTGGAGACCGTCGAGTCCCC